>JBJMVX010000071.1:0-35478 GCA_045810445.1 Massilia sp.
GCTCTTCCGATCTCAACGCGCTCAACTTTGTCTACATCCCGGTCCCGCATGGCGCCATTCCCGACAGCGCCGTCACGGCGCTGGGGAAGGCACTGGCAAATAGTCCGGGACCTGTGCTGCTGTACTGCCGCAGCGGGCGGCGCGCTGCGCGTACCTGGAGCTTGGTCGAAGCCTCGCGCACCGGTGGTCTGGACGCTGCCCAGATCATCGCCACGGTCAAGGCCAGCGGCCAGGAGGTCGATGATCTGAAAGACGCGCTCGAACAGCGGATCGCCGCGCGCAGTACACCAGCCGAGGGGGCACCATGAGCGCGGAGCTGAGCGAACCGACATTGGACGCCGGCGCGCTCGACAATGGGCCGAGCCGGCTGGAACGCATGGTCATCCGCCTTATGCTCGCCGGCGTGGGCCTGTCCGTCGGTGCATTGGGTGGCATGGTCATTGCCGTGTTCGCGGGACTGGTTGACATACGCTGCTAAGCGGGGCTTTTGCCTGGCACTAGGGAGCAGGCAAGGCGCGGGCTTGGGCAAGTAGCGCGCGCAACTGCATCCACTGCGCCAGCTTGTCGGCAAATGCCAGGGTATAGGCCGGACTGCTCGACGGCAATTGCGCGATTTGGTAACGCGATGCCGACGCGCCCAGCACTTTCAGGCCCAGGCGCGCAGCGGTCCCGCCATTGAAGGCAATCGCCTCGATGTTGGGAAAACTTTCCAAAAGGCCAGGCAAGTCGTTATCGTCGCGGCTGCGAATTCGACTATCGAGGCTGCCCGGCCGATGCGCTTCGGCCACCACATCCCATAGTCCAACGCCACGCAGGCGCAAGGCATGCAAACGCGCGGGATAGTCCAATGCCACCAGATCGGTCTCGAGTACGTTGGACATCAACAGCCAGAACTTGTTCTGCCGATTTCCATAATATTCTTGCAGCGCCAGCGATTGCTCGCCAGGCAAGCTGCCCAACACCAGCAGGCGTGTATGCGCATCAACGACAGGCGCGAAGCAGCGCTTGCGCTCAGTGAGTTCTGGATCGGTTATCGGTAGCGTCTGCGATGGCGAGGTCATGGGCGGAGAGCGGCAAAAACAGGCATGCTGCGATTCTAGCGGCTGGAACTACGCGCCGGTGTAGAATTCCCGGACAAGTCATCACAATAACCGACAACCACCCAGGCCGGAGACCCACCATGGACAGCACCGCACACGTTCGCGAAATCGACACCTTGCTGGCGAAATACAGCGAAAGTCATTTGAACCACACCAACGAAATCATTCACTTCATCTGCGTACCCGTCATCGTGTTCACGCTGCTGGGGCTGGTGTGGGCAGTCCATCCCTTGGCCGCGCTGGCCGTGACGGTGGTGGCACTGGCCTACTACCTGAAACTGTCGCCACCGTTCGCCGTTGGCATGCTGCTGATGTCCGCCATCATGCTTGGTTTGCTCAGCCTGATGCCCCGCCCTGCCGTGCTGCCACTGTCGATCGCCATTTTCGTGCTGGCCTGGATCGGGCAATTCATCGGCCACAAGATCGAAGGCAAGAAACCCTCCTTCCTGGACGATTTGCGCTTTCTGCTGATCGGCCCCCTGTTCGTGCTCAGCTTCCTGTACCGCCGCTTGAAACTGGCCTGGTAGACGTTCACACGAGCGCGCCTGCCTGTCGCCGGCGGGTGCGCATTTCTGCGCTTTGCCGGCAGGAAATCGCGATTCCCCCTATACTTTTGCGCATGTCCTCGCCCCTCCTGTTTGCCATTGCCTCCCTGATCTGGGGCTCCACCTTCTGGGCCATTACCCTGCAACTGGGCGAGGTGCCGCCCGCGGTTTCGGTGGTCTATCGTTTCGGCCTGGCCTCGGCCACGCTTTTTTGCTTATGCCTGGCGCGAGGCGACAAGCTGCGCCTGCCTTGGTCGGCCCAGCGCTGGCTGATGTTGCAGGGCGTCTTCTCGTTTGCCCTGTCCTATGTTTGCACGTACAACGCCGAGCGTTTTCTGGTGTCGGCCCTGGTGGCCGTGCTCTTTGCTCTGATGGTGTTCTGGAATCCTATCTGCAGCCGCATCGCCTTCGGCACCAGCATCGGCTGGCGCACCTGGGCCGCTGGCGTGGTGGCGGTCAGTGGCGTGACCATGCTGTTCTTCCACGCGATTGCGTCCGCCTGGCGCGATATCCTCGGTGGCGGTGCCGGCCACTTCCTGCTGGGACTGGCGTTGGCAGTGATCGCGACCATCTCCAGTTC
Source organism: Massilia sp. (assembly GCA_045810445.1). Lineage (GTDB taxonomy): Bacteria > Pseudomonadota > Gammaproteobacteria > Burkholderiales > Burkholderiaceae_D > Telluria_A. The sequence continues at coordinate 2,226 of JBJMVX010000071.1, forward strand.
GGCCGGCAATGTGGTGGTCACCAAGGTGCGCGCCCACTCGCCCAATCTGATGCTGACCATGGCCTGGTCCATGTGCTGGGGTACGCTGATGGTGGCGTGCTGGGCACTGGTGAGCGGTCAAACGTTCAGCCTGCCCAGCGCTCCGCGCTATTGGGCCTCGCTTGTGTACCTGGCCATCTTCGGTTCCGTGATTGCCTTTAATGCCTACTTCACGCTGATTAACCGCATCGGCTCGCAAAAAGCCGTCTACATCGGTGTCGTCACGCCCGTCATCTCCGTGCTGTTGTCGATCCGCCTGGAAGACTACCGTCCGGGACCGCTGGAATATGCGGGCATGCTGGTATGCCTGGCCAGCGTGGCCTGGGCCGTGCGCACGCCTTCCCCCACCACCACCAAACAGGTCTGTGACCTGTCCACCGTTCCCGAGGTTCCATGAGCACTGTCCCCGCATTTAGCATCCGTCCCGCCAAACCGTCGGACGTGGCCCATATCCACGCGATGATCCTGGAACTGGCCGTGTTTGAAAAACTCGAGCACATGGTGGTGGCCACTGAAGCGCTGCTGCATGAAGGCCTGTTTGGCCCACGTCCAGCCTGCGAGGCCATCATGGGCGAGGAAGACGGCCAGGTCGTCACCTTTGCCCTGTTCTTCCACAATTTTTCGACCTTCCTGACCAAGAAGGGCTTGTACCTGGAAGACTTGTACGTCAAGCAGTCGCACCGTGGCAAAGGCTATGGCCGCCAGATGCTGGTGCGCCTGGCCCAGTTGGCGCGCGAACGCCAGTGCGGTCGCTTTGAATGGTCCGTGCTGGACTGGAACGCGCCGGCCATTGCCTTCTACCAGGGGATGGGTGCCGAGCTGCTGCCGGACTGGCGCATCTGCCGCGTCACCGGCACGGCGCTGGACGCGCTGGCAGCGGCCTGAAAAGAAAAAACCCACGGTGTGCTGCGCCGTGGGTTAACCCATGTTTCGATGGGAAGGGGAGATTGGGATCAATCTGCGGATCACTATAGTGCCTAAGGTCAATTTCAGGATTCGTCTTTACAATTGCTTACGGGTTCGCTGAAACCGGTTATCCTTAGCGCCAATATTTACCCAACCGCAATAATGACTGTTGCGTCGGAACCCCCACCATGCGATTCGCATGACTCCGCCAGCACTGAAAGGTCGTAATGACGATTCTGAAAAAACTCGACGCATGCACCATCGCCTCCTACATTCTCGCTGCCTCGTTTCTCTTGCTCATTTTGATCAAGGGCCTGATTGGCGCCCTGTTTGCCGGCCTGCTGGTCTATTCGCTGGTCCACCTGATCGCCCCTCGCCTGCGCGGCAAGATCAGCGACGCCCGTGCGCGCATGATTGCCGCCGGCGTCATTGGTGGCGTGATCGTGGCGCTCTTGACGCTCTCGATCTGGGGCATTGTCGTGCTGCTCAAAGTCGACTCGGCCAGCATCACCGGCCTGTTTCAGAAACTGGCCGACATCATTGACGCCTCGCGCACCCAGGTACCTGCATGGCTGAGCGACCGCCTGCCGGTTGATGCCGACTCGCTGCGCGAAATGCTGACCGGCCTGCTGCGCGAACACGCGGCCGACGCCAAGACAGCGGGTGCCGAAGCCGGACGCACCGTACTGCATGTGCTCCTGGGGATGATCATTGGCGTCATGGTGAGCCTGCACGATGATGCGGTGCTCACGCCACGCAGGCCGCTCGCAGCGGCCTTGCGCGAACGCGTCATCCGCCTGGCGCAAGCCTTCCGCGACATCGTCTTTGCCCAAGTGTGGATCTCGGCCATCAACACCACCATTACCGCCATCTTCGTCTTCGTGGTGCTGCCGCTGGCAGGCGTGACGCTGCCATTCTCAAAGTCGCTGGTGGCCATTACCTTCATCGCTGGCTTGCTGCCGGTAGTGGGCAATCTGATCTCGAACAGCGTGCTGGTGGTGCTGGCCTTATCGATTTCGCTGCAGACGGCGCTGGCCTCGCTGTGCTTCATGATCGTGCTGCACAAGCTCGAATACTTCCTCAACGCCCGCATCATTGGCGCCCACATCAATGCGCGCTCGTGGGAACTGCTGGTCGCCATGCTGGTGGCCGAATCGGTGTTCGGCCTGGCCGGCGTCATTGCCGCTCCCGTGCTGTACGCCTACGCAAAAAAAGAACTGAGCGTGCGCGAACTGATTTAAGTTCCCCTTCACGGAACTTCGAGGTCAGGCTTAGCGTGCGCGCTTGAGCAGGCGCCGTTCGACGACTTCGAACAGCAGTTGGGTGAGCAGGGCCATGACGGCGGCGGGGATCGCACCCGCCAGCAGCATGTTGTTGTCATTGAGTGCCAGGCCAATGGTGATGCGCTCGCCATAACCACCCGCGCCAATGAAGGCGGCAATGGTGGCTGTGCCCACGCTCATCACGGCTGCCGTTTTCACGCCCGCCAGTATCACCGGCAGCGCCAGGGGTAGTTCCACGTAACGAAGCCGCTGCCCAGGACGCAGGCCCAAGGCCAGCGCCGCTGTGCGCATCCCCGCCGGCACGCCCAGAATGCCGGTGCAGGTATTTCTCACCACAGGCAGCAAGCCATATACCACCAGCGCTACCAGCGCAGGGACCGTACCTATCATGCCCATCACGGGAATGAGGATCGCCAACAGGGCGAGCGATGGCACGGTTTGCAGCACGCCAGCCAGGGCCAGCACCGGCTGGCGCAGGCGCGGCATCAGGGCGGCACCAACGCCGAGCGGGATGCCGATCACGCAGGCGAGCAGCACCGACACCAGGACCAGCAGCAGATGCTGACGCGTCAAGGTCCACAGGTCGGGCCCGAACAATTTGGCCGCCAGTCCCGTCCTGGCCTTGTTCGCCGCAGCTGTAGGCGCCAGCCAGGCGCGCGCCACATCGGCGAAGCTTTTCCCTTCCAGTTCGACCGCAGCATTAAGCGCGATCATCTGGGCTTCGTCGATGCGCCCTTCGAGCTTGCCGATGGCATTCCACGCCGCCGGAAAACGGCCCGGGACATCGAGCCGGTACAACAGCACGGCGTCGTAGCGTGGGAAATAGGCCAGGTCGTCCGCCAGCACGGTCAGGCCATAGCGCTTGATCTTGGCATCGGTTGAATAAATGTCGATGACATCGACCTTCCCCTGCGCCAGCGCTTCATAGGCGATGCCGTGATCGAGTCCGCTGACCGACTGCTGCAGATGGTAGCGCTGCGCCAGTCCGGGCCAGCCGTCGGCGCGACCAATGAATTCGTGGGATAGGCCAAAGCGCAGCTCCAGCTTGCCTGCAAGTTGCGACAAGTTGGTGATGCCGGCATTGGCGCGCACGGCCAGCGCAGAAGTATTGTTAAAACCCAGCGGCACTGCCACGCCCAGGCCCATGGGCGCGAGCGCCGCGCGCAGTTGCGCCAGCGTGGCAGGCTTGGGGTTTTTCAGGATGTCGGCATCAATGGTGCCCAGGTATTCGGGATAGAGGTCGATGCTGCCCGCCTGCAGCGCCGCCAGCACGATGGCGGTGTTGCCCAGGCCCTGACGGTGTTCGGCCTTGCCATGCGCCGCAGCAGTTTGGGTGAGGATCTCGCCCAAAATATAGGACTCGGTAAAGCGCTTGGAGCCGATGCGCAGCACGTCGTCGGCAGCGCTGGCCGTGATGCAGCTGGCAGCCAGCGCGAGGCCGGCCAGGCAGGACATAAAAATTTGCAGTGTGGTGCGCACGCACCCTCCCGGAAAACTCAGTCGGGCAAGCTTACCACTGGATCGCGCAGCACACCGCCATTGACCACGGCGCGGCAGGGATTGAAGCCTATCGCGTAGGACAGGTCGGCCGGACGGGCAATGTCCCACAGTGCGAAGTCTGCGCGCTTTCCCACTTCCAGCGTGCCGATGTCTGCCTGCCGTCCCAGTGCGCGCGCAGCGTGGATGGTGGCCCCTGCCAGCGCTTCCTGAGGCGTCAATCGCCATAAGGTGCAGGCCATGTTCATCGCCAGCAGTATCGAGGTCATGGGCGAAGTGCCGGGATTGCAGTCGGTCGCCACGGCCATGGGAACGCCGGCGCTGCGCATGGCGGCGATGGGCGGCGGCGTGGTATCGCGCAGGAAGTAGTAGGCGCCTGGCAGCAGCACGGCCACGGTGCCCGCAGCAGCCATGGCGTCGATCCCAGCCTGGCTGAGATGTTCGAGGTGGTCGGCGGACAGGCCCTGGTAACGCGCGACCAGTTCTGCGCCGCGCTGGTCCGACAACTGCTCTGCGTGCAGCTTGACCGGCAGTTCATTACGCCGCGCGGCTTCAAATACGCGCTCGGTCTGTTCGTTGGAAAAGCCGATACGCTCGCAGAAGACATCGACCGCGTCGGCCAACCCTTGCGCGGCCAAGGTCGGCAGCATGACATTGCAAATTTCTGTGATGTAGTCATCCGCGCGGCCGGCAAACTCCGGTGGCAAAGCATGCGCACCCAAAAACGTGGTGGCGACGCTGACCGGCAGCGCCTCTTCCATCTGCCGCGCCACGCGCAGCATTTTCGCTTCCGTCTCCAGGTCCAGGCCATAGCCGGACTTGATTTCAATGGTCGTCACGCCTTCAGCGAGCAAGCTCGTTACGCGCGGCAGGCTTTGGCGAAGCAGCTCTTCTTCGCTCGCTGCGCGTGTGGCGCGCACGGTCGACATGATGCCACCGCCGCTGCGGGCGATGTCTTCGTAGGTAGCGCCATTGAGCCGCGCTTCGAATTCGTCGCTCCGGTTGCCGGCATGGACAATATGGGTATGGCAGTCGATCAGGCCAGGCGTGAGCCAGCATCCGGCACCGTTGATCAAGGCGTCAGAGGCCGGTGCCTGGTCCTGCGGTCCCATCCACGCGATACGACCGTCGATAACACCGATGGCGGTGTCACGCCGCTCCCCGTAACCGTCCACCATGGTAGCCAGATGCACATTCGTAAACAGGACATCACAGAGCATCGGCATCGCTTAGGCCTTGTTGAAGAAAATATCGATCACGAACACGGTCGCTTCGCTGGCCTCCAGCGTCCACAAGGCGGAGCTGTCGAATACCACCGCATCGTAGCGCACCATGCACAGGCGCTCGGCGTCGCTGCTCACGGAGAGATGTTCGCCTTCGACCAAAAACAGCACGGTGATGTCGCCGCGCGGCGCGAATTCGGACGCGCCTTCGAGCACCCGGCGACCGAGCCGATGATGGCAGCGCGCACGTGCGGTCATGACGTTGAAATCGGTCGTCGGTCCGTCCGTGAGCGTGGCATGCACGCGCGATTCGCCCTCGAATTCGACGATGGGGTCCTCCTCGCTGAGCACGAAGCGCCCTTCGTTGCCGATCTCGAGCACCGCACCCGCGCCGTCGACCAGCGCCAGCGTGCGGTCCACTCCCGGGAAAGCCGAGAATGGGCCGTCGGTCGCGATGGTGGCCAGGCTGATACGCCAGTCAAACTTGTCCAGGCTAGCGCCCACCGGTGCGATGGCGATTTCGGTGGTGCTGCCGCCCCCATTCTTCCAGGGCGCCGGTTCCAGGCCGGCAAAAGGAATCAACAGTGTCATGATCTCAGTGTACGCAATTCGGCGATGGTGTGCATATAGCGTTGCGCAATCGCCGCCTGCGCCACGTGCTGGCGCTCGCGCACCACCCAACGCCCGCCGACCATCACGTCGCGCACGAGATTGTCGTTGCCGCTGAAGACAAAGGTGCCAAGCACGTCGTCGGCGCCGATGCCGGCCAGATTCGGGTGTTCGCTGTCGAGTACCAGCAAATCGGCGCGCTTGCCCACTGCCAGGGCGCCAACCGGGCGGCCAGAGGCTTGCGCACCGCCCTGCAGGGCAGCTTGCCACAGGAAGTCGCCGACCCGGCGCTGCGTTGGCGCCGCTGCCACATTGCGGCGCTGGTGCTGCAGGCGTTGACCGTATTCCAGCCAGCGTAGTTCTTCCACTGGAGACTGCGAAACATGGCTATCGCTGCCGATGCCGAAGCGGCCACCGGCGGCCAGGTACGGCTGCAGCGGGAACAGGCCATCGCCCAGATTGGCCTCCGTCGTCGGACAAAGACCGGCAATGGCGCCGCTGGCCGCCAGTGCGCCAGTTTCGGCCTCGTCCAGATGAGTGGCGTGCACCAGGCACCAGCGCTGATCGATCGCAAACTGCTCCATCAGGTAGCGTACTGGCCGCATGCCGGTGGCGGCGATGCACTGGTCGACCTCGGCCTGCTGTTCGGCGATATGAATGTGGACTGGCCGTTCTGGCGGCAAGGCGTCCAGCACTTCGCGAATCTGCGTGCTGGAGGCAGCGCGGAGTGAATGCGGCGCCACACCCACCTCAACCTGGGTACTGCGCAAGGGGTCCAGCGCATCAATCACTTGCAGGACCTCGAAAGGCCCGGTACGAAAGCGCGCCTGCTCGGGCTTCAAGGCCTGCTCGCCAAACCCGGCATAGCTGTACAAGACGGGCAGCATGGTCACGCCGATGCCCGTGAGCGCTGCAGCGGCAACGACCCGTTCAGCCGTTTCCGCCGGACGCGGATACATCGCGCCCTGCTGGTCGCGCTGCACGTAGTGAAATTCACACACTGACGTATAACCATGGCGCAGGCATTCGGCAAACAGCTGCGCGGCGATGGCTTCGATGTGGGCCGGCGTGATGGTGCGCGCGAAGCGGTACATCAGGTCGCGCCAGGTCCAGAAGCTGTCAGGGCCATCGCCGGCGGTCTCGGTCAAGCCGCCCAAGGCACGCTGGAAGGCGTGCGAATGCAGGTTGATCATGCCCGGCATGACCAGGCCGGCCATTGCTTCGCCGGGCGTGTGCTGGGCATCGGGCGTGAGCGCGCTCAGGTTACCGGCGGCGTCCCAGCTGATGCGCACATTCTGACGCCAGCCCTCTGGCAGCAAGGCCTGGCGGGCAAACAGCGTGTTCATTGGCGCGCCCAGTTGACGGCGGCTGTTGTGAGCTCGCGCAGCAGGGGCTGCACCAGCGCGGCACGCTCCGGGCGATAGGCAAACGGCGCGCTTTCGTCCATGTACAGGCACTGACACATCTCCAATTGGATGGCATGCACATTGCGGGCTGGCTGACCATAGTGGCGCGTGATATGCCCACCCTTGAAGCGGCCATTGACGGCCACTGAAAACGTTTGCTGGCCCTGCGCGATACCCACGATCGCATCCTGCATGGTGGGGGCGCACGAAGTACCCTGGGCCGTGCCGAAATTGAGGTCGGGCAGGCGTCCTTCAAAAAAACGCGGCACCACCGAAGCAATCGAATGCGCGTCCCACAGCACCACCCTGCCATGCAGCGCCAGCATGCGGTCCAATTCCGCGCGCAGCTGGCGGTGGTAAGGCTGCCAGTAGTGGTTCAGGCGCTGCTGCACTTCCTGTTCACCCGGGGTGTCGCCACCGCGATACAGTGGTTCGCTGCCAAAGGTGTCGACCGGGCACAGACCCGTGGTTGACAGCCCTGGATACAGATTGGTGTCTTCCGGTGGGCGATTGAGGTCAATCACGTAGCGCGACCAGCGGGCGGCAATGGTGGAGGCGCCCATGTCCTGCAGGAAGCCGTACAACTGCCCCAGGTGCCAGTCGGTGTCCGCACGCTCGAGCGCGCACGGCGCCAGGCGTGCTGCGATGTCGTCGGGGATGTCGGTGCCCACGTGCGGCATCGACACCAGCAAAGGAATGCTGCCCTGCTTGAACGCGAAATCCATCTTCTTCTCCGACCGTTTTTATGCGTAGAGGGCGCCGAACAGACCCTGGCAGGAAGCGCTCAGTTCACCTTCCACCACCATCAACCTGGCCGCTTCGATATCCGGTGCAAAGAAACGGTCTGCGTCAAAGAAGGGCACCTTGTTGCGCAACTGGGCATGGACATGCTCCAGGTGCGGCGAGGACTTGAGCGGACGATGGAAATCGATGCCCTGCGCCGCAGCCAGCAATTCAATACCGACGATGACAGCTGTATTTTGCGCCATATCGTCCAGACGGCGCGCGCCGAAGGTGGCCATGCTGACATGGTCTTCCTGGTTGGCGGAGGTCGGCAAGCTATCAACACTGGCAGGATGGGCCAGTGACTTGTTTTCCGACGCCAGCGCCGCTGCCGTCACATGGGCGATCATGAAGCCCGAATTCACGCCAGGTTCGCGCACCAGGAAAGGCGGCAGGCCGGACAAGGTGGCGTCGATCAGCAGCGCGATACGTCGCTCGGCCAGGCCACCGATTTCGGCAATTGCCAGCGCCAGCGTGTCGGCAGCAAAGGCTACCGGCTCGGCATGGAAATTGCCGCCCGAGATGATCTCGCCAGTCGAGGGGAAGATCAGCGGATTGTCGGTGACGGCATTCGCTTCGATCAGCAGGGTGCGCGACACATTGCGCACCAAATCGATGATGGCGCCCATGACTTGCGGCTGGCAGCGCAGGCTGTAGGGATCCTGCACGCGCTCGTCGCCCACCAGGTGGGAGGCGCGAATGGCGCTGTCGGCCACCAGTTGGCGATAGATGGCAGCGGCGGCGATCTGGCCTGGCTGGCCACGCACTTCGTGCACGCGCGCGTCAAACGGCGCATCGCTGCCCTTGGCGGCATCGAGCGACAAGGAACCGGCCACCATGGCCGCCTCCACCAGGCGCTCGGTCATGAATAAGCCATGCAGGGCCAGGGCGGTCGACACCTGGGTGCCATTGATCAGGGCCAGGCCCTCTTTGGCCGCCAACACTACCGGCGCGATGCCGGCGCTGTTCAAGGCGTCCATCGCTTCAACCAGCTTGCCGTCAACACGCACCTGGCCCACGCCCAGCATGGCCAGTGTCATGTGCGCCAGCGGCGCCAGGTCGCCGGACGCGCCTACCGATCCCTTGGCGGGAATGGCGGGCATGATGCCGGCGTTGTACAGGGCGATCAGGGTATCGATGATCAAGGGGCGTACGCCCGAAAAACCACGGGCCAGACTGCCGATCTTCATCAACATGATCAGGCGCACCACCGCGTCCGACAGCAGCGCGCCTGTGCCCACCGAGTGCGACAGAATCAGATTGCGCTGCAGTTCCTCGAGCTTTTCGTCCGGGATGCGGGTCTTGGCCAGGATGCCGAAACCGGTGTTGATGCCGTAGGCCGCATCGCCCTTGGCGACGATGGCGTCCACCGCCGCTGCCGAAGCCTTGATGACGGTGTAAGCGTCCGCGTTGAGCGCCAACGGCGCCGGTGCGGCCCACACGGCGCGCAGGTCGGCAAGCGTCATCGCGCCCGGGTTCAGGGTCCAGCTTTTATTTGTGGTCGTGTTCATAGATTACTTCACCATTGGGAGGTTGAGGCCATTGCGCTTGGCGCAGGCGATGGCACTGTCGTAGCCGGCGTCGGCGTGACGCATCACGCCCGAGCCGCTGTCGTTGACCAGCACGCGGGCCAAGCGCTTGGCGGCGGCATCGGTACCGTCGGCCACAATCACCACGCCGGAATGCTGCGAGTAACCCATGCCCACGCCGCCACCGTGGTGCAGCGACACCCAGGTCGCGCCGCCGGCAGTATTGAGCAGGGCGTTGAGCAAAGGCCAGTCCGAGACGGCATCGGTCCCGTCTCGCATGCTTTCGGTTTCACGGTTAGGACTGGCGACCGAGCCGGTGTCCAGGTGGTCGCGGCCAATGACGACAGGCGCTTTCAGTTCACCGTTGCGTACCATTTCGTTAAAGGCCAGGCCGGCGATATGACGCTCGCCCAGGCCCAGCCAGCAGATACGCGCCGGCAGACCCTGGAAGGCGATCCGCTCGCGCGCCATGTCCAGCCAGTGGTGCACCTGCTTCTGCTCGGGGAACAGTTCCTTGATCTTGGCATCGGTCTTGTAGATGTCTTCCGGGTCGCCCGACAAGGCCACCCAGCGGAAGGGACCGCGCCCTTCGCAAAACTGGGGACGAATATAAGCTGGCACGAAACCGGGGAAATCAAAGGCATTGGTCACGCCCTGGTCTTTCGCTACTTGGCGGATGTTGTTGCCGTAGTCGACAGCCTTCACGCCCATCGCGTGGAAGTCGAGGATGGCCTTGACGTGCACGGCGCACGATTCGGCGGCGCACTGGGTCAGGTGGGCGTGGCGCGCGGGATCCTGCTGGGCGGCCTTCCACTCTTCCACCGTCCAGCCACGTGGCAGGTAGCCGTTGATCAGATCATGGGCCGAGGTCTGGTCCGTCACCATGTCCGGCACCATCCCGCCAGCCTTGGCGCGCTTGACCAGTTCCGGCAGGATGTCGGCCGCATTGCCCAGCAGGCCAATGGACACGGCTTCGCGCTTGTCGGTGTGGTGTTTGATGAGGGCCAGCGCATCGTCGATATCCTTGGCCTGCTTGTCCAGGTAGCGGGTACGCAGGCGGAAGTCGATGCTGCTTTGCTGGCATTCGATATTGAGTGACACGGCGCCGGCAAACGTGGCGGCCAGCGGCTGGGCGCCGCCCATGCCGCCCAGGCCCGCCGTCAAGATCCAGCGACCGCCCCAGTCGCCGCCAAAATGCTGGCGCCCGGCTTCGGCGAAGGTTTCGTAGGTGCCCTGCACGATGCCCTGGGTACCGATGTAGATCCAGCTGCCGGCCGTCATCTGGCCATACATGAACAGGCCCTTGCGATCGAGCTCATTGAAGTGCTCCCAGTTGGCCCACTTGGGCACCAGGTTGGAGTTAGCGATCAGCACGCGCGGTGCGTCGGCGTGGGTCTGGAACACGCCCACCGGTTTGCCCGACTGGATCAGGAGGGTCTGGTCGTCTTCCAGCGTGCGCAGGGATTCGAGAATCTGGTCGTAGCAGGCCCAGTTGCGCGCCGCGCGGCCAATACCGCCGTAGACCACCAGGTGCTTGGGATTTTCCGCCACTTCCGCGTCCAGATTATTCTGGATCATGCGGTAGGCCGCTTCCGTCAACCAGCTCTTGCAGGACAACTCACTGCCACGGGGGGCGCGGATTTCGCGGCTGGCGTCATAGCGGGGATCTTGGCCCATCTGGGTTGCATCGGTGGTCATGGCAGCTCCTTGAACGGTTGGGGGAAGGCGCGCGCGACGTTCTAGCAAACGTCCACGCGCCAACGTGCATGCTCAAAGTCTAAGTTGTCTATACAACCAAGTCAAACGATTTCTTTTCCGGGCTACTTCTTTTCAAACACCTGCCGTCCGCCCACCCAGGTTTGCAGCACACCGACCTTGTGGATATCGCCAGCGGGAATGGTGAACAGATCGCGGTCGATGACGATGAAGTCAGCCCACTTGCCCTTTTCCAGCGAGCCGACCACCTTTTCCTGGTGCCCGGCGTAGGCCGCGTCGAGCGTGAAGCAGCGCAGCGCTTCCTTGAGCGTCATCGCCTGATTGGCGTACCAGCCTGCGGCGGGCATGCCGGCAGCGTCCTGGCGCGTGACAGCGGCGTGGATACCAAAGAAGGGATTGGACGACTCGACCGGGAAGTCCGAACCGCAGGCAATGCGCGAGCCCTGCTTGAGGAAGGTGCGCCATGCGTAGGCACCCTTGATGCGCTCATGGCCGATGCGCTTTTCCGCCATGTTCATGTCGGACGTGGCATGGGTCGGCTGCATGGATGGCACGATACCCAGGCTTTTAAAGCGCGGGATGTCTTCCAGCGCGACCACTTGCGCGTGTTCGATGCGGTGGCGCTGGCCTACGCTGCCGGTCTGCTTGATCAACTGTTCAAAGCCATTCAATATCTGGCGGTTGCCGGCGTCGCCAATCGCATGCACATTGACCTGGTAGCCATGCTTCATGGCCTTGTCCATCAGGGACACGATGTCGGCATCCTTGCGAAACAGCAGACCATGCGAGGCCGGTTCATCGCTGTAGGGCGCCAGCAGGGCCGCGCCGCGACTGCCCAAGGCGCCGTCTGCATAGAGCTTCACTGCGCGCAGCGCATACAGGTCGCCGGCGTAGGAATTGAGCGGGCCGTTCTTGGACAACTGGTCGAAGTCCGCGCCCACGTCCCCAATCATGGCGTAGATGCGTGCGGTGAGCTTGCCGTGGTCCGCATAGTCGCGATACAGCGCATCCTGGGCGATGCCGATGCCGGCGTCGTGCACGCCGGTCAAACCCATGGACGCAATCTGGCGCAGCGCCAGGTCGAGCACAGCGCGGCCATGTTCCTCGCCTTCGCGCGGCAGCACCTTGGACACCAGTTCCTGGGCCGCGTCGACGAAGATGCCGGTAGCGTTGCCATCGGCGTCGCGCATGATCTTGCCGCCGGCCGGATCGGGCGTGTCCTTGGTGATGCCGGCCAGTTGCATGGCGCGGGTGTTGGCCCACGCAGCGTGACCATCGACACGTTCCAGCCACACGGGCCGGTCGGCGACAACGGCATCAAGTTCGGCGGCCGTCGGGAAGCGTCCCAGCTGCCAGATCTCCTGATTCCAGCCGCGCCCGCGCAACCACGCCAGCGTCGGGTGGGCCTGGGCGTAGTCCGTCGTCGCCTTCAGTGCCACTGCCAGCGACGCACTGCCTGCCAGGTCCAGCTGGGACAACTGGTCGCCCAGGCCAAACACGTGGCCATGCGCATCGATCAGGCCTGGAAGCACGGTTTTGCCCTGTACGTCCACGTGGCGCGCCTTGGCGCCAGCCTTGGCGCGCACCTGGGCCGCGCTGCCTACGGCGATGATCTTGCCCTGTTCGTCAAAGGCGATCGATGCGAAGCGCAGCAGCTTGCCGCTGTCAGTGAGCGTATAGCCGTTGGCATGGTCAATCACGGTGGCGGCCATCGATGCCGACAGCGGCAGCAAGGTGGCACAGGCCAGCACCAACAGGGAAGCAGGGTTCACACGCATCGTTCACTCCAGAGATAGGCAAACTCAGAGTGTAGCGCGGGCCCGGTTAAAAGTGTGCCGGGTTCCCATCGTGCGATGCACCATGCATGGCGCTAGTTGCCGCCCTCGCGTTCGCGCTCAAGCAGTGTGCGTTTGCGCTCCACGCCCCAGCGGTAGCCGGACAGGGCGCCGTCATTACGCACTACCCTGTGGCAGGGGATGGCCACCGCCACCGGATTGGCCGCGCAGGCGCCAGCGACTGCCCGTGCGCCAGAGGCCAGGCCCACCCGTTCGGCCAATTCCGCATAGCTGACCGTGGCCCCGCTGGGGATGGCGCGCAGCGCTTCCCACACGCGCTGCTGGAAGGCCGTGCCGCGTACGTCCAGCGGCAGGTCCAGGCCCAGGGCCGGGCGTTCCACCAGCGCCACCACTTTGGCCACCGTCGCTTCAAATTCAGGCAGGGCGCCATGCAGTTCGGCCGCCGGAAAGCGGTCCTGCAAGTCGCGCGCCAACTGGCCGGGATCGTCCCCCATCAAGATCGCGCAGATGCCCTTGTCAGTGGCTGCCACCAGGATCGCGCCCAGCGAACAGGCACCGATGGCGAAACGGATCACTGCCCCGCGTCCACCGGCGCGCCAGGCGCTCGGGCTCATGCCCAGGCGCCCTGCCGCATCGGCATAAAAACGGCCGCTGGAATTGTAGCCTGCCGCATAAATGGCCTCGGTCACGCTGGCGGCGTCTGCCAGGCCGCCCGTCACCCGCGCGGCACGCTGGGCCGTGGCGTAAGCTTTCGGCGTGATGCCGGTGTGGCTTTTGAAAATGCGATGGAAATGAAAACGGCTCATGCCGCTGGCCTCGGCCAGGCTGTCCAGATCGGGCATGTCGTCGCTGGCGTCAATCAGGCGGCAGGCGCGCGCCACCACCAGCGCGTGGCGTTCGGTCAGCGGTGGCTGGTCCGGTTTGCAGCGCAGGCAGGCACGAAAGCCGGCCTGCTCGGCCGCTTCGCAACTGGCGTGGAAGGCAACGTTGGCACGCAGCGCGGGCCGGGCCGCGCACGAGGGGCGGCAGTACACGCCCGTGCTCTTGACGGAGTAGTAGAAGACGCCGTCGGCGTCGCGGTCGCGCCGCTGGACTGCGGCCCAGCGCTCTTCATCGCTGGCGTAAAGTGCTGTGTTCATCTCGGCTTTCATCATGCGCTCCATCCGTTTCATCAGTTACGCATGGTAGGCGGCGGCACTGCCCTGCGCATCCCGCCTCTTGCTTTTGAATCCGCATGGCGCGCGGGTGCTAGAATCGGCGTTTTCGACCGGCCCCCTTCGGAGAGTAGTTTGGAAGATCAAATCGCGCAAGACAGCACGCCCATTTTCCAACGCATCAAGGATTACCTGACTGGTGAAATCGCCGCCGGCCGCTGGAAGGAGGGCGACGTGGTGCCGTCCGAACAAGCGCTGGTGCGCCAGTTTGGCGTCTCGCGCATGACCGTCAACCGCGCCGTGCGCGAACTGACGGCCGAACATGTGCTCACGCGGCGCCAGGGGTCGGGCACCTTCGTCGCACCGCAAAAATACCAGGCTACCCTGGTCGAAATTCGCAGCATTGCCGATGAAATTCGCGCCCGCGGCCACCGCCACCGCAGCACCTTGCAACTGCTGGAAAAGGCCCGCGCCAGCGAGCTGCTGGCCCTGCAGTTCGAACTGCCATCGGGCGAGCAGCTGTTCCACTCGGTGATCGTCCACTTCGAAAACGAGGTGCCGATCCAGGTGGAAGACCGCTGGGTCAACCCGGCCTGCGCGCCCGCCTATCTGTCCCAGGATTTCGCCACCATCACCCCCAATGAACACCTGATGCAGGCCGCGCCACTTCAAAGCGCCACCTACAGCATTGAAGCGCTGCCGCCGCCACGCGAGATCGCCGACATGCTGGCCATCGATGCGCGCCAGTGCTGCCTGGTGCTGCGCCGCCGCACCCGCGCCCTGGGCCAGATCGCCTCGGTGGTGACGATGTGGCATCCGGGCCAGTTGTACCAATTCGCCGGCAGCGTAGGCTGACACAATATTTCAAAAATAGCCTAAAAATGAAACAAAATTTCAGGCCGCGCCGCCACAGTCTGAAAGATTGTTAAGGGGAATTGGCTGGGGTCATTTAGAATGATGGTGTCGAAAAGCCAACCATTATTCCGCCCTGGTCGAGAGGACGCCCTTGTTCCGTCGCAGCCCTTTCCTGTTGTTGTGCTATGTGCTGGCAGCGGCCCTCCTGCCGGGGCAGGCGCACGCCCTCGATCACGTCACCGTGCAACTGAAGTGGCAGCACCAGTTCCAGTTTGCCGGCCTGTATGCGGCACAGCAGATGGGCTATTACCGCGACGTGGGCCTGGATGTCTCCCTGCGGGAAGCCACGCCTGGCGCCAGTGCTGCCGATGCCGTCCTCGCCGGCCAGGCCACCTACGGCATTGGCGACTCGAGCTTGCTGCGCTATCGCAGCGCCGGGCGCCCGGTGGTGGTGCTGGCCTCGATTTTCCAGCATTCGGCCGCCGTGCTGCTGGTACGCGCCGACCAGAGCGGCCAGTCCCACCTGGCCGGCAACGGCACCATCATGCTGCAGCCGGACAGCCTGGAATTGCAACTGCTGCTGCATAAAAGCGGCACCCCGCTGGCCGGCATGCACCAGGTCCCCCACAGCTACAACCCGGACGATCTATTGAGCGGCAAGGTCGACGCCTTTTCCGCCTACAGCACCGACCTGCCCTACCTGCTTCGGCGCCAGGAACTGGCCTTCGACATGCTCTCGCCGCAAACCATGGGTGTCGATTTCTACGGCGACGTGCTGTTTACCACCGAAGGCGAACTGCGTGAGCACCCGGCGCGTGCGGCAGCCATGCGCGCGGCCACGCTGCGCGGCTGGGCCTATGCCATGGCCCACCAGGCCGAAATCGTGGACCTGATCCGGGCCCGCTATCCACAGCGCCTCACACGCGAGCACCTGCTGTTTGAAGCGCACCAGATGGTGCCGCTGATGCAAACCGACGTGGTGGAAGTGGGCTACTCCAATCCCGAACGCTGGCGCACCATCGCCGCGGCCTACACCGATGCCGGCATCCTACCCCCCGGCTTCGTGCTCGATGGCTTCCTGTACAGAAGCCCCGGACCGGACGCGCGCATGCTCTCCATCGCGCTCGGCGCGGCGCTGTTTTTGCTGCTGGCCGCCGGCGCCGTGGGCTGGCGCTTTGCCCGCCTCTCGGCCACCTTGCAGGCCGAGCGCGCGGCCCTGCGCACCACGCGTGAACAATTGAGCAGTGCCGAAGCGCTATGGGGCTTTGCCCTCGAAGGCTCGGGCGAAGGCATGTGGCAATGGAACCGCAGCAGTGGTGAGCTGACGCTGTCGGCCCGCTACAAGGAGCTGCTCGGCTATGGGCCTGATGAATTTGCGGTGCGCTTTCGCGAGTGGATCGGGCACATGCATCCAGACGATGTGGCGCGCTTCAAGGCTGAACTGGAACGCGGCGCGCGCGACATGGCCACCCATGCGCGCACCAGCGTCAGCTGCGAATTTCGCATGCGCTGCAAGGACGGCAGCTGGAAGTGGGTGCTGGGCCGCGGCATCGTCTCGGCGCGCGACGCCGTCGGTCGCCCCATGCGCATGACCGGCACCATGGCCGACATCAGCGAACGCATGTCGGCCGAAGAAGCGCGCGTGCGCTCGGTGCTCGAAGCCTCGCCCGAGGCCATGCTGGTGATTGACGCTGGCGGCAGCATCCGCTACGCCAATCAACTCGCTGCCAGCGGCTTTGCCTATCCACTGGCCGAACTGTCCGGCATGGACGCGCGCGTGCTGGCCCCGGCGCTGAGCGATGCCCAGGCGCCCAACGCGGTGCTGACCGCCTGGCGCGCCGATGGCAGCAGCTTCCCGGCCGAAGTGAACCTCACGCCCTTGCAATCCCAGGGCCAGACCTTGAGCATCGTGTCCCTGCGCGACATCAGTGAACGCCAACGCGCCGAGCAGGAGCTCAAGGCCCTGGCCGCGCGCCTGCACGAAATCATTCAGATGATGCCCCTGGGCCTGTTCATCAAGGACCCGCAAGGCCGCGTCACCCTGGCCAACAGCGCCTGCGAAGCGCAATTTGGCCTGACGCTGGCGCAATTGGGCGGCAACGCAGAAGAAACCGCCGCAGCCTTCGAAGGCGGCATCATGCTCGATACCGTCACCGCTGTCACCAACCGCGCCAGCGGACGACTGCAGCATCTGCGCAGCATCAGCAAACCAGTATTTAACGACATCGGCCAGCCCGAATACCTCATTGGCATGCTGGTCGATATCAGCGCCAGCATCGAGGCCGAGCGCGAGCTGCGCGAACTGAACGAACACCTGGAAGAACGGGTACGACAGCGCACCCACCAGCTGGACCTGGCCAAGCAGGTAGCCGAAGAAGCCAGCCAGGCCAAGGGCCAGTTCCTGGCAAATATGAGCCACGAAATCCGCACCCCCATGAATGGCGTGATCGGCATGGCCTACCTGGCCCTGAAGACCGACCTGAACGCGCGCCAGCGCGACTACCTGGAAAAAATCCGCTTCGCCGGTGAACACCTGCTTGGCATCATTGACGACATCCTCGACTTTTCCAAGATCGAAGCTGGCATGCTGGAGATCGAAATGCTCGGTTTTACCCTGGACCATGTGATACAGACCGTGACCACCGTGGTCGCGCCAAAGGCCGCCAGCAAACACCTGGAGCTGGTGTTCGAGGTGGCGCCCGGCCTGCCGCCAGCGCTCCAGGGCGACCCGCTGCGCCTGGGCCAGGTGCTGATCAACTACACCAACAATGCCATCAAATTTAGCGACAGCGGCAACATCACCGTGCGCGTGCTGCTGGCCGAAGACCGCGCTGACGACTGCCTGCTGCGCTTTGAAGTGCAGGACACCGGCATTGGCCTGAGCGAGCAGGAAGCGGCCAAGCTGTTCCACTCCTTCCAGCAGGCCGACACCTCGATCACGCGCGAATACGGCGGCACGGGCCTGGGGCTGGCCATCTGCAAGCAACTGGCGCAATTGATGGGCGGCGCGGTGGGGGTCATCAGCACACCTGGCCAGGGCTCCACCTTCTGGTTCACCGCCCGCGTAGGCAAGCTCGATGGCCTGGCCGACCATGTGCCGGACAATGCGTCGGGCAGCGCTGCCATCGACGCTGCCCTCAATGGCGCGCGCATCCTGCTGGTCGAAGACAACAGCTTCAATCAGCAGATCGCACTTGAAATGCTGGAGGAAGCCGGTTGCGCGGTCTGCCTGGCGCAAAACGGCCTGGAAGCGCTGGACCTGCTGGCCAAAGCCCGTTTCGACTGCGTGCTGATGGACGTGCAGATGCCGGTGATGGATGGCCTGCAGGCCACGCGCCTGATCCGGCTCGACCCCAAGCTTGAAGGCTTGCGTGTGCTGGCCATGACGGCCACCGCCACCAGCGAAGACCGTGAGCGCTGCATGCAGGCGGGGATGGACGACTTCATCACCAAACCGATCCAGCCCGTGCTGCTGCGCCAGGCAGTGGCGCGCTGGCTGCCTGCGCGCAGCGCCGACGCCCCGCTCGAGCCACCGCCACCGGTGGGATTTCGCACCATCCCGGCAGGCGACCCGCAGGTGATCGACCTGACCATCCTGGCCAAGCTGCTCAGCTACGACGCGTCCAAGGTGCGCAAGTTCGCCTTCAAGTTCCTGCAAAGTACCCAGGGCGGCTTCGATGAAATGGAAACGAGCTTAAAAGCGGGTGACATTGCGCGTATGCGCGAACTGGGCCACCGCATCAAGTCGGCGGCGCGCACGGTGGGCGCGCTGGGCATGGCCGATCTGTGCGAACGGATGGAACATCTGCCTGTGGTCGATACGGCCACGGACACGGCAGCTGCGAGCGCGCTGCTCACGCAGTTGTGGCCCCTGCTGGAAAAGGTGACCGAACACATTATGCAAAATACCACGTTTGCCAGCGACGAATAATTTTTGCGCCACTGTCCCGTGCGCACCTAACTTCGACCATAATGGCAGCACCTTTCGGCCCCGAACTTGTCCATGACCACCCCCAGCGCCAACCCACCTGTCACCTCACGCCTGCGCGTGCTGCTGCTTGACGACGACCAATTCATGCTGTCGGTGCTCGAAGACATGCTGGCCGACCTGGGCGAGTTCGACGTGCGCTGCGAGTCCGACGCCAGGCGCGCGCTCAACACCTTGGCCAGCGACGCCCCTGACCTGCTGATCTGCGACCTGTCGATGCCGGACATGGACGGCATCGAATTCATGCGCGCGGCCGCCGAAGCGGGTTTTCGCGGCCACGTCATGCTGCTCTCGGGGATGGATGAAGGGGTGCGCCGCTCGGCCGAACGGCTGGCCCGGGTCCAGGGTTTGCAGATGCTGGGCGCCTACAAAAAACCCATCAGTACCCCCGAGCTGCGCGCGGCGCTGGACAGCCTGCCGCGCCCCGGCGGAGAGAATGTATACAATGTCACGACACTTTCTGGAAAATAGGTTATTATTTCAGCTAAATCCCCGCCTGACATCCTCTTGCCCCACTTCCCTCTATTGAATTTGCGCACATAGTCACCACCATAGTGTTGCATTTATAGACAGGAAGCCATCAAGACCGGCTGCCCTCCCAGGCGTTATTGACCCCTTACCTCACTTTGAGGAACACATGAGCGAAAATATTAAACACATCAGCGATGCATCCTTCGAAGCCGACGTGCTCAAATCCGAGCGTCCGGTGCTGGTCGATTTCTGGGCCGAGTGGTGCGGTCCATGCAAGGCTATCGGCCCTATCCTCGAAGAAGTCGCCAAAGAATACGACGGCAAGATCTTGATCGCCAAAATGGACGTGGACGCCAACCAGGCTGTACCTGCCAAGTTCGGCATCCGCGGCATTCCGACGCTGATCCTGTTCAAAAATGGCGTTGTCGCCGACCAGAAAGTGGGCGCTTTGGCCAAAGGCCAGCTCAAGTCTTTCATCGACAGCAACATCTAACGAGAATCCTGCGAAGGCAGCGCGCCCGCGTTGCCTTCTTTGACCAACCCACGCTGTTCCCTCCCCTACCTTTACTTCCCGTCACGGGACTCAACCATGCATTTATCTGAACTGAAGGCAATGCACGTCTCTGCTCTATTAGAGATGGCAATTGGCCTCGATATCGACAACGCGGCCCGGCTGCGCAAACAAGAACTGATGTTCGCGATTCTCAAGAAGCGCGCAAAATCAGGCGAACAGATTTTCGGCGATGGCGCTCTCGAAGTGCTGCCAGACGGCTTCGGCTTCCTGCGCTCGCCCGACGCCAGCTACATGGCGTCTACCGACGACATCTATATCTCCCCTTCGCAAATTCGCCGTTTCAACCTGCACACAGGTGACTCGATCGAAGGCGAAGTACGTACACCAAAAGACGGCGAGCGCTATTTCGCGCTGGTCAAGGTCGACAAGGTCAATGGCGAATCGCCAGAAGCGTCCAAGCACCGGATCCTGTTCGAAAACCTGACCCCGCTGCACCCGAACGAGCCGCTGCGCCTCGAGCGCGAAATGAATGGCCAGGAAAACATCACCGGCCGCATCATCGACCTGATCGCGCCTATCGGCAAAGGCCAGCGCGGCTTGCTGGTGGCCTCGCCCAAGTCGGGCAAATCGGTGATCCTGCAGCACATCGCGCATGCGATCACCGCCAACCATCCTGATTGCACCCTGATCGTGCTGTTGATCGACGAACGTCCGGAAGAAGTGACCGAGATGCAGCGCTCCGTGCGCGGCGAAGTGGTTGCCTCCACGTTTGACGAACCAGCCACGCGTCACGTGCAAGTGGCTGAAATGGTGCTGGAAAAAGCCAAGCGCCTGGTCGAAATGAAGAAGGACGTGATCATCCTGCTGGACTCGATCACCCGTCTGGCCCGCGCCTACAACACCGTGATCCCGGCATCGGGCAAGGTATTGACCGGTGGTGTGGACGCCAACGCGCTGCAGCGCCCGAAACGCTTCTTTGGCGCGGCCCGTAATATCGAAGAAGGTGGCTCGCTGACCATCATCGCGACTGCCCTGATCGAAACCGGTTCGCGCATGGATGACGTGATTTACGAGGAATTCAAGGGCACCGGCAATATGGAAGTCCACCTCGAGCGCCGTTTGGCCGAGAAGCGCGTCTACCCGGCGATTAACCTGAACAAATCGGGTACCCGTCGTGAGGAATTGCTGATCAAAGCTGACCAGCTCCAGAAAATCTGGATTTTGCGCAAGCTGTTGTACTCGATGGACGAGATCGAAGCGATGGAGTTCATCCTCGACAAGATGAAGGCCACGAAGAACAACAACGAGTTCTTCGACATGATGCGCCGCGGCGGGTAAACCCGCCAAGAGTGAGGCGCAGGGAGCTTGGCCAGGCATGGCCAAGCCGCTCTGCAGGCATGGGGCATGCCCCATGAAACCCCTGCAAGCCGCCGCGGAGGTTAACTCACGCGAGCATCATGAAAAGGGGCGGTCTGCGGACCGCCCTTTTTTATTGTGCGCTAGCTTAGCGTAATGGTGTAGGTCAGCCCTTCAACCTGTCCGGTCAAGGCCACGCCGTTACTATTGACCACACTGAAAGTGCCGCTGATGCCCGTTGCCGAACGTATCAAGACCACTTTCTGGCCGGGCGCGTACGTACCGGTGACATGCAAGGTCAATGTGCCGCCCAAGACAACTGGTCCCGCAGCGGTGATGGTGTCGACATCAACACCGGAAATAGCCAGGGTCAGGTTGCCGCTCGCAGTCTGAGTAAGACCGCTCGCCAGCGTTAATGCATGCTGCCCAGGCGCCAAGGCCAGGTTCGCGCTATTGACCACCGCGCCCGTGCCGAATGCATTCGCACTAGCGGCCAACACACTGCCCGACTTGATGGTGCTGGCACCCGTGTAGGTATTGTTGCGCAAGGTCGTCGTTGCGGCGCCTTGTTGGACAAAGCTCCCCGCGCCGCTGATATTGGAAAGCGTTATATTCGTCGCCGTATTCTGCACAATCAGCTGCCCTGCATTGTTGATTGCATTGGTGGGCAGGCCGCCCGTCGATTCCGCCGTGAGCAACGATGAATCTCCCGTGTAAGTCGCTTGCAAGAACGTGCTCTTGCCGGTGGTGGCATTGATCGTCACGTAATTCAATGGGACCGGTACGCCAGTACCTAGCCGCAAAATCGCACCGGCTTCAACGCTGGTAATGCCATTAAAATTCTGCGGCTGCCCGAACGTGACATCATTCCCCGGCGTCCCCATCACGGTGACATTGCCTGCGCCGATGGACTGGTCCCTGAGCGGTCCGCCACCGCCACCGGTAATCCCCACGTTCAGCGTGACCGGGCCATTGTAGTTAAAGGCCAGGGTGCCGCCCCGGTGCAGGTTGATATAGGCGTTTTTCTTGCCCAATACCGGGGAGACTTCGGCCGGCGACGGCGCCGACGGCAGGAAGAAATGACTGTGCGTTCCATCGCCCCACTGCACGGTGCCGCCCGCTTCGATATTGATTCCGCGGTAGCTGCCGTCATTGCCATTGATATCGTTCGCGCCGCCACGATAAATGACTTTGGCCAGATTCAGACTCGGATCGCTGAGCGAGGGGTTGACCAGATTCGGGCTGTTGTGCGGACTATTGTCGGTATGGCTGTATACGCCCGACATCACGATCCGCGAATTTCCGATCGGGTGAAAATTGATGTCGCCGCCAAAGGACGCTTCATAAATCGTCTGCTTGATCGTGACCGTGCTTGCGGGCGGACTCCACACCAGAAACGAGCCCTCGTTCAAAATCGCCTTCGCATTCGGCACCGATGCCGCCACATGGTTGGTGCCGAAATCCTGGCCGGCGCTGAGCGACAGCACGCCTTCGAAATTGTTGATACCTCCCATCGAATTGCCGCCCCAGACGCCAGGCGGTTGCAGCACATTTCCGCTACCGCTTATCTGGCCCAGCAAGATGAAATGCGCGCTGTTCAGGCTGATGCTGCCATTATTGAGAATATTGTTAAGATTAATTTCATTGTTAATGACGCTGGCCGCATTCTTGGTGTCGGACGTGGCGATGATGTTGGGATGGTTATCGGCGGCGCTATTGGTACCGATCTCCAGCGTCACGCCGGCGTTCACGGTCAGCACGGGAGGATTGCTGCCGGCGATATTGAGCGCATAGCCGGCGCCCGGATACACCACCTTCGTCACCGTTTGCACCTGCCGCGCAGGCGGCAAGGTGAAGGTACTGGTTTGCGTGATCGCCAAAGTACTTGCGCTGCCGCTGGCGGAGGCCAGGGTCAATGTACCCTGGCCGGAAATGACGCCGGTATAGGTCGTCAGCCCCGCTGGCAGCCGTATCACCGAATCGCCTGCCAGCGTGACGTTTTGGTTCTGCAGGATTGCCGCCGTAATATCGGCAAGCGTTTCAACCGGAGCAATTGCGCTGCCCGCGCTGGCACCACCGCCCCCGCCGCAGGCCGCTAGCGCAGACAGGGCGCCAGTGCTCAATAACAGGGTCAAGACGCGGCGCCGGGGGAGTGTATTAGTCATAGCAACTTTGCAAGGTGATCAATGATGGAAGGACGGAAATAATTTCCTACAATCAAGTATAGCTCACCCAGCCAAAGCCTGTTCGCGCCCCAAAAAAAGCTGTATAATCGCCGGTTGCAGTATTTAAACCCTGGCAAGTGAGCGGCAACCGGGTCACGAAGCAAGATTGACCGACGAAGTGCTGTTTGGCTACCTACCTAACCGAGGCAATACCATGCGTAAAGACATTCACCCAGATTACCGCGAAGTTGTTTTCCACGACCTGTCGTGCGATTTCAAATTCATCACCCGTTCGACCATCCAGACCCGCGAAAAGATCACCCACGAAGGCGCAGAATACCCGCTCGTGAAGATCGAGGTGTCGGCTGAGTCCCATCCTTTCTACACCGGCAAACACAAAATCGTCGACACCGCAGGTCGCGTCGAGAAATTCCGCCAGAAGTTCGGCGCCGTCGGTTCCAAGACTGCAGTGGCAAACGGCTAAGTTTTTGCCGCGCGTTTCAAAAAAAGCAGCCCACGGCTGCTTTTTTTTCGTTGATACTACGTCCTACTGAATTTCCTGCCCCCGCCCCACTCGATGAAACCAGTCCGTCTCGCTGCCGCCGCCACCCTCGCCTTGCCGCGCTGGGCCCTGTTTGGACTGGGCCTGCTGTATATCCT
Source organism: Massilia sp. (assembly GCA_045810445.1). Classification (GTDB taxonomy): domain Bacteria; phylum Pseudomonadota; class Gammaproteobacteria; order Burkholderiales; family Burkholderiaceae_D; genus Telluria_A. The sequence goes on from JBJMVX010000071.1 coordinate 26,176, forward strand.
CCCCGGCTTGATTGGACGCGACCTGTGGAAGGAAGACGCAGCGAGCTTCGGCATCATGTGGACCATGGCCCAGGGCGGCCTGCACGACTGGCTCGCGCCCAACCTGGCCGGCCTGCCGGTGGCCGACGAGGGCCCGCTGGCCTTCTGGCTGGGCGCCCTGTGCATCAAGCTGTTTGGCTGGGCCATGGGCGGCGCCATGGCTGCGCGCCTGTCCAACATCGGCATCTTCGTGATTGGCACCATGTCGGTCTGGTTCGCCGTCTTCCACCTGGGCCGCCGCCCGGAAGCCCAGCCACTGCGCCTGGCCTTTGGCGGCCAGCCGGAACCGGACGACTATGGCCGCACCCTGGCCGACACCGCCATGCTGGTCTACCTGGGCTGCCTGGGCCTGCTCATGTTCAGCCACGAGACCCTGGCCGTCACCCTGCAAGGCTCCCTGGTTGCCTATTTCCTCTACCGCGCAGTGCGCTATGTGGAAGCGCCGTCGCCACGCAATGCCATCCTCATTGGCTTGGCGCTCGGTGCCCTCACGCTCACGCGCGGCATGCTCACCCCGATCACCCTGGTGCTGGCGCTGCTGCTGTGCAGCCGCCTGCTGGTGCTGCCGCTGGGACGCACGCTCTCGCATCTTGCCTTGTCCTGCGCTGTCGCCTTCGCCATCGCCTGCATCTGGTTTGTGCCGGCTGCCCTGCTGTCTTCGCCAAGCGAGCAGCCGCTGACGGGCTGGTTGGCCTGGAACAGTGTGCAGATCGGCCTTCCGACCTGGTTGTCGACCAAAACCTTCCTGCGCACGGGGATCTGGTTCTTCTGGCCGGCCTGGCCGTTCGCCGGCTGGGCCATCTACGCCTGGCGACGCCAGAACCATCTGCTGCACATCGTGCTGCCGCTCAGCTTTGTGGGCGCGCTGACCCTGCTCATCATCAGTGACCCGGCGCCGGAAAATGGCGACCTGCTCAAGCTCTTGCCACCGCTGGCCATCATGGCCGCCTTTGGCTTGCCGACCATGAAACGCGGCGCCATCAATGCCATCGACTGGTTCTCGGTGATGGTGCTGACCATGCTCGCCTCCATCCTGTGGCTGTTCTGGGTTGCCAAGCTGGTCGGCTGGCCGGTGAAGATGGCGCACAATCTGCTGCGCCTGTTACCGGGCTTCGTGCCGGAATTTGGCTGGCTGCCCTTCATCGTGGCCGCCTGCGCCACCGTGGGCTGGATCGCCCTGGTGCAGTGGCGCGTGTCGCGCCAGCCGTCGGTGCTGTGGCGCGCGGTCGTGCTGTCCTCGGGCGGCTTGATCCTGTTGTGGGTGATGCTGCTGACCTTGTTCCTGCCCGATATTAACTACAGCAAGAGCTACGCAAGCGTGGCGCGTGAAGTGGCGGCCCGTATTCCTGCTGGCAGCACCTGTGTCGACACCAATGTCGGCCTGCCCCAGCGTGCGTCGTTCGCCTATTATGGCGCGCTGCCGTTCTCCAAGGCTGGCGCCCCGCCTTGCCAGCTTTTGCTGCTGCAGGACAGTGTCAAGCTGCGCGACGACCGCGAAAAAATGCTGCCCCATGGCGGCGCGAACTGGGAATTGCTCTGGGAAGGCCGGCGCCCGTCCGACCGCGACGAACGCTTCAAGCTGTACCGCCGGCGCGATTAAAGGCGCTACACCTTCATCGGTAAAATCACCATCTGCAATCCCTCCAAGTGCAAGCGCCGCTGTACTGCCAGCGCTGCCTGGTTATGCAGCAAACGCGTGACCCAGTTGTCGGATGCAAAAATGAGCTTGCTGGTGAAGAAAATCGAACTGGGATATTCGCGATTGATCTCTTCGCACAGAGTCGTCACCTCATCGACCGCATCGGTGCCAAAGCTGATGTAGGACGACGCTGCCATGCCGTGGCTCTGGCAAAAATCGACAAAGAACTCCAGCGTGTCAGCCGCTTCCTCGCGCATCTTTTCCAGGGCGCCTATACCGCCATACGCATGCGAATCGACCGTCCGTGCGTTGACGAACAAGAAGTTCTTGAAGTGGCCAGGGAACATGCGCAGCACCCACAGCAGCGCATGCAGGCCGCCGCCACGGGACGAGCCGACAATGAACACGGCCGTCTGCGCATCGGGGTCAGGTTCCACGGTCTCCGTTACCGGACCAAAGGGCTGGTTGGCAAACACTTCATCGACAGAGTGGATGGCCAGCTTGGTGGCGCGGTAGTGCTTGCGCACCAAAATCGACAGCAGCGCCATGACCGTGATGATGGCAATCGTGGCCCAGCCGCCTTCCGTAAAACGCTGATACGACAGCACACCCAGAATACTGCTGCAGATGACAAAACCGGTGAACGATAGCAGCAGACGCCGCAACCAGCTTTGCCCATCCGTTTTGCGGTTCTGCCACCAGTACAGACACAGCCCGAACAGGGAAATGGCAAAGGTCAGAAACACGGAAATGGAATACAGCACGACCAGCAGGGTCACCTTGCCCTCAGTCCAGAACAAAATGGCCAGCGCCGCAATGCCCATCACCAGGATGCCGTTCTGGGTCACCAGGCGCGTCGACAGGTAGCGGAATTTGTGCGGCACCCACGAGTCCGACGCCATGTTCGACAGCACTGCCGGCCCGCCCAGGAAGCCCGTGTTGGCAGCGACGAACAGCAGCCCGGCCTCGAAGGCCAGCACCACCACCAGCAGCACCTGGTTGAGCACTGGGCCGCCCAGGCCCATGTTGGCGATAATGAGCTTGAAGGTCGAGGCGTTCAGGGTTTCGCCTGGCACATGGCGTGCGTCCCACAACAGGTAAAGCAGGATGATGCCGGAGGCCGTAAAGGCCAGCGAGAGCGCCATGTACATCATGGTGACCTTGCCGGTGCGCACGCGCGGCTCGGCCAGCAGATTGACGTTGTTCGAGACCGCTTCCAGGCCCGTGTAGGTACCGCCGCCTTGCGAGTAGGCCAGCAGCAGCATGGCAGCCACGCCGGTCCAGCCGATATTGCCGGCCAGCGCCTCGGTGCTGGCCATGGTGGTCGGCACCAAGGCCGGCAGCGAGGTGGCGTGCGCCAGGATGCCATACACGATCAGCACCAGGTGGGTCGCCACGAAGCCTAGGAAGATCGGCAATAGAATCTTGATGGCTTCCTTCAGACCACGCAGATTCATCACGATCAGTAAACCGATGAAGAAGGCTTCGGCCCACAATTTGTAGGGCTGAAAGCCAAGCGGCAGGAAGGACGCCAGCGCGTCGACCCCGGATGCAATCGAAATGGCAATCGTCAGCACGTAGTCGAGCACGAGGGCGCAGCCCGAGATCAGGCCCAGGTAGGGGCCGACCAGCTGGGTGGCCACACGGTAGCCGCCTCCGCCTGTGGGAAACAGCTCAATTACCTGGTTATAGGCCAGGGCGATGATGAACACGGTCACGGCCGTGGCAATGGCCAGGTACAGACCCAGCTCGGTATGCCCGCCCAGCGCGTGAAAGGTCTCTTCAGGGCCGTAGGCAGATGAGGACAGGCCATCGGCACCCAATCCGACCCAGGCCAGGAATGCGACCAGCGCCATCGAGTGGCGAGTCTCGCTTTTCATCGGGTCGAGCGCTTTGCCCAGGATAATTTCGCGGATCTTCTTGTTATTCATCGTGCGCGCCGGCCATAGAGGCGGCGGAGTAGCTTCAGTAGACGAGATGATACGCCCATCCATGGGGCGCCGCCTGCCTCGCGGGCGTTGGCGGGCCGAAACAGTTGCCGGAACCGGACAAATGGGCCATAATGTCGCTCGCGTTGCCCGAGTGATGGAATTGGTAGACGTAGCGGACTCAAAATCCGCCGCCGCAAGGCGTGCCGGTTCAAGTCCGGCCTCGGGCACCACCAGATTAAATAAAAAAGCACTGATGCGTCAGTGCTTTTTTGTTTTCAGCGCCTAGAGATGCAAGTCGATGCCTTTCGGCTTGAAGTAGTCCTTGGCGTACCGTGCCACGACCTCGGCACTGGTTTCGGCCTGGCGGCAGAAAATCGTCGAGCCGATGCGATACACACTCCCGTCCTGGGTCTGGAACCTGCCTTTTTGAGTGGCATCGGCTTCCCATTCAAAATCGGCTTCGCCAACCCCCTGCAGCTGCACATTGATCAAGCTACCCGCCAATTCGGGCGCCATGGTGCAGTGGATAAATTCACCAGTCGCCGCCTGACCCATCAATACATACTGGTTTTTGTAATGGACCAGGCCTTTCTCGGTCGGCTTCAAGAACAACATGACATGGTCGAAATGGCTGAACATGGGCCTGAAATGATCATAGGCGCCAAAATCGAGCTCGGACGCCTTGCTGTCACCATAGACCATTTGCTCGACTCTGTACCTGGCGCGGTAATAACCATCCATATGCACGCATGTCCCGCGAGGCAGGCAGACTTCGTCCGGTGCCCTCTCCATTGTCAATTTCGAGCCAATAAAGGCGATCAACTCGCCGGAACTGGCATTTGGCGAGACGAAGCCCAGCGCCATCGATAAAGCAAGTAGCAGTCTCACGGAGTCCTTGTGGGTGACGGGTTGGCAGACTTTTTATTTCCGCCATGTGGTTTCGATCGGTGTCTGGCACCCCGAATGACTCTGGCGCCGGCATGTATTGTCTACTAAAAAATTGATGGCAAGGTGATCAATTCAATTAAGATCACTTCTCCGACAACGCGATTCGCAATTCCCGCATGCAAGCAAAACCAACTGAAAGAATGCAGCGGCTTCACCACTATTTGGTCGAGCACCGATGGGGGGAGCCGAGCACAATACAGATATATGACCGGTCGAAAACCGTATCGCGCGCGCCATTGCGATTTCATGTCGTCGCCTGGAACGCAGACGAGGAATGCGACGTGACCACCTTTATGACTGTCGGCATGTCGGAACTGCTGATGCCGCAATCTGACTACCGCGTCGAAATGACACTCGCCGTGCGCGGTGAACTGACGCAAGACCAGCGCATTGGTTTGGCCGATTTCCTCGCCAACCTCGCTGAATATCCCGTCATGTACGACAGGCGCTTGGACTGGTGGGAACGTCTGATCAATCCGGGCGTCATTCCTGCGTTTCCAGCTTGCTCCCAAATTCTGATCGCGCCACCGTTTGGCGATGACCCGTTCGAGCGCTTCCCCAGCCCGGATGATGACGTCAAGCTGCTATGGATGATCCCTATTACCGCGCGCGAAGGGCATATTTTGAAAACGCAAGGGCGAAGCGCCTTTCTCGACTACTGGGAAGCCGAGGGTGTTGATATTTTTTCGCCGAGAAGTGATACCCCTGCGGGCATTGAGTAGCGACGGCAGCAGCGTATGCATCAGAAATGCATGTCGCTTCTTTGCACTTCGATCTAGAATCATTCGACCTAAACAACTTCAGGCCTGCTATGTCCAAGACCTACACCGTGGCGATTGACGCCGAGCCGAAACAGGGCGACATTGCCGCCGTCGTCAAGGGGCTCACTGAATATAACGCGTCGAAAGCCGACGGCGACATGCCCAAGTACCTGTTTATCAGCGTACGCGATGAAGCGGGGACCATGGTGGGCGGGCTGTTTGGTGCCACCTACCTGGGCTGGTTGCAGGTGCAAGCCGTCTGGCTGCCCGATGAATTACGCGGCCAGGGCTACGGCAAGGCGCTTCTCGATGAGGCCGAACAGGAAGGCTTGCGCCGCAATTGCCCGCGCGTGTTCCTGGAAACGCTGAGTTTTCAAGCCCTGCCGTTTTACGAGAAATGCGGCTACACGGTATTTAGCCGCCTCGACGATTTTCCTCCAGGCGGCGCACGCTACGCACTGACCAAATCACTGGCTTGAAGGCGCCTTCAGTCGTCGAGCTCCATCACCAGCTTGAATGACCAGCGCGGCGACACCGGCGTCGTTCCACGGCCGATACCGGCGCTGACCTTGTGCTTGGCGATACGGGTGTCCCAGCTCAGATAGGCCACTTCATTGCGGCGTGATCGCGACGTCAACTCCTTCAGTGGGCCGGCGTCGATAAAGTATTCAAGACCGAAAGCGTGCTGCTCGCTGTGCTGATAGCTGGCTTTAAAGCGCGGTTGAAATGCCCAGCCATGATCGTCTTCGTCGCTCGAATATTCCAGGCCCGGATTGGCAAGAAAGTGCCAACGCCCCGTGCGATAGCCAAGAATTGGCATGGCCTCGACCACCCAGCTCGCTTCCAGGCCAGGTGCCGACACGCGCCCTGTTTCAAGCTCCGCGCCCACATACCAGCCGCTTGCACCGTGCGGCGCAATGTATTTGAATTCCGCGAACGCGCCATCGGCGTGCCAGGTTCCGCCAACGCGCGTCACGGGCAGTCGAATCGCCGCATCCCAGTTCGCCCCCAGCCCGTACGAAAACTCGCCAAGTGCATGGAACGCCTGGCGAGCGCGCTTGCCGTTGACGTCGGCGAGGCGCGACAGTTCAGCGTACATTTCCACGCCAGTCTCGCCTTTTGGCGTCAAATCGTCGCCGTAGACGATGGCAGCGTCAGAGCCTGCCTTGGCTTGGCCGAGTGGCAGCATCAATAGCAGGGCGGCGGCGGCGCGCGCAAAACCAGTTGTCTTCATAGGGATGTGCGGATTGAAAGAGGGGTCGATTCTAATGCAGCAGACAGAGCAGGAATACGTTTCCTGCCACTTCATCGCCTTTCCGTTGCGCCCTTCCTACAAGCACGTACCTGCCCGGCAGCGCATCAGCGCAGCCGCCCGGCCAAGGTCCAAAGCGCCGACTGCTATAATCCTGGCATGGGAATGAAACGAATCACTCGACGCTGCGCTGCCTGGATCGCCTGTTTGGCGATGCTGTTTGCCGCCCTGGCGCCGTCCATCTCCCATGCCATGGCCGCTTCCCGCGGTGACGGCTGGGCCGAGATTTGCAGCGCCGCCGGCGTCAAGTACATCAAGGCCAACGTCATCCAGAGCACCACCGTGGACCCGGTGACCGAGCAAACTGTCCACCTGGAACATTGCCCGTTCTGCGCCACCCACGCCGGTTCGTTTGCACTGTTGCCACCTGTGTCAGGCATCAGCATTCCTGTGCTGGACTTGCCTGACAGCCATCCCCCCTTGTTTTTCCAGTCCCCGCGGCCGCTTGCCGTGTGGACTTCTGCGCAATCGCGAGCCCCTCCCGCTTCAGTCTGATCTACTGACTACGCGCTGAACCCGCGCCGCAGGCGTACGTTCACGGCGGCAATGCCGCCTGGACCGGCTGCGCGCGTGTCGACACTCTGACTACCTCATTCTCGGGAGAGAATTCGCATGCAATGCCGTCACACCCCTATCGCCGCCGCTCTGCTGTCCCTGTTTTCGCTCAATGCCATGGCCCAGCAAGCGCCCGCCCTGCCTGAAAAAGTCATGGGCACCATCATCGTGGAAGGCGGTCGTCCCACATCCCTGCCGACCCAGATTCCCACCACCATTGAAGGTGTCACCGCCCAGCAGATCGAACAGACCATCAACGCCACCGACAGCGAAGATGCCCTCAAGTACCTGCCCAGCCTGATGGTGCGCAAGCGTTTCATTGGCGACTACAACCACGCCGTGCTGTCGACCCGCGCTTCCGGCACCGGCAACAGCGCCCGTTCGATGGTGTATGCGGACGGCATCTTGCTGTCGAACTACCTGGGCAACGGGGCCGGTTTCACGCCGCGCTGGGGCCTGGTCACGCCCGAGGAGATCGAGCGCGTGGACGTGCTGTATGGCCCGTTTTCGGCCGCCTATGCCGGCAATTCGGTGGGCGCCGTGGTCGACTACGTCACGCGCATGCCGACCGCGTTCGAAGCCCATGCCAAGTTCGCCTATGCGACGCAGAAATTCGACCTGTACAGCACGAGCGAGCGCGATGCCGGCAAGCAGGCCAGCGTCTCCATTGGCGACCGGCTTGGCAAGTTGTCGTGGTGGTTCAATGTCAATCGTCTCGACAGCACCGGCCAGCCCTTGGTGATGGCCACGCGCATGCTCAGCGAGAGCGTGACGCCCACCAATGGCACGCCGGTAGTCAGTGGTGCCATTGCCTCGACCAACAACAAGGGCCAGGATTGGTGGTTGCTGGGCACGACCACCGGCTACACGACCGTACAGGACCACGCCAAGTTGAAGCTCGCCTATGAGCTCACGCCAACCCTGTGCGCCAGTTATACCTTCGGCTGGTGGAACAATCACACCGATGGCGCAGCGGCCAGCTATTTGCGCGATGCTGGCGGCAACCCCGTGTACGCTGGCAATGTCGTCATTGGCGGTCGCCAGTACAATCTCAACGGTCCCAGCCTGGCCTTCGCGCCCAGCATCAATGAGCTGAGCCAATCCATGCATGGCCTGTCGCTCAAGTCGCATACCAAGGGGGTGTTTGACTGGGAATTGGCCGCCAGCGTGTATGACTACGGCAAGGACATCCTGCGCGCCCCGACTGCCAGCTTGCCCGCTGCCGCCACGGGCGGGGCCGGGCGCATCACCGACATGCACGGAACAGGCTGGAACAATCTGAATTTGCGCGGCACCTGGCGACCGACCGGCAGCGACCATGGCGACGGCGCCCAGGTCATCGATTTTGGTTACCAGCAAGACAATTACCACTTGCGCACCCTGGTCAGCAGCACGGCCGACTGGATCAACGGTAGTGCAGGCGCGCGCTTTTCCGCTTTCAATGGCAATACCGGTTTGCGCAGCCTGTTCGCCCAGGATACCTGGACCATCTCCTCACTGTGGAAGACCACCCTGGGCGGGCGCTACGAGCGCTGGCACGCTTACGGCGGCGAAGTGAGCAACCCGACGGCGACGCTGCCGGTCGGCCATGAGCGGGACGAGGCGTATTTTTCGCCCAAGGCCGCGCTGGCCTACCAAGCCAGCAGCGACTGGGTTTTGAAAGTATCGCTTGGACGCGCCGTGCGCATGCCCACGGTGGGTGAGTTGTTCCAGGGTTCGATCAGTGGCGACACCGTCATCAACAGCAACGCCAATCTGCGCCCGGAAAAGTCCTGGACCAGCGAATGGAGTGCCGAGCGCATGCGCGAGAACGGTTCCCTGCGCGCGACCGTATTCGTGGAACGCACGCGCGACGCCCTGTATTCTCAGGCGCTGACGCAGACCGTGAACACGGTGCAGAACGTGGATGCCATTCACACCAAAGGCGTGGAGCTGGCATGGCAGGAAAATGACATCGGGATCCAGGGGCTGGATCTGAATGGCAGCATGACTTTCACCGATTCCATCATTGCAGCCAATGGCGCTCTGCAGTCCAGTGTCGGCAAGCAGCAGCCACGCGTGCCGCGCTGGCGCGCAACAGGCGTGGCCAGTTACAAGCAAGATGCGCGCTGGTCCTAC
>JBJMVX010000072.1:0-40111 GCA_045810445.1 Massilia sp.
GCAGCGCCCCCGGCACCGGCAATGATGGCGCGCAGGCCGCGCTCGCGCGCGGTCTCGGCGTAGGTGAACATTTCGTCCGGCATGCGGTGGGCCGACACGACCTGGGCTTCGTAGGGCACACCGAAATCCTTAAGCATGTTGACCGCGTGCTGCATCACGTCCCAGTCCGAGGAAGAGCCCATCACGATGCCGACCAGGGCGGCCGGGTTTGCTGCCGAGTTTGCTGCATTGGTACTCATGCTCAAGCCTTTACCGTGGTGCCAGTCAGGCGCTCGAGCGCTTCGACGTACTTGGCGCGCGTCCTGGCAATCACGGCATCCGGCACGGCAGGCGCCGGTGCGGCCTTGTTCCAGTCAGTCAGGGTCTCGAGGTAGTCGCGCACGAACTGCTTGTCGTAGGAAGGCGGCGACATGCCAACCTGGTAGCTGTCCATCGGCCAGAAGCGCGAGGAGTCGGGCGTGAGGATTTCATCGATCAGGTGCACGGTGCCGTGCTCGTCCAGGCCGAATTCGAACTTGGTGTCGGCAATGATGATGCCGCGCGTGGCAGCGTATTCGGCCGCAGCCGTGTACAACTGCACCGCGTAGTCGCGCACCTGGCGCGCGATGTCGGCGCCGACGATTTTCTCGGCCTCTTCAAACGAGATGTTCTCATCATGGGCGCCGGCCGGGGCCTTGGTCGATGGGGTGAACAGCACGCGTGGCAATTGCTGGGCTTCCTGCAGGCCGGCTGGCAGATCGATGCCGCAGACCTTGCCGCTCTTCTGGTAATCCTTCCAGCCCGAACCGATCAGGTAACCGCGCACGATCGCTTCGATGCCCAGTGGCGTCATTTTCTTGACGACGATGGCGCGGCCATCGACTTGCGCGCGCTCTTCGGGCGAGACCAGGGACACCGGATCAATGCCGGTATCGTGGTTGGGCATCAAGTCCTTGTACTTGGCGAACCAGAAGTTGGACATGGCCGTGAGGATCTTGCCCTTTTCAGGAATCGGCTCGTTGAGGATGACGTCAAAGGCGGACAGGCGGTCCGTCTGGATGACCAGCAGCTTGTCGTCGCCAACGGCGTAAATGTCGCGCACTTTTCCGCGGTGCAGGAAAGGCAGGGACGTGAGGTTTGTTTCGAGAACGCCAGACATGTGAATCCTTGAGGTGTTAGGGCAGCCAGCCCGGTTTGCTGTCGATGTACAGGTCGTGCGTGACCTGGCCGTCGTAAGGTGTGTCGAAGGTGCCCAGGGTGACGGCGATCCGCTCGCTGTGGTCCGCGCTTTGCCAGGTCAGGTTCGATCCGCACACCTTGCAGAAGGTGCGCTCGACGCCGGCCGATGATGCATAGCGGGTCACGCTGTCCGCACCCTGCACCCACTGCAAGTCTTGCGTCGCCACATTGGCGTACGGCCCAAAGGCTGCGCCATGTTGCTTTTGGCACATTTTACACCAGCACTTGCTGGTGCGATCGACCGGGCCCCGGATGGCGTAGCGCACTGCGCCACACAGGCAGCTGCCTTCATACATAATCAATACCACTGATAAAAACGCGCCCGAAGGCGCGTGGTGGGTAAGCTTACTTGACGATCTGCGACAGCTCGCCCTTGGCGTAGCGCTCGGCCATTTTTTCCAGGGTGATTGGCTTGATCTTGGCAGCCTGGCCTTCGCAACCGAAGGACAGGAAGCGCGCCTTGCAAATCTCGGTGGCTGCTTCACGGGCCGGCTTCAAGAAGTCGCGCGGATCGAATTTGCCTGGGTTCTGGAACATGTACTTGCGCACGGCTGCGGTCATGGCCAGGCGGATGTCGGTGTCGATGTTGATCTTGCGAACGCCGTGACGTATGCCTTCCTGCACTTCTTCCACAGGCACGCCATAGGTTTCCTTCATGTCGCCGCCAAACTCGCGGATCATGGCCAGCAATTCCTGGGGCACGGCCGACGAGCCATGCATGACCAGGTGGGTGTTGGGGATGCGGGCGTGGATTTCCTTGATGCGGTCAATCGCCAGGATGTCGCCGGTTGGCTTGCGCGTGAATTTGTAGGCGCCGTGCGAGGTGCCGATGGCAATGGCCAGGGCGTCGCACTGGGTGCGCTGGACAAAATCGGCCGCCTGCGCAACGTCGGTGAGGAGCTGCTCGCGCGTCATCGTGCCTTCGGCGCCGTGACCGTCTTCCTTGTCGCCCTTCATGGTTTCCAGCGAACCGAGCACGCCCAGTTCGGCTTCCACCGTCACGCCAATCGCGTGCGAGAACTTGACCACTTCGCGCGAAACGTCCACATTGTATTCATAGGATGCGACGCTCTTGCCGTCGGCTTCGAGCGAGCCGTCCATCATCACCGAGGTGAAGCCGGAGCGGATCGCGGTCATGCACACCGCTGGCGACTGGCCATGGTCCTGGTGCATGACAACAGGGATGTGCGGATAGGCTTCGACCGCCGCTTCGATCAGGTGGCGCAGGAAGGCTTCGCCGGCATACTTGCGCGCGCCAGCGGACGCTTGCATGATGACCGGGGAATTGACCGCGTCGGCAGCAGCCATGATGGCTTGCACCTGTTCGAGGTTGTTGACGTTAAACGCAGGCAGGCCATAACCGTGTTCGGCGGCATGGTCCAGCAGTTGACGCATGGATACGAGGGACATGGTAAATCTCCAAACAATAGAAAAATCGGTGTTGCCGCGAGGCGCGGATGGCGCAGCCTTGCAGCAATCGCGGGCGGCGCAGGATAGGCGCCCCCCACTGTAAATCAGTCCAGTTCGCCGACGCGCACGATTTTCAGCGCGTTCGTGCCGCCCACCTGGCCCATCGGCTCGCCCCAGGTGACGACGATCATGTCACCCTTTTTGACGATCCCTTTGGTGATCATCAATTGCTCGGCCTGGCGCAGCACAGCGCCGCTGTCACCCGTTTGCATCAGGTGGTAGGCGCGCACATTGCGGTACAGGGAGACTTTACGCTGGGTCGGCACGCTTGGGGTGAGCGCGTAGATTGGTGTGTCAATACTGTGGCGGCTCATCCACAGTGCGGTCGAGCCGGACTCGGTCAGGGCCACGATGGCTTTCACGCGCAGGTGGTGGGCGGTAAACAGGGCGCCATAGGCAATCGACTGGTCGATGCGGGTGAAGCGCACATTGAGGAAGTCGGCGTCGAGCTTGTTGTACTCGGACTGCTCGGCTTCGGCGCAGATGGCCGCCATCATTTCCACCGTTTCAATCGGGTACTTGCCGGAGGCGGTTTCCGCCGAGGTCATCACGGCATCGGTGCCGTCCAGCACGGCATTGGCCACGTCCGATACTTCAGCGCGCGTTGGCACGGCATTGAAAATCATGGACTCCATCATTTGCGTGGCAGTGATGGCCAGCTTGTTCGATTCGCGCGCCATGCGGATCATGCGCTTTTGCAGCGCGGGCACGGCAGCATTGCCCACTTCCACGGCCAAGTCGCCACGGGCGACCATGATGCCGTCGGAGGCGTCCAGGATTTCCTGCAGGACGGGAATGGCTTCGGCGCGTTCGATCTTGGCGATCATCTTGGCCTTGTGCTGGTAAGGCTCGCCGGCGATATTGGCCAGCTGGCGCGCCATCTCCATGTCGGTCGCGCTTTTCGGGAAGGAAATGGCCAGATAGTCAGCCTGGAAACTCATGGCCGTCTTGATGTCTTCCATATCCTTGGCGGTCAAGGCTGGCGCGGTCAGGCCACCACCCTGGCGGTTGATGCCCTTGTTGTTGGACAGCTCGCCGCCCACTTTCACCACCGTGAAAATTTCATGGGCGTGGATGCGCTCAACGATGAGCACGATCAGGCCGTCGTTCAACAGCAGCTTGTCGCCGGGACGCACGTCGCGCGGCAATGCCTTGTAGTCCAGGCCCACGCGCTGCTGGTTGCCCAGTTCGCCTGCATCGCCCCATTTGGCGTCGAGGATGAACTTGTCGCCGTTCTCGAGGAAAATTTTGCCCTCTTCAAACTTGCCAACGCGGATCTTGGGACCCTGCATATCGGCCATGATCGCCACTTCGCGTCCCGTGTGGGCGGCTGCGCGCCGCACCAGGGCTGCGCGGTCGATATGGTCTTGCGCCTTGCCGTGGGAGAAATTGAGGCGGACGACATCAACGCCCGCTTCCATCATGCGAACGAGAATATCGAAATCGGTGGAAGCCGGGCCGATGGTTGCGACGATCTTGGTACCACGATACATGGAGCATCCTTCAAGTAAAAGCGCAGCCGGACGGCTGCGCTGTGGAATTACGAGGAACTGCGTTGCAGCAGGATTTCAACGGCTGGCAGGGTTTTGCCTTCGAGGAATTCGAGGAAGGCGCCGCCACCGGTCGAGATATAGCCGATCTTGTCGGTGATCTGGTATTTGGCGATGGCTGCGAGGGTGTCGCCGCCGCCGGCGATGGAAAAGCCCTTCGATTCGGCAATGGCCATGGCCAGGGTCTTGGTGCCGTGACCGAACTGGTCGAATTCGAACACGCCCACCGGGCCGTTCCAGACGATGGTGCCAGCCTTGGCGATTTGCGCTGCCAGGGTGGCGGCGGTCTGCGGGCCGATATCGAGGATCATGTCGTCGTCAGCCACGTCAGCGACGGCCTTGACGGTGGCCACTGCCGTTGGCGAAAATTCTTTGGCGCACACCACGTCCACGGGAATGGGCACCTGGGCGCCGCGCGCGGCCATCATGTCGATGATGGCTTTCGCTTCGCCCACCAGCTCGGCTTCGACCAGCGACTTGCCGATGTTCAGGCCGACTGCCTTCATGAAGGTGTTGGCAATACCGCCGCCGACGATCAGATTGTCGACCTTCTCGGCCAGGGCCTTGAGGATGGAGAGCTTGGACGAGACCTTGGAGCCGGCCACAATCGCCAGCAAGGGACGGGCGGGCGCGCCCAGGGCCTTGCCCAGCGCGTCGAGTTCGGCGGCCAGCAGCGGGCCGGCGCACACCACGGGCGCGAACTTGGCGATGCCGTGGGTGGTCGCTTCAGCGCGGTGGGCAGTACCGAAGGCATCGTTGACGTAGATATCGCACAGTTTGGCCATCTTCTGGGCCAGTTCGTCGCTATTCTTCTTTTCACCCTTGTTGACGCGGCAGTTTTCCAGCAGCACGACCTGGCCTGGGGCCACATCGACGCCGTCGACCCAGTTCTGCTTCAGTTCAACCGATTGCCCCAGCAGCTCTGCCAGGCGCACGGCGACCGGCGCCAGGCTGTCTTCCGGTTTGAATTCGCCTTCGGTTGGACGGCCCAGGTGGGAAGTCACCATGACGGCGGCGCCTGCCTTGAGGGCGGCGGCAATGGCCGGCACCGAGGCGCGGATGCGGGTGTCTTCGGTAATCTTGCCGCTGTCATCCTGCGGCACGTTCAAGTCGGCGCGGATGAAGACGCTCTTGCCAGCGAGTGCGTGTTGGTCGATCAGGTCTTGCAAACGGGTGAAATTGAGGACAGCGTGCATGGGGATCCACGAGGCAAATGATAAAAGAACGCTATTTTACCCCAAGGACCCCTCGAAATCTCAATGTAAGGCGATCCTCAGGGCGGTAAATACCAGCATCCCTAAAACGATGGTTTCCAGCATGTTTTTACGCCAGAGGTAGTAGGCGCTCGCCGCCACGGCCGCGAGCAGCTTGGGATTGGCCAGGCCGACCGTCACCGGATGCTCGTTCACCAGCAGCAGGTCGGGCGCGATGATGGCGGCCAGCGCGCAGGCAGGCGCATAGCGCAGCATTTCCTGGACCCGCTTGGGGATATTGATATGGTGGCCTACCAGCCAGAAGGCGCTGCGGCAGGTGGCGGTGGCCAGCACCAGGGCGCCTATGGTGACCCAAATTTCCCACTCAGCCATGTTGCGTCCTCTTTTCCAGCAATTCTTCCACCAGCATGGAGGTGCCCATGCCCAGCACCACCGCAAACAGCAAGCCTAGCTTGTAGGGGAACTGGAAGGCCAGCACGGCCGTGATACTGGTGACCAGCACGCCGGCCAGCGCCGCGCGGTTTAGCACCATGGGCACCAGGATGCACAGGATGGCCAGGCTGCCGGCAAAGCCCAGGCCCCATTCGGCCGGCACGAAGCTGCCCAGTAAAATGCCGGCAATCGACCCCGTCTGCCAGGCGCTCCAGTTGGGAATGACCAAGCCCTTGAGAAAAGAGACCTTGCCCGCGACCGGCGTTTCATCAGGAAAGCGCTGCAGGAAAATAGCCACCGTCATGTCGCCTGACACATAGCCAAGCGCCAGGCGCTGCTTCCACGGCAGGTGGGAAAAATGGGGGGCGAGCAAGGCGGAAAAAATCACGAAGCGCAAATTGACCACCAGGGCCGTGGCAAACACCACCCAGATCGGGGCATTGCCAAAAATGAGGGGGAGCGATGCCAGTTGGGCCGAGCCGGCAAATACCAGCAGTGTCATGCCCAGCGCCTGCGGGATGCTCAAGCCGCTCTTGATCATGGCCACGCCCACCACCATGCCCCAGGCGGCAATGCCAAACAGCGTGGGTGCGCCTGCCTTGACGCCGGCGCGCCACATGGCCGGGTCATGGTCGGCGGGACGGGCGGGGGAAGGAAAGCTGATGGACATGGGGCGTGCTCTGCTGCGGGGACAGGTGCTATTTTAACGAGCAATGGCCGCGCTTGCCGGCGAGGGCCAAAAACCGCATTTCGCCTGCGTGGTTGGGCTGGCGGGCCGAATCGTCTAAAATCGAGCTTTTGCACAGCTTGCCGGAGAATTCATGAACCCAAATAAAACGCCAGCGGTCGAACTCGGCGCCCAGGACTTGCCAGCCCATTGCCCGAATCCGGCCATGCCGCTGTGGTCCTCGCATCCGCGCGTGTTCCTCGACTTTGGCCACGACGGCCTGGCCAAGTGCCCGTATTGCGGCACCGAATACTGCCTCAAGCCAGGCACCGTGCTGTCGCACCATTAAGCTGAGCAGGCATTGCGGGAGCGCGCATGGGAAAAGCCAAACAACTCAATGGCAGCGCCGCTGAAGTCGAAGCGGCCTTTTACGAAGCCTTGAACCGGGCCGATGTCGAGTCCTTGATGGCCTTGTTTGCCGAAGACGAGGAAATCGTCTGCGTGCATCCGGGCGGACCGCGCCTGCACGGCCACGCGGCCATCCAGCAATCCTGGGAAGCCATCCTCGAGCGCGGTGGTTTGCAGATCCGTCCATCCCAGCTCTACGAAACGCACAACCTGATGAGCGCGGTGCACACCGTGATCGAAGGCGTGACCGCCAGCGGCCCGTCCGAACCGGCCCACCTGGTGGCCACCAATGTCTACATGAAAACGCCGCGCGGCTGGCGCATGGTGCTGCACCATGTGTCGGTGGCGCCAGGTCCGGTGCCGGCCGGCCATGTGCCGTCCAGCCTGCACTAAGTAGGCCATGCAGTACAGCGCACCGCGATGGCTGCCAGGCGGCCATTTGCAAACCATGGTTCCGGCGCTGTGCATCGCCAAGCCGGCCGTCGCGTTCCGGCGCGAGCGCTGGGCGGCGCCCGATGGCGACTTCATTGATATCGACTTTGTCGACGGCCAGACTGGCCAGCCCCTGGTGGTGCTGTTCCACGGCCTGGAAGGCTCGTCCGACAGCCATTACGCACGGGCCTTGATGGCGGCCGTGGCAGCGCGTGGCTGGTCCGGCGCCATTCCCCATTTCCGTGGCTGTTCGGGCGAATTGAATCTGGCGCCCCGCTTCTACCATTCGGGCGACGCGGGCGAAGTCGACTGGATTTTGCGCCGCCTGCGCCTTGGCCACAGCGGCAAGCTGTATGCCACGGGTGTGTCGCTGGGCGGCAATGCCTTGTTGCGCTGGCTGGGCGAGTCGCAGCACCAGGCCGAACTGGTCGACGCGGCTTGCGCGGTGTCTGCTCCGCTGGACCTGGCGCGCGGCGGCGAAGCGCTCTCGCGCGGCCTGAACATGGTCTACACGCGCATGTTTCTGCGCACCCTCAAGCCCAAATGCCTGGCCAAGCTCGAGCAGTTTCCGGGCCTGTTTGCGCGCGAGGACTTGCTCGCCGCGCGAGACCTGTATGCCTTCGACAATGTGGTGACCGCGCCCCTGCATGGTTACCGCGACACCGATGACTATTGGCACCGTGCGAGCGCCAAGCACGTGCTGGGCGACATTACCGTCCCCACCCTGGTGCTCAATGCCCGCAACGATCCTTTCTTGCCCGGGCGGCATCTGCCTGAACGTGCGTCATCCCACGTGGTGCTGGACTATCCTGCACAGGGAGGCCATGTGGGCTTTGCCAACGGCGGCCCGCCCGGCCGCCTGGACTGGCTGCCGCGCAAGTTGCTGCATTTTTTGGAAGGAAAGGCGCACCATGGATGAGATGGTCAAGAAAGCCATGGCCAAGTGGCCCGATGTGCCCCATTGCTACGGCTGGCTGGCGCTGGACGCACGCGGCGCCTGGCGCATGCGCGACGAGCGCGCCCAGCACCTGGGCCTGGCCGGTGACAAGGTGATCCAGGCTGCACTGCTGGCTTTTATCAACCGCAATTATCTGGCCGATGAGCGCGGCTGCTGGTATTTCCAGAACGGGCCGCAGCGCGTTTACCTGAACCTGGAAGCGACGCCCTTCATTGCGCGCACCGATCCGGTCCATGGCCTGGTCCTGCATACCGGAGAGCCCTTGCCCATGCTGGACGCGGTCTACATGACAGAGCAAGGCGAGATGATCGTCCAGGCTGACGGCAAGGTGGCGCAGCTTGATGACCGCGATGTGGCGCAACTGATGGCGCTGCTGGAACAAGATGGGATGCCGCTGGATGACGAGGCGCTGCTGGCCTGGTTAGGGGGTGCCGGCGGTGCGCCCACCCTGCACTATCAGCAACAGCGCTTGCCGCTGCAGCGCATTGCGCGGGGCGCCGTGGCGGAACACTTTCACTTCACCCGGCTGCCGCTGCCGCCCTAAGCAGGTGCTGCGCGCACGCGCTCAATTTTTCTTCGCTTCCTTCAATTCTTCACGCCGCTGTTCCTTCAGCTCCCGCTCGCGGGCGTCGATCAGGGCCATGTCGTAGAAGGAAGCGTCGGGGGCCTTGCGCGCAATCACCAGTTGGTCCAGCGCGGCCTGCTTGCCGCCACTTAAGGCATACGACTCGGCCAGGGCGATGTGCTGCAAGGCCTGCTTGCCCTGGGCTGCATAGGCCTTGGCCAGCAATTCCTGCAGCTTGGGTTCTTCCCGGTATTGCTGGGCCTGGTCGCGCAGGTAATGGGTTGCCTCGTCCAGCTTGCCGTTGGCAATGAGGGCGTCGGCGTACTGGCGCGCGATGCTGCGCACCAGGGGAAACTGCTGATGGGCCTGCTCGGATGCCTGCAAGCCCTGGGCCTTGACGGCCGCGCTCTGGCTCGCTGCCAGCTTGATGTCCACGCCCAAGGCTGCAAACACGGCAGCCCCGTCCGAGGCGGCCTGGCCGGTCGAGAAACTGCCTTCGCTGCGCTTGAGCGTGGCGCGCGCCTTGTCCAGCCAGGCCTGCGCCTTGTCCGGTTCACCTTTTTTCAGCGCCAGGAAGGCCAGGCCATATTGCGCGCCGATCTGTAACTGGCGGTTTTGCTGGGCCAGCTGGGTCGTGAAGGCAGCGTTCGCTTCGATGCGGCCCTGGGTACTTTCGTCCTGCAGCACCCGGGTGCGGGCGCGCACCAGTTGAAACTCCAGGCTGTCGATACGCTGGCGGTAAGGCACTTCGCGGATGCGCGCCTGGATGTCGGCAATGCGCTCGGTGGTCAAGGGATGGCTGCGCAAATAGGCGGGCATCAGGTCCGAGTAATTGCGGCTGGCGGCCTGCAGACGGCCAAAGAAGGCCACCATGCCGGAGGTATCGTAGCCGCCGGTGGACATGATTTGAAAACCGACCCGGTCCGCTTCGCGTTCGGCGTCACGGCTAAAGTTAAGCTGGCGCTGGATGGCCAGGCCCTGGCCGCCCATCAGCACGCCTGCCATGGCGTCGCCGTTGGCGCCGGCGCGCGAGGCCAGCACCGCTGCCAGCATGGCCGCCAGGGGAATGAGGGAATCCTGCTTTTGCTGACCGAGCATGCGGGCGATGTGGCGCTGGGCCACGTGGCCGATTTCGTGCGAGAGCACGGAAGCGAGTTCGGACTCGGTCTGGGCTGCCAGCAGGAGGGCCGAGTGCACCGCGATGAAGCCGCCCGGCAGGGCAAAGGCATTCAGTTGCGGGTCACGCACGGCAAAAAAATAAAAGTCTGCCGTGATCTCGCCGCGCGCCCCCGGATAGGCAGCGACCAGGGCGCTGCCGAAATTGTTCAGGTATTCGAGGATCACCTCATCGTCGAGGAAATCATTGTCGCGCCGGATATCGCGCATGATTTCTTCGCCCAGCTTGCGCTCCATGATGGGCGAGAGGTCGCCGCGCGCCGCATCGCCGAGAATCGGCAAGGCGGTGTTGTCGGGTTTGCTCTGCGCGAGCGAGGGCAGGAGCGGCACCAGCATGCCGGACAGGAAGGCAGCGGTGCGCAGCAGGCGTTGGGGGGAGCGGGTTTTTGATTTCACAATGCTATGATAACCGTAACTACCTTGGCTGCAGCTGCCGCCAGGCGACCGAAACACTTTGTTACCATCCTTCCCATGAACACACCCGCCTCACCGCTCACCCATTTTGACACCACCGGCCAGGCCCATATGGTCGACGTGGCCGCCAAACAGGATACCCACCGCATTGCCGTCGCCGCCGGCAGCATCCGGATGCTGCCGGCAACGCTCGCCTTGGTCAGTGGGGGCACGGCGAAGAAGGGCGATGTGCTGGGCGTGGCCCGCATTGCCGCCATCATGGGCGCCAAGCGCACCAGCGACCTGGTGCCCCTATGCCATCCGCTGGCCCTGACCCGGGTGACGGTGGAGTTCGAGATCGACGAGGCGGCCAACAGCGTGCATTGCCGGGCGCAGGCCGAAACGGTGGGCAAGACAGGGGTGGAAATGGAAGCGCTGACGGCTGTGCAAGTGGGGCTGCTGACGATCTACGATATGTGCAAGGCAGCCGATCGCGGCATGGTGATTACCGATGTACGGGTGCTGGAAAAGCAGGGCGGCAAGTCGGGCGAATGGCGCCCCCTTGCCTGAAACAAGGCCCTGCCCGCCTTATTTGCACAATTGCTTGGCGATGCAGCCGCTGGCGGGATCGACGTTCCACACCACCCGTCCGGTGGAATCGTAGGTGGAACTCAGGATGAAGGTCTCGGCCGCCGTCACGCCGCCGCTGGGCTTGGGGACCACCGTGATTTTGCCGGCCAAGGTCGTAACGCTGGCAACAAATTGGCCTGTCCCGGCAGCGATATCTTCCGGAATCCCCTCCGTGTTGCCCACCCCGCCAGAGCAGTTGGCCGGTCCGCCATTGAACTGCACACAGATATCGACGGCGGTACGCGCCGATTGGGATGCCAGTATGACTTCGGAAAACTTGGCCTTGTCCATGTATTTGCCGTAGGCCGGCAGGGCGATGGCGGCCAGGATGCCGATGATCGCCACGACGATCATCAGTTCAATCAGGGTGAAGCCCGTTTGCCGCTTGGAAATCCGTTTGGTCTTCATGATGTTCTCCTGGACCTGGGTGGTTGCAACTACTCTTCTCTTACAGCAATCATCGTGCCACCGCGTTTTCGCTAAATTCGGGCTATTTTGCTGAACTAAGCAACAAGATTGCAGTCAAAGCGCGCATGAGGCTGACAAAAATCATCACTTTCTTGCGCGCGATGACAATAAATGCTGTCACCGCCCCTCCCTTTCAGCAAGCTCGCGGGCCACTTCTGTGCCGGCGCCTGCCAGCGCCGGCCGTAAACGCACAATGCCGTCCACAGGGGACGGCATTGCTTGGCGACGCGCACACAGCGCGTCTGCTAGGTGCTTACTTGCACAGCGCCTTGGTCAGGCAACCACCGGAAACAGCCCAGTCCACCTTGCCGGTGGCAGCGACCATCGTTGGGGTCAGGATGTAGTCGTCGGCTGGCAGTACATTGCCGAAGGTCTTAGGCGTGGCAGTAATCTTGCCGTCTTTGGTGGTGACCTTGTCGGCGTACTTGCCGGTGCCAGCAGCCAGATCGGCAGGAATACCATTGGTGCCGCCGTCGCAGGTAGCGGTCTTGCCCAGATCCTGGACGCAGATTTCCACTGCCGTCTTCACGGCCGAGGTTCCCATCACAACTTCAGAATATTTTGCCTTGTCCATATATTTCGAATAGGCGGGCAGTGCGATGGCAGCAAGGATACCGATAATGGCGACCACGATCATCAGTTCGATCAGGGTGAAACCCGCTTGGGCTTGACGGATGGCTTGCTTCGAATTCATGTAGTTCCCCTTTAGTGTGTGTTACGGCGTTTGAAATGTCACTATCTAGTGTATTGCAAGCGCCATGCCACCCGCATATGGCTTTCTTTGGGGTATTTTCTATTATTTTAAGACAACATTGTTGCCAATTTTCGGCGCGGACTGACGAAATATGTCAGCCTGAATGACGAAACGGACAGGTTCTGTCAGCTTGTCGTCAGCATCAAGGCCGCGGCAGGCGAAGCGCCTGCCCAGCCCCGCTTGCGGACCCCGGCGTCCCATGGGCACGCGCATTGTGGGGTCCTGAAACGCAACATGCCGCCCGAAGGCGGCATGTTGGGAGTCGGTGCGGGCGGACTGGCCACCCACACCTAGGCAAGCATTACTTGCACAGTGCTTTGGTCAGGCAACCACCCGACACAGCCCAGTCCACTTTACCGGTTGCGGCAACCATGGTTGGGGTCAGGATGTAGTCGTCAGCTGGCAGCACATTGCCGAAGGTCTTAGGCGTGGCGGTAATTTTGCCATCTTTGGTGGTCACTGCATCGGCATACTTGCCGGTGCCAGCAGCCAGATCGGCAGGGATACCGTTGGTGCCGCCGTCGCAGGTTGCGGTCTTGCCCAGATCCTGGACGCAGATTTCAACAGCGGTTTTCACAGCAGCGGTACCTTGCACGACTTCAGCGTATTTCGCTTTGTCCATGTATTTCGAGTAGGCTGGCAGTGCGATGGCGGCCAGAATACCGATAATGGCAACCACGATCATCAGTTCGATCAGGGTGAAACCGGCTTGTGCTTTTTTAACCATTTTCGAGTTCATTTTGCTTCTCCTGTGGGGTTTAACTACACTGCGACTGGATTGTCCGTACTTTCAATAGAGCAATCGGCGTGCCAGCTCAAAACCGCCCATTTCTCCGTATTTTTTGGTATTTATAGCAAGAAAACTGCCGTTTTTTTTCCGAAATCTGACAAATTGCGTCAGTTCATTCCGCGAAAATTGTCGTAGGCCAATATTGGGGCTCAACGCGCGAGAAATGTCATGCGGGTTCCCGCCAGATCGAGCACATCACCGTGCGCCAGGCGGCGCCCTGCATCTTCCAGCGCAGCGCCATTGATGGACGGACCGAGCTCCCCTTCGATCAGGGCCGCACAGTAGCTGCCGCTGTCATAAGTAATGGCAACGACTGCCGAGCCGGGCTTGCCGATGGTGGTCAGGGGTTTGTTCAAGGCCAGGCGCTTGCCGGTATGGGCCCCATTCAAGACTTCGATCTTGCCGGTGGCGGCCACCTTGGGCGGCGAAGCCACGTAATGCAGCTCAAACACAGCGATATTGACCTTGTCGCCATCGACGACCTTCTGGCGATAGACTTTTTCACCATTGAGAAAAGTGCCATTGGTGCTGCCCAGGTCTTCCAGGATGGCATCCTCGAGCATCAAGGTGATGGTCGCGTGCTGGCCGCTGACCGCACGGTGGTCGATCACGATATCGTTATAGGGCTTGCGGCCGATCGTGACCCGTTCTTTGACGAGTTCGACTTCCTGGATCAGCTTGCCTTCAGATGAAATAATTATTTTTGCCACTGCTGTCTCCGGACGCATGCACAACGGGGAGCTCGCGCTCCCCGTTATTATCAACTACCTGGGCAGTAGTTTACAAATTACAGCATGGCTTGCAACAATCGTGCCATTTCGGAAGGATTTTTCGTGGCCTTGATGCCGCACTCTTCCATGATGTCCAGCTTGGCCTGGGCCGTGTCGGCGCCGCCAGAAATGAGGGCACCAGCGTGACCCATGCGCTTGCCCGGCGGCGCGGTCACGCCGGCGATGAAGCAGACCACGGGCTTTTTCATGTTGTCCTTGATCCAATACGCCGCGTTGGCTTCGTCCGGGCCGCCAATCTCGCCGATCATGATGACCGCATCGGTATCCGGATCATCATTGAACATCTTCATGACGTCAATATGCTTGAGACCGTTGATCGGGTCGCCGCCGATGCCCACTGCCGAGGACTGGCCCAGACCGAGGGCGGTCAACTGGCCCACCGCTTCATACGTCAGGGTACCGGAGCGCGAGACCACGCCGATGCGGCCCTTGCGGTGGATATGACCTGGCATGATGCCAATCTTGATTTCATCGGGCGTGATCAGGCCCGGGCAGTTCGGCCCCAGCAGCAAGGTCTTGGAACCGGCCTTGGCCATGCGGTCCTTGAGCGCCATCATGTCGCGCACGGGAATGCCTTCGGTAATGCAGATGGCCAAATCGAGTTCGGCTTCGACCGCTTCCCAGATGGCGGCAGCGGCGCCCGCTGGGGGCACGTAGATGACCGACACATTGGCGCCAGTCTCTTTTTTCGCTTCGGCCACATTGGCGAAAATGGGAATGCCTTCGAAATCTTCCCCGGCTTTCTTGGGATTGACGCCAGCGACGAAGGCGTTCTTGCCATTGGCGTAATCGCGGCACATGCGGGTATGGAACTGACCGGTCTTGCCGGTGATTCCCTGGGTGACTACTTTGGTATCTTTATTGATCAGGATCGACATGTTTGTTCCTCGAATTAGGCGTGAGCAGCAGCGGCGGCAACCACGGCCTTGGCTGCATCTTCCATCGTATCGGCAGCGATGATGGGCAGACCGGAATCGGCCAGCATCTTCTTGCCGATGTCTTCATTGGTTCCCTTCATGCGCACCACCAGGGGCACTTTCAGCGAGACCGCTTTGGACGCGGTAATCACGCCTTCGGCAATCACGTCGCAGCGCATGATGCCGCCAAAGATGTTCACCAGGATGGCTTTCAAGCCTGGGTTCTTGAGCATGATCTTGAACGCTTCGGTGACTTTTTCTGCCGTCGCGCCGCCGCCCACGTCCAGGAAGTTGGCCGGCTCGCCGCCGAACAGCTTGATGGTGTCCATGGTGGCCATGGCCAGGCCAGCGCCGTTGACCAGGCAGCCGATGTTGCCGTCGAGCGAAATGTAAGCCAGGTCGAATTTCGACGCTTCCACTTCAGCGGGATCTTCTTCATCGAGGTCGCGGTATGCGACGATGTTGGGCTGGCGGTACAGGGCGTTGGCATCGAAATTGAACTTCGCGTCCAGGGCGATGACCTTGCCGGCGCCAGTCAGAATCAGGGGATTGATTTCGGCGAGCGAGGCGTCGGTTTCCCAGTACGCCTTGTACAGACCCTTGAGCTGAACCGCAAAGTCGGCCAGCGAGGCTGCCGGTACGCCAATCTTGGTGCCGATGTCATTGCACTCGGCGTCCAGCAGGCCGGCGGACGGGTCGATGGCTATGTGGTGGATTTTTTCCGGATGGCTGTGCGCGACTTCTTCGATGTCCATGCCACCTTCCGAGGAGGCCATCAGCACGACTTTCTGGCTGATGCGGTCGGTCACGAGCGAGACGTACAATTCTTTCTGAATGTCGGCGCCTTCTTCGATCAAGAGGCGACGCACTTTCTGCCCTTCAGGACCGGTCTGGTGGGTCACCAGCTGCATGCCCATGATCTGGTTGGCGTAGTCCTTGACCTGCTCGAGCGACTTGGCCACCTTGACGCCGCCGCCTTTGCCGCGACCGCCAGCGTGAATTTGCGCCTTGACTACCCACACCGGGCCGCCCAGCGTTTCGGCAGCCTTGAGCGCCTCGTCCACGGACATGCACGGAATCCCGCGCGGTACCGTCACTCCGAACTGCCGGAGGATTTCTTTGCCTTGATACTCATGGATTTTCATGCTGGCTTCCCTTCTTCTGAAACTGATAGTGTGGAAATACGATTAACTGCGTTATGGGCGAAACGAAGACTGCAACTGCTATTTCGGTACGGCTTTCACGACCCAGCGCGGGTAATACCTGGCCACGCCAGGGCCATCAGCGCGCAGGGCGTGGCATTTTTCAATCTGGAACGGGCGCTCGGGCAGCAGATCGTCGGCATCCCCATCGCGCGTTTTGATCACGTCGTTGGCATAGGCTTGAATGGCGGCCGTTGGCAGGATGTTGGCCAGTTCACTCAGGTGGGTACAGCCTAGCACGCCCGACAGGCGTTCCTTGATCCCGAGGCGGAAACCTTTCATCAGGTTCAGGCCGATCATGCGCTTGTAGGCGGGGGCGATACTGTCACAGTAACCGGGATAGGGCACGGCATCGGAGGCCGCTTCGGCGTCAACGATGGACAAGTCGCGGTCGATGGTAATGCGCAGGCTGAGGTTGTGCAGGAAGCTGCCGCCTGGGCGCAGACCGGACGCGAGCGTCACATCGGCCACCTTGACGTCGGTAATACGGGCATCGAGGTCCCACAGGCCATCGTCGCGCGCATAGGCGTCGACTTGGATTGCGCGGGTGTGCCGCAACGCGCGGGGGACAGGAGATGACAGGGGCATAAAGACCAATGCCGGAATGCGGCGGTAATTAGTATGCAGCCTCGTGCTTGCCGCAGCTTCTACGGCAACAACCGCTCATGCGGCGCTGCTTCAACCCCGAAAGTTTATCACACCGCGACAAAGCCAGCTCATCAATCCGCGACTTGTCAAAGACTCAATATGTAGCGAAATCATGATAATGCTCCCCGCGCCGGGGTGCGCCGTGGCCCGGGCTTTGCTTGTTGATCAGTATCAATTAATGGATAATGAGACGATCAGATGGGCTGCCAGTCCCTGTTCTCATTGCGGAGTCAGCTCTTGAAAAACGTATTTGCATTTTGGAAAGAGCTCATCCGCCATCCGCGCCGCGTCGGCTCCATCTCGCCCAGCGGCGCTGCACTGGGCGCTGCCATGGCGCGCGTGGTGCTGGAAGATACCCCGGGCTGCGTGGTCGAACTGGGCGCCGGTACCGGCGCCATCACCCGCTCGCTGCTGGAAATTCGCGGGCAGCTGGACGATTTGATCGTGATCGAGAAGTCGCCCGGCCTGGCCAAGCTGTTAGCTGCCACCCATCCGGCGCTCCATGTGGTGGCCGGTTGCGCCTCGCTGGTGGGCAAGCTGGAATTGCCTGTCGGCGGCCCGCTGACCATCGTCTCCTCCCTGCCCTTGCGCTCCCTGCCGCTCGATGAACTGGCCGCGATCCAGGCCGCGATCGGCGCCCTGAGCGAGCGCGCCGGATTTCGCTTCATCCAGTACAGCTATTTTGGCCGCGTACCGTTTCGCAGCCAGGTCTCGTGGTTGACCTGGGAAAAAATGCACACCGTGTTTGCCAATCTTCCCCCTGCGACGATCTGGGTCTTGCGCGGGCATCAGGCCGCCCTGCCCGTTTGCCAGGCATGAGTGTGGGCGCAATGGCTCAGCGCTGGGCTAAGCGGCTGCGGCCGCCTGCGGCCCGTGTGGCCCTGTTCTGCAGCGCCCTGGCGCCGGCCAGCATCTGGCTGATCGCACCGGGCGCGCTGGCCAAGCCATGGGCCACCATGCTCTGGTGCCTGGTGTGCGCCGCCCTGCTGGCAGCCCTGCCGCTGCGCCGTCTGCGCCTGGTCGCCTACTTGAGCGCGCTGGCCCTGCCATGGACCTGCGCCTGGATTGCCACGGTGGCGATCACGGGCATGGGCCCCTCGAATGCCATGATGGCCTCGGCCACCGAGGGCGCGTTCAAGGAAGTCCTCATTGGCATGGGCATGGCGCTGAGCACCCCGGCTTTTCTCTTTTCCGCCGGCCTGACGCTTGCAACACTGGTGTGGGCATTTCGTGCCACGCGCCAGGCACAGGCGCGCGTGAGCCATGCTGTCGGTATCGTCTTCCTGTGTTTGCTGGTACCGAGTTCGGCGGCCGTGCTCGATGGCGCCAATTTTCTCAGCTTCTCGCAAATCATCGGGCCGGAAGCGCGCATTGCCGTACCGTGGTTGTCCCACCTGGGCATGGTCAAGGAAGCGCTTGCCGTGCGCCTGGCGCGCGCGGCCTTCGGCGAGGTGAGCAGCAAGGGCGAACTGAGCCTGCGCTCGGCAAGTTCGGCGACCAGGCAATTTGAGGCCATGCAGGGGCTGGGCGTGCTGGTCATTGGCGAATCGCTGCGCGCCGATGCCTTTCTGGGGCCGACCAGCGGACCCTGGTCGCAAGCGCTTGCCCTGCGCTTGCGCGCAGGTCTCGGGGTCCACCTGCCAGACGCCTGTGCCGGCTCCAACGGCACCTTCGCGTCCATGCCGCGCTTGCTCACGGGTGTCGATGTGGCTGACGTACATGGCGCAGCACAGAACCCGACCCTCCTGGCACTGGCCAAGGCTGCCGGTGCAAAGACGGCCTATATCAACAACCACGAAATCTGGGTTTTGCCGGAAGCCGGCCATGATTTGCTGCAAAAAACGTCGTCCATGGAATTTAACGCCTACGACGAGGTGGCAGTGGAAGCGCTGAGCGACTTTATCAAACGCACCGGCCCCGGCCCCAAAGCTGCCGTCCTGCACCTCTACGGCCAGCACTTCTATTACCAGGACCGCTATCCGGCCCGCCTGTTCCCGCCCGAACCCCCAGGCCTGGACGCCGACGCCCTGCTTCAATTGCGCTATGCCCGTTCCGTTGAATTTACCGTGCGCGTGCTCCTGCAGGCCGCAACCGTGCTTGACGCGCAGAAGGAGCCCGCCTTCCTGGTCTTCACCAGCGATCACGGCGAAAATCTGCCCTCGGACAAGACCGGCAAGCATTTCCATTCCGGGCCGTCCAGCGGCACCCATGACACCACCGTTCCATCGCTGGTATTGTGGAACCGTGCGTTTGCTGACAGCGGAAAACCCGCTTTGCTCGACGAACTGGTCAAGGCGCGTGGCTTGATTGCGCACCGCGACCTGGCCAAGGCCTGGCTGGCGCTCATGGGCATGCCTGGCAAGGTCGTGGCAACGGAGCATCCCAGCACCTGGGGGGCGCGCGTGCCGGGCGACCAGTTGGGGGCGATATCGTGCACCAGCCTGTCGCCATGACCTAGCCGGTCTGGCACGACCGCCGTGCGACTAGCGCCCCCGGCAAGGCAGCGCGAGCACAGAAAAGCATGAAAAAGCAGGAAAGAAAAGCGTAGCGCATTCCCCAGGGAGGAGTTTGCATCGAGCACCAGGATGCAAAATGAGAAATGCGCTCCGGTTTTCTGTCTTCCGTCTTGCCGCGACGTGGACTGCGGCACTACTCCTCACCAAACAGTGGCTCCGGCTCACCCTTCATGGCAATGGCAATGGCCTTGTAGGAAAAACCGCGCGCCAGCAAAAACCGGGTTTGCTTGCTGCGCTCAGCCGGGTCCTTGCTGACGGCGCCGAACTTGCGCTGCCAAACCTCGCAGGCACGTGCGGTTTCACTGTCGTTCAGACCCTGCTTGAGTGCTTGCAGGGCCTCGCCCAGCACGCCATGCGTTTGCAGTTCAGCGACTATGCGGCTGTTGCCATAGCGCGCAGCGCGGCGATGAATCAAGGATTCGGAAAATCGCGTTTGCGAGAGCCAGTTGTTTTTTTCAAGGAAGTCGAGCAGGGCGGGAACGTCGTCGCCCTCCTCGGCATACTTGGCCAGCTTGCGACCCAGTTCCAACCGGCTGTGCTCGCGCATGGACAGAAAGCGCAAGGCACGCGCTTTCAGGCTCAAGGGCGGCGCAGCCATGGCCTTACTCGGCGACCGCCTTCAGCTTGGCGACCTTGGCCGGTGCTTCCTCGGCGCTAGGCGGTGGCAGTTCGCGCACACCCAGGGCAGCACGCACCTTGTTTTCAATTTCACGCGCCAGCGCTGGGCGCTCCTTGAGGTAGATACGCGCATTGTCCTTGCCCTGGCCGATACGTTCGCCGTTATAGCTGTACCAGGAACCGGACTTCTCGACGATTTTGTGATCGGCGCCCATGTCGAGAATTTCGCCTTCGCGCGAGGTGCCTTCTCCATAGAGAATGTCGAAGTGGGCTTCCTTGAACGGCGGCGCGATCTTGTTCTTGACGACCTTGACCTTGGTTTCATTACCGATCACTTCATCGCCCGACTTGATCGAGCCGGTGCGGCGGATGTCCAGGCGTACCGAGGCGTAGAACTTGAGCGCATTGCCGCCAGTGGTGGTTTCCGGGCTGCCGAACATGACACCGATTTTCATGCGGATCTGGTTGATGAAGATGACCAGGGTATTGGTGCGGTTGATCGAACCGGTCAGCTTGCGCAAGGCTTGCGACATCAGGCGCGCCTGCAGGCCGGGCAGGGAGTCGCCCATGTCGCCTTCGATTTCGGCGCGCGGCGTGAGCGCTGCCACCGAGTCAATGACGATCAGGTCCACACTGCCCGAGCGTACCAGGGCGTCGGTGATTTCCAGGGCCTGCTCGCCCGTGTCCGGCTGCGAAATGAGCAGCTCCGACAGGTTGATGCCCAGTTTTTGCGCATAGGTGACGTCGAGCGCGTGTTCGGCGTCGATGAAGGCGCAGGTGCCACCGAGCTTTTGCATTTGCGCGATGGTCTGCAGCGTGAGCGTGGTTTTGCCCGACGATTCAGGGCCGTAGATTTCCACCACGCGACCGCGCGGCAAGCCGCCTACACCGAGGGCAATGTCCAGGCCCAGGGAACCGGTCGAGACGACCTGCACTTCTTCCACCGGCGCGCTGGCATCCATGCGCATGACGGAACCCTTGCCAAACTGCTTTTCGATCTGGGCCAGGGCGGCGGCCAGCGCCTTGCCCTTTTCACCAGCATTCATTACGTTTTTCTTGTCGTCCATGGAGTTCTTTCGGTCTGAAAAAGGGCGGTGGTCACAACACAGAATGCACTGTACAGGCGTACAGTAGTCTTGGCAAGCGCATTTGCGCGAAAATCCAAAAAATTATTCCCCGCCTTACGACAAATGAAACACAATATGCGTCCGGACCACGAGTGAGCCTATGCGTATTTTACTTGCCGAAGATGATAGCGTGCTGGCCGACGGGCTGACCCGTTCGCTGCGCCAATCCGGCTATGCCATCGATTGCGTCAGCAATGGCGCCGAAGCGGACACGGCCCTGTCGACCCAGGAATTTGACCTGCTGATCCTGGACCTGGGCTTGCCGCGCCTGTCGGGCCTGGAAGTGCTGCGCCGCCTGCGCGCACGCGCCTCGCTGCTGCCGGTCCTGATCCTGACCGCCGCCGACTCCATCGAGCAGCGCGTGCAGGGGCTGGACCTGGGCGCCGATGACTACATGGCCAAGCCCTTTGCCCTGTCCGAACTGGAGGCGCGGGTGCGCGCGCTGACCCGGCGCGGCGCCGGCGGCGGCGCCACCGTGGTGCGCCACGGCCCGCTGGTGTACGACCAGGTGGGGCGCAGTGCTTATATCGACGAGCAGATGCTGGACCTGTCGGCGCGCGAACTGGGCTTGCTGGAAATTCTGCTGGCGCGCGTGGGCCGCCTGGTCTCGAAGGAACAACTGGTCGACCATCTGTGCGAATGGGGCGATGAAGTGTCCAACAATGCCATTGAAGTGTATGTGCACCGGCTGCGCAAGAAGCTCGAGGCTGGCGGCGTGCGTATTGCCACCGTGCGTGGCCTGGGCTACTGCCTGGAAAAATATGCGCCCGCCAGCGCCACGCCGGGCGAGCAAGCCCAGTGAACGAACGCGACACCGGTCTGGTCGAGGCGAGCGCGCTGCCGGCCCCGGATCTGCTGTACGTGCCGCCGGCTGCCGAATCGGAAGAAAACATCCAGCACTCGCTGTTTGGCGAAATCCTGGACTGGATGCTGGCCCCGCTCCTGCTGCTCTGGCCGATGAGCATTGCCATCACCTACCTGGTGGCCAAGAGCATCGCCAACCAACCTTTTGACCATGCGCTGGAAGACAGCGTGACCGTGCTGGGGCAACAGGTGCGTGCCGTCGATGGCAAGGTGCAGTCGCGCTTGCCCGGCAGTGCGCGCGACCTGCTGCGCGCGGACGATGTGGACACGGTGTATTTCCAGATTGCCGGCCCGGCCCACGCCCTGGTCGATGGCGACCGCGACCTGCCCCAGCCCGCCGACCCCGAGCGCTACCGCAGCGGACGGGTGCACTTTCGCAACGACGTCATGCACGGCAGCCCCGTGCGCATTGCCTTTTCCTATGTCAATCTGGACCTGCCGAGCGCCCATCCGGAGGAGCCCACCCTGGCCCTGGTGCAGGTGGGCGAGACGCTCGACAAGCGCGCCCAGTTGGCCAACGAAATCATCAAGGGCGTGATCCTGCCCCAATTCATCATCCTGCCCATCGTGCTGGCCCTGGTCTGGTTTGCCCTCACGCGCGGCCTCTCGCCCCTGGCCCAGTTGCAGGAGCGCATACGGGCGCGCCGACCCGATGATCTCTCGCCCATTGCGACCCACCAGGTGCCCGAGGAAATTTCGCCCCTGGTGGGCTCGCTCAACGACATGCTGGCGCGCCTGGCCCATACCATCGCCATGCAGCAGCGCTTCATTGCCGATGCGGCGCACCAGATGAAGACGCCGCTGGCGGGCATGCGCATGCAGTCCGAACTGGCGCTGCGCCAGCGCGAACCCGAGGAAATCCGGCGTTCGCTGGAACAACTGGCCACCAGTTCCGAAGCGGCCACCCGCCTGGTCAACCAGTTGCTGGCCCTGGCGCGCGCGGAAAACCAGCCCCAGGCCGGGGCGACGCCGGCCACGGTGGACCTGGACGAACTGGCACGCGGCACCGTGCATGACTGGGTCCAGGCCTCGTTTGGGCGCCGCATCGACCTCGGCCTGGAGCGCGAAGAGACACCCGTGCTGGTGCTGGGCAATGCCCTGATGCTGCGCGAACTGCTCTCTAACCTGATCGACAATGCCCTGCGCTATACCCCGCCGGGCGGCAGCGTGACAGTGCGCGTGCGCAGCGACGCCGGACGCGCGATCCTGGAAGTGGAGGACACGGGACCGGGCATTCCTGCCGCCGAACGGGCCCACGTGTTCGAGCGCTTTTACCGCATCCTCGACAACAGCGCCCCCGGTAGCGGACTGGGGCTGGCCATCGTGCGCGAAATCGCCCAGCAGCACGGCGCCGAGATCGATCTGTTTGCCAATCCGCGCAGCTTTAGCAATGGCGCGCCCGGCTGCCTGTTTCGCCTCAGCTTTCCCCCGCCGACCACCACCGAGGACCTGTCATGATGAGCGCTTCCCCACCAGCGCACGAGGACGCGCAGGCAGCCGCCCGCCGCAGCGTCCTGCTGGGCGCGCGCGCCGACCACTGGCGCCGTACGCGGCGCCTGACCATGGTGCTGCTGCTCGTCTGGCTGGCAACCAGCGTGGGCACCGTGTTCTTTGCGCGCCAGCTCGCCTCGCTCCAGGTGGGCGGCTGGCCGCTCTCGTTCTATCTGGCAGCCCAGGGTGCGCAACTGGTCTTCCTGGCCATCCTGGGCGGCTATGCGCTGGCGATGCACGCCATCGACCGCCGTTTTGCGCGCCAACTGGGGGAGCAGGCTTGAGCGCGTATTTTGCCCGCCTGGCGCGCTACTACCTGTGGTTCGGCGCCGTGTTCGTCGCCTTCCTGGCCTCGCTGGCCATCCTCGAACGCGAAGGCATGCCCCGCGTGTGGATAGGCTATCTGTTCATGTTTGCCACCATCGCCCTGTACGCCATCATCGGCGTGATCAGCCGCACCTCGAACGTCTCGGAATACTATGTGGCGGGGCGGCGCGTGCCGGCCTTTTTCAATGGCATGGCCACGGCTGCCGACTGGATTTCCGCAGCCAGTTTCATCAGCCTGGCTGGCGGCCTGTATCTGCATGGCTTTGACGGCCTGGCCTACATCATGGGCTGGACTGGGGGCTACTGCCTGGTGGCGCTCCTGATCGCGCCCTATCTGCGCCGCTTTGCCCAGTACACCATCCCCGACTTTCTGGCCGCGCGCTACGGCGGCGGGGCCGGCGGGCGCGGCGGGCCGGTCAGGGTGATGGCGGTCGCTGCCACCATCATCGTGTCCTTCACCTACGTGGTCGCGCAAATTTACGCGGTGGGCCTGATCGCCTCGCGCTTTACCGGGGTGGATTTTTCGGTCGGCATTTTCCTGGGCTTGGCCAGCATCCTGGTGTGCTCTTTCCTCGGTGGCATGCGCGCCATCACCTGGACCCAGGTCGCGCAATACCTGATCATCCTGGTCGCCTTCCTCATTCCCACCCTGTGGCTCTCGCTCAAGTACACGGACAATCCGCTGCCGCAAGTGGCCTACGGCAGCCTGTTGCCCAAGCTGGCAGAGCGCGAAACGCAGCTCGCGCGCGATCCGAAAGAGCTGCAGGTACGCGCCGTGTTCCAGGCCCGTGCCGCCCAATTGTCGGCGCGCCTGCAAGCGCTGCCCGGGTCCTGGGAAAGCGGGCGCAACGCCGTGCAGCAACAACTGGACGCCATGCGCACCCACAATGCCACCCTGCGCGAGATTCGCGCCGCCGAACGGGCCCTGATTGCCTACCCGAAGTCGCCCGAGGAAGCGGCGCGCGCCTGGCAGCAGCAGCGCGACGCCAACCTGGCCCGAGCGCGCCCGCCCGAAGCGCACGCCACGCCGTTTGCCGCCGACACGCCGGCCCAGTCTGACGTGCGGCGCAATAATTTTCTTGCGCTGGTGCTGTGCCTGATGCTGGGCACGGCTGCCCTGCCCCATATCCTGATGCGTTCCTACACCACGCCCAGCGTCGCGCAAACCCGCACCTCGGTGTTCTGGACCCTGTTTTTCATCCTGCTCATTTACCTGACAATTCCCGCCCTGGCGGTGCTGGTCAAGTTCGATCTGTACACCACCCTGGTCGGCAGCGAGTTTGCCAAACTGCCCAGCTGGATTTCCTACTGGGCCAATGTGGACAAGGTGGCGCCCCTGATCAGCGTGGTCGACATCAATGGCGACGGCATCGTGCAATTGGCAGAAATTGCCATCGATGGCGACGTGCTGGTGCTGGCCACGCCGGAAATTGGGGGCATGCCCTATGTGATCTCGGGCCTGGTGGCAGCGGGCGGCCTGGCGGCCGCGCTATCGACTGCCGATGGCCTGCTGCTGGCCATTTCCAATGCACTCTCGCACGACATCTATTACAAGGTGGTCGACCCGGCAGCCTCGACCCAGAAACGGGTCACCATTTCCAAGCTGTTGCTGCTCGGTGTGGCCTTCATCGCGGCCTACGCGGCCTCGCAAAAGCCGGCCGATATTCTCTCGCTGGTGGGCGCCGCCTTTTCCCTGGCCGCCTCGACGCTGTTTCCAGCCCTGGTGCTGGGCGTGTTCTGGAAGCGCGCCAATCACGCCGGGGCGCTGGCCGGCATGGCCAGCGGCTTTCTCATGTGCTGCTACTACATGCTCCATACCCATCCCGTGCTGGGCGCCGGCGCGGGGGCGCAATGGTGGTCGATTGCACCCATTTCCGCCGGCGTGTTTGGCGTCCCCACGGGCATGGCGGTCCTGGTGCTGGTCAGCCTTGCCACCCGCCCCCCGCCTCCCAGCACGCTGGGCCTGATCGACCATATTCGCGCTCCCCAATAATGACACTTCCACGGACACTTACCATGTACCAGACTGTTCTCCCGTCCCTGCGCCGCGGCGCGCCACTCTTTGCAACGCTGGCAACGCTGGCAGCGCTGGCAGGCCCCGCCAGCGCTGCCGAACCTGCGCCGCCGCCAGTGCAAAGCTTCTTCGACAATCCTGCGTTCAGCGATGCCATCCTGGCGCCCGACGCCAAATCGCTGGCCGTGGTGGTGTCCGGGGCGGGCAAGCGCGACCGCCTGGCGGTGGTCGACCTGGTCAACAATTCCATCAAGGTGGTGGCCGCGTTTTCGGCAGCCGATATCGGCGACGTTGACTGGGTCAACAACGAGCGCCTGGTATTCAATTCGCACGACAAGCAGCTCGGCCCTGGCGACGAAGTGACCGGGCCTGGCCTGTATGCGGTCAACCGCGATGGCAGTAACTTCAAACAATTGGTTGACGTCATTGGCACCTACAGCGCCAACCACGCCATTGCCCGCACCATCTTGCCCTTCAACCACTACGTCCTCGGACAGCACGGCGCCCAGGATAGCGACGCCATCTATGTGCGCAGTCCGCACTTCGGGGAAGATGGCCGTTCCGACTTCGTCAACCTGGTCAAGTTGGACACGGTGACCGGCCGCGCCAGCACGGTGGTGCGTCCCGGGAAGGTCGGCTACTGGATGCTGGACGCCCAGGGCCAGCCGCGCCTGACAACAACACTGGAACAAAACGTGGAAACGGTGCAGTATCTTGACCCGGCGACCGGTGCCTGGCGCAAGCTGATCGAATTTGACGGCTACCTGGGCGGACGTGGCAGCTTCACGCCCCTCGGTTTTGCGCCCGATGGCGCCCTGTACGCGGTTGCCTACGGCGGCCACGATCTGGCGGCCTTGTACACGGTCGATGTCAAGACCGGGACGCTCTCGCCAAAGCCGGTGATGGCGCTCAAGGGCTTTGATTTTTCAGGGCGCCTGATCATTGCCGACAACAAGCTGCTGGGCATCCGCTATACCAGCGATGCCAAGGCCATCCTGTGGTTCGACGAGAAGATGAAGGCCAACCAGGCGGCGGTGGACGCCCTGCTGCCCAACACCATCAATCTGCTCGAGCCTGCCGCCCGCGCTGCCCTGCCGCTGGTGCTGGTGGCCTCGTATTCCGACCGCCAGCCCTACAAATACAGCTTGTACAACACCAGCACCGGCAAGCTCAATCCGGTCGGCGAGACCCATCCTGGCATCGATCCCGACACCATGGGCGAGCAGGAATTCGTGCGCATCAAGGCGCGCGATGGACGGATGGTGCCGGCCTGGCTGACGCTCCCCCACGGCAGCGCGCGCAAGCAGTTGCCCATGGTGGTGCTGGTCCATGGCGGACCCTACGTGCGTGGCACGGAATGGGGCTGGAAGGCCGATGACCAATTTCTCGCCTCGCGCGGCTATGCCGTGCTGCAGCCGGAGTTTCGCGGCAGTGCAGGCTATGGCAGCGCCTATTTCCGCGCCGGCTGGAAGCAATGGGGCCTGGCCATGCAGGACGATATTGCCGACGCCACCCGCTGGGCCATCGCCCAGGGCATTGCCGACCCCAAGCGCATCTGCATCGCGGGGGCCAGTTACGGCGGCTATGCCACCCTGATGGGCCTGATCAATGATCCTGATCTCTACAAATGCGGGGTGGAATGGGTGGGCGTGACCGACCTCACCCTGCTCCATTCCGGCCATTGGAGCTTCACCTCGGACATGAGCGACGGTTACCGCAAGTACGGCATGCCCACCCTGGTTGGCGACCCGGTCAAGGACGCGGCCCAGTTCAAGGCCACCTCGCCCATCGAACAGGCGGCGCGCATCAAGCAGCCATTGCTGATGGCCTATGGCGCGGTCGACCAGCGCGTGCCGCTCTACCATGGGCGCAAGTTCCGCGACGCGGTACAGCAAACCAATGACAAGGTCGAGATGGTGATTTACGACGAGGAAGCCCACGGCTGGACGCTGCCGAAGAACCGCTACGATTTCTGGACCCGGGTCGAAGCCTTCCTGGCACGCCAGATTGGCGCCGACGCACCCAAGTGAAGTGCTTGTTGGTTGGTTGAACAAATGTTATTATTTTAAGTTCAACCTATCAACGAAAGTTTCCCGATGTTAAATTCACTGCTGCGCCGCCTGGCCTTGGCTGCGTTCGTCCTGGCTGCTGCCGCGATGAGCTCGGCGCAAGCACAACAAGTGCGTCCGCCCATCGAGCATTTCTTTGCCGATGCCCAGTTCAG
Organism: Massilia sp.; assembly: GCA_045810445.1. Lineage (GTDB taxonomy): Bacteria > Pseudomonadota > Gammaproteobacteria > Burkholderiales > Burkholderiaceae_D > Telluria_A. Next base: position 27,865 of record JBJMVX010000072.1, read on the forward strand.
CGCTGCCCAGTTGTCCCCGAATGCCAAGTTCCTGGCAGTGCGGGTCGCCATGCCCGGCAAGCGCGAGAGCCTGATTGTGTTCAATCTGGAGTCAGGCGGCGCCAATGCCGCGGCCGGCTTTGCAGAAGACGACATCAACCATTTTCAATGGGTCAATGACGAGCGCCTGGTGTTTGACACCACGGACCGCAAGGTGGGCCAGGCACACACCTGGCACGCTCCTGGCCTGTATGCGGTCAACCGCGACGGCACGCTGTTCGAACAATTGGTCAAGCGCGACGACGATGGCGGCATGTTCAACGCCGGGGCCAGCAAGATCGTGCGCACCACCCTGCCCTGGAATCACTACCTGGTGCGTCAGGTGGGCATGCAAAATTCGGAGTTCGTGTACGTGAGCGCGCCAACCTTTGACGGCGACGATGTGCGCTTTGTCGACCTCAAGCGCCTCAGTACCCTGACCGGTCGCTCCACCATCGTGCCGCGTCCCGATGGCGCCCAGTTCTGGCTGCTCGATCACAAGGGCGAGCCGCGCATTGCCGTCTCGGTGATCAAGGACACCCAGACCGTCAACTACCGCGATCCGGCCAGCGGCGAATGGCGCGCGCTGGGCAGCTTTCCCGTGTATGGCAACAGCGCGGGCGCGTTTTTCCCCCTGGCCTTCGGTCCCGACGGCACCCTGTACGTGGAAACCCAGGCCGGCAAGGACAAGAAGGCCGTGCATACCTATGATCTGGCCAGCGGCAAGATCAGCGCCGAGCCGGTCATCAGCACGGGCGACTATGATTTCGACGGCGAACTGATCACCAGCAAGGACAAGGTCCTGGGCATGCGTTTGACCACGGATGCCGAGTCGACCATGTGGTTCGACGCCAAGATGCAGGCCTTGCAAAAGGAAGTCGATGGCATGATGCCGTCCACCGTCAATTTGTTGACCGTGAGCGCGCGCGCAGAAACCCCCTGGGTCATGGTGGAAACCTATTCCGACGTGGCGCCGCGCACCTGGCTGCTGTTCAATACCGAGACCAAGGCCTGGCGCAAGATCGGCAATGCCAAGCCGAAAATCGAGCCGGCCCAGATGGGCCACCAAACCGCCCTGCGCTACAAGGCGCGCGACGGGCTGGACATTCCAGGCTGGTTGACATTGCCCGCCAATTCGACCGGCAAGAATTTGCCGATGGTGGTGCTGGTCCATGGCGGGCCGTTCGTGCGCGGCGGCCAATGGGGCTGGAATCCGGAAGCCCAGTTCCTCGCCTCGCGCGGCTACGCGGTGCTGGAACCGGAATTTCGGGGCAGTAAGGGCTTTGGCGAAAAGCATTACCGCGCCGGCTGGAAGCAATGGGGCCTGGGCATGCAAAACGACCTGGCTGACGGCGCCAAATGGGCCATCGCCAAGGGCATTGCCGACCCCAAGCGCATCTGCATCGCCGGCGCCAGTTATGGCGGCTACGCAGCCTTGATGGGCACCTTGAACGATCCTGATCTGTTCAAGTGCGGCATCGACTGGCTGGGCGTGACCGATATCGGATTGATGTACGACACCAAGTGGCGCTTTGACAGCGATTTGAGCGAGCACTGGAAAACCTACGGCATGCCCGAACTGGTGGGCGACCGGGTCAAGGATGCGGCCCAGTTGCAAGCGACCTCGCCGCTGGCCCAGGCTGCGCGTTTCAAGCAGCCTTTGCTGCTGGCCTATGGTGGCGCCGACCGCCGCGTGCCCGCCGTGCATGGCGAGAAGTTCTACAAGGCCGTCAAGGCGAGCAACCCGAACGTGGAATGGGTCATGTATCCCGACGAGGGTCATGGCTGGCGTCTGGAAAAAACCCGCGCCGACTTCTGGACGCGCGTGGAAAAATTCCTCGACAAGCACATCGGTCAGCCGTAAGCACGCCGATTCAAGGTAAGCTGGGGCCTGGCCCTACTTACCTTGAGGAGAGAAGCGCATGTCATCTGCAAAAATACTGGTGGCCCAAGGCGGTGGTCCCACCGCTGTCATCAACCAGTCGCTGGTCGGGGTGGTGCAGGAAGCGCGGCGCCACGCCCGCGTCTCCCACGTCTACGGCGCCCTGCACGGCGTGCGCGGCATCGTCAATGAAGACCTGGTCGACCTGAGCCAGGAAACCTTCGCCAACCTGGAGCTGGTGGCAGCGACGCCCTCCTCGGCGCTCGGTTCCACCCGCGACAAGCCCGATATCGCCTACTGCCAATCGATCTTTGCCGTGCTGCGCGCGCACGCCATCACGCATTTTCTCTACATTGGCGGCAACGACTCGTCCGACACCGTGCGCATCGTCAGCGAAGAAGCTGCCAAGGCCGGCTATCCGCTGCGCTGCGTGCACATTCCCAAGACCATCGACAACGACCTGGTCGGCAGCGACCATACGCCCGGTTTTCCCTCGGCGGCGCGCTTCGTGGCCCAGGCCTTTGCCGGCGCCAATCTGGACAATGCTTCCCTGCCCGGCGTGTACGTGGGCGTGGTGATGGGCCGCCATGCGGGTTTTCTGACCGCTGCTGCGGCGCTGGGCAAGAAGTTTCCTGACGATGGACCGCACCTGATCTACCTGCCCGAGCGCACCTTCGTGCTTGAGCATTTCCTGGCCGACGTCAAGCGCACCTATGCGCAATACGGGCGCTGCGTGATTGCCGTGTCCGAGGGCATCCACGATGCCGAAGGCAACGCCATTGCCAGCCTGCTGGCAAGCGAAATCGAACGCGATGCCCACGGCAATGTGCAACTGTCCGGCACGGGCGCGCTGGCCGATCTGCTGTGCGATGAAATCAAGGCCAAGCTGGGCATCAAGCGCGTGCGCGGCGACACCTTCGGTTACCTGCAGCGCTCCTTCCTGGGTTGCGTGTCCGACGTCGACCAGCGCGAGGCGCGCGAGGTGGGCGAGAAGGCGGTTCAGTACGCACTGCAGGGCGAGCGCAATGGCTCGGTGGCCATCGTGCGCAAGGGCGACTATGCGGTCGACTACCCGCTGCTGGACTTGAGCGCAGTGGCCGGCAAGACGCGCGTGATGGAAGACCATTTCATCAGCGAGAGCGGCACGGATGTGACCGACGCCTTTCGCCAGTATTTGCGCCCGCTGCTGGGCGGCGCTCTGCCGGACGCGCATCGGCTACGCCTGGCGCCGGTTGCGAAGATCCTCAAGCCCTGAGTGTTCGCGTGAACAGCGATGCCGCCCATGCCCCGTGCATAGGCGGCATTTTTTTCGTGCGCAGGCACTAGCGCCCCTCTTGTCTAGCTGCTAGGCTTATCATTTGGCCAATTCCGGCCACGTCTTTTGTGGAGTGTATGCATGTCGATGTCCCCCGCCCGCCTGGCCCCGCTGACCGTGGCCGTTTTGCTGGCAACCTGCTTCCTCGCCGTCCCTGCCCAGGCAGCCGATGTGCCCGCCGCCCGTCCGCCCCTGGCCAGCTTTTTCGAGGCTGCCCAATTTACCCGCGCCGTCCTCTCCCCCGACGGCAAGCACCTTGCCGTGATCACCAGCGCCCCCGGCAAGCGCGATGGCTTGACCGTGATTGACCTGGCCACCAACGCCCTGTATTCCACGGCCCGCTTCCCGAACGTCGATGTCGGCAATTTCCAGTGGGTGAACAACCAGCGCCTGGTCTTCGACACGGGCGACAACACCCTGGCAGTGGGCGAGTTGCGCTACGGGCCAGGCCTGTACGCCGCCGATTTTGACGGCAGTCGCATGAAGCAGCTGGTCGACCGCCGCAGTCACGGCGCCACCACCATCACCACCTATGGACGCGACAAGCTGCTGCCATGGAACACCTTCCTGATGCGCCAAATCGGCGCCCAGGATAGCGACAGCATCTACGTCACCAGCCCAAGCTTTGGCGGCGGCAACCAGGTACACGACAATAATCTGTTCCAGCTCGACACCGTGACCGGGCGCGCCACGCGGGTCGAACGCCCCGGCAATACCGCCCAATGGCTGCTGGACAACCTGGGCCAGCCGCGCCTGGCCACGTCCTTCGACGAGGACAAGGAAACGCTGCATTACCGCGATCCGGCCACGGGCGCCTGGCGCGAGCTGCTGGTGGCCAATCTGTATGGCGGCAATCATGGCGCCTGGACCCCGCTGGCATTCGGCCCCGACGGCACGCTGTACGTGGAAGCGACCCACGGCAAGGACAAGGCAGCCGTGTACGCCTTCGACATTGAAACGGGCAAGGTGCGCGAACCGGCCCTGGTAAGCAGTCCCGACTACGATTTCAACGGCAAGCTGATCATGGACCGCAACAAGCTGCTGGGCGTGCGCATGGTCACCGATGCCGACAGCACGATCTGGTTCGACCAGGGCATGAAGGCTTTGCAGCAGGAAATCGACCAGAAGCTCGACAGCACGGTGAACCTCATTTCCGTGCCCAGCCGCTCCGTCACCCCATGGGTGCTGGTCGAATCGTATTCGGATACCCGCCCCAAGTCCTTCCTGCTGTATAACAAGCAGACCCATGCCTTCACCAAGGTGGGCGACTCCCATCCCGACATCCATCCCGAGCAGATGGGGCACCAGGAAACGGTGCACTACAAGGCGCGCGACGGCATGGACATTCCAGCGCTGTTGACCACACCGGCCGGCGCCCACGGCAAGCTGCCGCTGGTGGTGCTGGTGCACGGCGGCCCCTATGTGCGCGGCAGCACCTGGGGCTGGAATTCCCAATCGCAGTTCCTGGCCTCGCGCGGCTATGCGGTGCTCGAACCTTCCTACCGCGGCACCACCGGCCTGGGTCACCGCCATTTCAAGGCTGGCTGGAAGCAATGGGGCCTGGCCATGCAGAACGATATCGCCGACGGCACCAAATGGGCCATCGCCCAGGGCCTGGTCGACCCCAAGCGCATCTGTATCGCGGGCGCCAGCTATGGCGGCTATGCCACCTTGATGGGCCTGGTCAACGATCCTGACCTGTACAAGTGTGGCGTGGAATGGGTGGGCGTGACCGACATCAACCTGCTCTACACCGGGCACTGGAGTTACGAGAGCGACTTGCCGGACCGCTACCTGAAGTACGGCATGCCGCAACTGGTGGGTGATCCGGTCAAGGATGCGGCCCAATGGACCGCCACCTCACCCCTGGCCCAGGCGGCCCGCATCAAGCAGCCGCTGTTGCTAGCCTACGGCGGCTCGGACAAGCGCGTGCCGCTCTACCACGGCAACCAGTTCTACGCAGCGGTGAAAAAGACCAACCCTGACGTGGAGTGGACGGTGTATCCGGAAGAAGGCCACGGCTGGCTGCTGACCAAGAACAAGATCGATTTCTGGAGCAAGGTCGAAAAATTCTTGGACCGCAATATCGGCGAGCACGCGCCTCAGTAAAGCGTGTCGCGCTGGCGGGCCGGCAAGGCCTGGTCGTAGGCGACGCCATCGATGGCGTCGCCGCTCAGTGCAGCCAGAATCTGGCCAGCGCTGGGCAAGGGCGCATCGGGCCGGGCGCCATCCCATAGGTGCGAGCGCAGGATGGCGCGCCCGCACTGGAAGTACACCGTGTCGACGTCGATTGCCAGCACGCTGGCGGGGCGCTTGCCGTCGACCGCTAAACGCTCGAGCAAGTCGGGATCGGTGACGATGGTGGCGCGCCCGTTCACGCGCAGGGTTTCAGCGTGGCCGGGGATGAGGAACAGCAGGGCCACACGGGGGTCGCTCAGGATATTGCGCAGGCTGTCGAGGCGGTTGTTGCCACGGCGGTCGGGCAGGAGCAGCGTGTGCGCATCTTCCACCACCACGAAGCCGGGCGCGTCGCCGCGCGGTGAGGCATCGAGGCCCTCAGGGCCGCTGGTGGCTAACACGGCAAAGGGCGAAGCGGCAATCAGGGCCTGGTAGGCCGGGTGCAGATAAGCCACTTCCTTGGTGACGGAAACATTGCCGACGCTGCCGTACAGCAGCGCCAGCGCCTGGAGATCGGTGACCGTCTGCGTCCACCGGCCCATGCTTGTTACTGGACGATGGTTTGGTGCTCGTCGCCCACGCGCGCGCGGATGGTGCCGATGCGCGAGACGGTTTCGCCGGCTGCTGCCAGTTGGGCAAAGGCGGCGTCCGCGTTTTCCTTGGACACGATGACGATCATGCCGATACCGCAATTGAAGACGCGGTGCATTTCAGCGTCGGCCACATTGCCATGCTGTTGCAGCCACTGGAACAGCGGCGGCATGGTCCAGGACTTGGCGTCGAGCACGGCGGTCAAGCCAGGCTGCAGCACGCGCGGCACGTTTTCCACCAGGCCACCGCCGGTGATGTGGACCATGCCCTTCACTTCCATCGCTTCCATCAGCGCCAGCAGCGGCTTGACGTAAATACGGGTTGGCTCCATCAGCACGTCGGACAGTTTGCGACCATGGAAGTCGCCTTCCAGGTCCGGCTTGGCCACCTCGATGATCTTGCGCACCAGCGAATACCCGTTCGAGTGGGCGCCCGAGGAGGCCAGGCCCAGCACCACGTCGCCCGGGCAGATTTTGGTGCCGTCGATGATTTTCGATTTTTCCACAGCGCCGACCGCAAAACCGGCCAGGTCGTATTCGCCAGCGGGGTACATGGAGGGCATTTCCGCCGTTTCGCCGCCGATCAGGGCGCAACCGGCCTGCTCGCAACCCTGGGCAATGCCCTTGACGACGGCAGTGGCGGTCGGCACGTCCAGCTTGCCGCAGGCGAAATAGTCGAGGAAGAACAGGGGCTCGGCGCCCTGCACCAGGATGTCGTTCACGCTCATGGCCACCAGATCGATGCCCACCGTATCGTGGCGGTTCAGCTCGAACGCGAGCTTGAGCTTGGTGCCCACGCCGTCGGTGCCGGACACCAGCACCGGCTCCTTGAATTTCTTGGAAATCTCGAACAGGGCGCCAAAACCGCCGATGCCGCCCATGACGCCTTCACGCATGGTGCGCTTGGCAAACGGCTTGATCGCTTCGACCAGGGCGTCGCCGGCATCGATATCGACACCGGCATCGCGGTAGGAGAGGGAAACATTAGAAGGTTGGCTCATGGTGTAATTGGCAGCGGAGGCGGTAAAATAGAAGGCGGTGAACCGATTCGGGCCATAAACGGCGCAAAACTGGTCAATCCGCTATTTTATCAAAATGGCCCGTACTAAGCCGATTTAACCCACATTACAACAAACTACATGCCATTTTCCCTGACCCCGGAGCAGAAACAAACCGCCTTCTGGCTGTCGCTCTGGCTGGCATTTCTGGTGCTGTTGTACGCGCTCTCGCCCATCATGCCGCCCTTCGTGGCTGCGGCCATCCTGGCCTACGCGCTCAATGGCGCAGTCGACCGGCTCGACCAGTGGCGCCTGGGCCGCTACACCGTGCCGCGCAGCGCGGCCGTGGTGCTGGTGATGACGGTCTTCCTGTCGGCGCTCCTGGCCCTGGTCCTCATTGTCATCCCGGTACTGCAAAAGGAAGTGGTGCTGCTGCAGGCGCAAATTCCCCTGTTTCTGTTCAAACTGAACACCATGCTCGCGCCGCGCCTGCACGATATGGGCATCCATGTGCAGCTGGACCTGGAAGGCATCAAGAAAATCTTCACCCAGCAGTTGGCCAGCAGTGGCGAAGAAATCTGGGCCACGGTGCTGACCTCGGCCCGCGTGGGCGGCGGCGCCGTGCTTGGCTCCATCGTCACCATGACCTTGGTGCCGGTGGTGCTGTTCTATATGCTGCTCGACTGGCACCGCATCCTGCGCAATATCGCCGTGGCCCTGCCGCGCCGCTACGTGGTGCAGACCGTCGGCATGGCGCGTGAAGTGGACGTGCTGCTGGCCCAGTACCTGCGTGGCCAGTTGCTGGTGATGCTGGTGCTGGCCCTGTACTACTCGATTGCCCTCTCGGCTGCCGGCCTGGACGTGGCGCTGCCGGTGGGGATCATCACGGGCCTCTTGGTCTTCATTCCCTATATCGGCTTTGGCGTGGGCCTGGCGCTGGCCCTGGTGGCCGCCGTGCTGCAGTTCCCGGGCTGGTATGGCCTGGCCGTGGTGGGCGCCGTGTATGGGGTGGGCCAGGTGTTGGAGGGCTTTTTCCTCACGCCGCGCCTGGTGGGCGAGCGCATCGGCTTGAACGCCCTGACCGTCATCTTCGCCCTGCTCGCCTTTGGCCAGTTGTTCGGCTTCGTGGGCGTGCTGCTGGCGCTGCCGGCGTCCGCCGTGCTGATGGTGGCCTTCCGTCACCTGCGCCACAGTTATTTGCGCAGCAGCTTCTATAATGCCTAGATCATGAAACAGCTGGTACTTGACCTGGGCGCGGAACAATTACGCAGTCTGGACACTTTCGAAGTCGGGCAGAACGCCGAATTGGCGCATCTGATGCATCTGTTCGCCGAACGTACATCCCGTGAGCACTTCGCCTACCTGTGGGGCGAAAGCGCGGCCGGCAAGACCCATCTGCTGCAAGGCCTGGCCGCTACCGCCAGCGCGCGCTACATTGGTCCGGACAGCCCGGACGAGCACTTTGTCTACACGCCCGAGGTCTCGCTCTACCTGCTCGACGACTGCGACCAGCTCTCGGCCGAAGCCCAGATCAATGCCTTCGCCCTGTTCAACCAGATTCGCGAACATGGCGCCTACATGGTCAGCACCGGCCCGGTGCCGCCGGCCGTGCTGCCGGTGCGCGAAGACCTGCGCACGCGCATGGGCTGGGGCCTGATCTACCAGATCCATGGCCTGTCGGACGAAGAAAAGATCGCTGCGCTCACGCATGCGGCCGAAGCGCGTGGTTTGACGCTCTCGCCTAGCGTGTTACCCTACCTGCTGTCCCATTTCAAGCGCGACATGCGCTCCCTGTCGACGATGCTAGACGCACTCGATCAGTATTCTCTCGAAACCCAGCGCCCGGTGACGCTACCGCTGCTGCGTGACCTGCTATTGACTCACCCCCAGGCGGACTCCAAAGAATGAACAACCTGGCCCTGTTTGATTTAGACCACACCCTGCTGCCGATCGACTCGGATTACGAATGGGGCCAGTTTTTAGTCCGCATCGGGGCCGTCGACCCGGTCGCCTTCAAAGCTGCCAACGACGCCTTTTTCGCTCAATACCAGGCCGGCACCCTGGACCCCGTTCAATACCTGGAATTCGCCCTGGGCACCCTGGCGCGCTTTCCCCGCGCCCAGCTCGACGCCATGCACCAGCGCTTCATGGACGAAGTGATCACCCCCGCCATCCTGCCGGCCGCGCGCGAACTGCTGCAGCGCCACCAGGATGCCGGTGACCTGGTGTGCATCATCACCGCCACCAACCGCTTCGTCACCGCTCCCATCGCCAAGGCATTGGGCGTGGCGCACCTGATCGCTGCCGTGCCAGAGGAAGACGAGCATGGCAACCTGACCGGCAAGCTGCTGGGCGTGCCCACCTCGGGCCCCGGCAAAGTGACGCATACCCACGCCTGGCTTGAGCAAATTGGCACCCCGCTCGCCGGCTTTGGCAGTAGCCACTTCTACAGCGATTCGCACAACGATATCCCCCTCCTCTCCGTCGTCACCCACCCCGTCGCGACCAACCCGAACGCTGCACTGGCATCCCATGCAGCGAGCCTTGGCTGGCCTTTACTCCATTTATTCAATGATTAAAAAATTCATCCGCAAATTCCTAGGTGTCAAAGAGAAGCAGCCGGTACGCGACCTGACGGAACCGGTCGTACTGACTGCAGCTGAACACGGGATCGACCCCAAGCTTCTGTCCTCGAACGCGATCCGCGTCACCTCCTCGCTGCAGGAAGCCGGCTTCAAGGCCTTCGTGGTGGGCGGCGCGGTGCGCGACCTGCTGCTGGGGGTGAAACCGAAGGACTTCGACATTGCCACCAACGCCACGCCCGAGCAGGTCAAACGGCTGTTTCGGCGCGCCTTCATCATTGGCAAGCGCTTCCAGATCGTGCACGTGATGTTTGGCCAGGACTTGCTGGAAGTGACGACCTTCCGCGGCGCCGGCGAAGCGAGTGCGCCCAAGGATGAACATGGGCGCGTCCTGCGCGACAATAATTTCGGCCCCCAGCATGAAGACGCGATGCGGCGCGACTTCACCATCAACGCCATGTACTACGACCCGGCGACCCAGGAAGTGCTGGACTACCACGGCGGCATCGCCGACATCAAAAACAAAATCCTGCGCATCATCGGCCAGCCCGAAGCGCGCTACCGCGAAGACCCGGTGCGCATGCTGCGCGTGGTGCGCTTCGCCGCCAAGCTGCAGTTCGATATCGAGCCGCACACGCGTGAGCCCATCGCGGTCATGGCGCCCCTGATCAACAACGTGCCCGCTGCGCGCGTGTTCGATGAAATGCTGAAGCTGCTCATGAGCGGCCATGCGCTGGCCTGCCTGCAGCAGCTGCGCAAGGAAGGCTTGCATCACGGTCTGCTGCCGCTGCTGGACGTGGTGCTGGAGCAGCCGATCGGCATGAAGTTCGTCACCCTGGCGCTGGAGTCCACCGACAACCGCATCAAGGCCGGCAAGGGTGTCTCGCCCGGCTTCCTGTTTGCCTCGCTGCTGTGGCACCAGGTGGTGGAGAAGTGGACTGCCTACCGCGCTGCGGGCGAGTCGCCGATTCCAGCCTTGCATTTGGCAGCCGATGACGTGCTTGAATCGCAGACCGAAAAATTGGCACTGCAGCGCAAGATCGGATCGGACATGCGCGACATCTGGTCGATGCAGCCGCGCTTTGAACGGCGCAATGGCAAGGCCCCGTACAAGCTGCTCGAACACCTGCGCTTTAGGGCCGGCTACGACTTCCTGCTGCTGCGCTGCGAATCCGGTGAAATCGACATGGACATTGGCGAATGGTGGACTGCGTTTTATGAAGGCGACGCCGTCACCCGCGAACAGCTGTTGACCACAGCGACGGCTTCGCCCTCGGGACCGAAGCGCAAGCGGCCACCGCGCCGTGGTCCGCGCAAGAGCGGCGCCGAAGGCGGCGCCCCTGTTACCGGCAGCACCAGCGAGGAATGATCGCCTACATCGGCATCGGCGCCAATCTGGGCGATGCCAGGGCCAACGTCGACGACGCGCTAGTGCGTCTGGCGACCATGCCGCATAGCCGCCTGCTGACAAATTCAGCAAAGTACCGCACGGCGCCCATTGATTCTTCGGGCGACGACTACATCAATGCCGTGGCCTGCATTGACACCACGCTGGACGCCAGTGCCTTGCTGGCGGCGCTGCATGCAATCGAACTGGCGCACGGGCGCGAGCGGCCTTACCGCAATGCGCCCCGTACGCTGGACCTGGATATTCTTCTCTACGGCGATCAAGAGATCAAACTGCCGTCGCTGCACGTACCGCACTCACGCATGCAGGAGCGCGCCTTTGTGCTGGTGCCGCTCTTGGACATTGCCCCCGATATTGTCATTCCCGGCCTCGGTCCGGCCGTTCACTTCCTGGCCGCAGTGGCGGACCAGGACATCAGCAAGGTAGATTGAGATGCAAATTCCTGTCGTCGTTCAAACCGTGGGGCTGTTGACGCTCTCGAACGTGTTCATGACCATTGCCTGGTACGGCCACCTGAAAAGCATGTCGAATCGGGTGTGGTGGTATGCGGCGATTGCCAGTTGGGGAATTGCGCTGTTCGAGTATCTGCTGCAGGTGCCGGCAAACCGGATTGGCTACACCCATTTCAGCCTCGCGCAGTTGAAGATCATGCAGGAAGCGATCACGCTGACCGTGTTTGTGCCGTTTGCGATGATTTACATGAACCAGCCGTTCAAGCTTGATTTTGTGTGGGCGGGATTGTGCCTGGTGGGCGCGGTGTACTTCATTTTCCGCAGCTGATTTCCCCCCCCACTGTCCTTGCGAAAGCGAGGACCCATAACCCCTGTGGGCTGAGAAAAATTTCTTCAATGCGCGAACGTAATATGGGTCCTCGCTTTCGCAAGGACAGTGGGTGGGTGACGCATGATTCACGGGTTGTTGACGCATGTTTCACGGGTTGGTGACGCATGATTTCGCTCTTAGAGCTCCCCCTCCACACCCATCCCTGCACATTCCCCCGGTTCGCATTACACTAGCGCGGTCTTCATTTTATTTGATATCAAAGGACCAATCATGAGCGGATACCTGCAAGGCAAGGACATGGCGGGCGGGGATGCTCCAGCGCCTTTGAAACCACCTGTCACCAAGGCCGTGACCATCCCGTCGATCAACGCGATGAAGGCAGCCGGCAACAAGATCACCATGCTGACCTGCTACGACGCCAGCTTCGCCAGCCTCATGGACCGCTGCGGCGTGGAAGTGCTGTTGATCGGCGACTCCCTCGGCATGGTCTGCA
>JBJMVX010000073.1:0-19199 GCA_045810445.1 Massilia sp.
CAGCCTGGACTTGCCTGGCAATGTGCGTCAGCTGGAAAACCTGTGCAACTGGATTACCGTGATGGCGCCCGGCCAGACGGTGGAAGTGAAGGACATGCCGCTGGAACTGACCCAGGGCCAGGAGCATGCGCCCGAGTTTGCCGCGCCACCCGCCATGGGCGAGCATGGATTGGCCCAGGCCAGTGCGCCTGCTGCCGGCATGTCTGGCGCTGCGCTGGGTGCTGCTGGCGGCTGGATAGGCCTGCTGGAATTGCAGGCGGCCGGCATGTTGGCGGCCGGCCAGTCGGATGTGATGGATGTGCTGGGACGCGAATTCGAATCGGCCCTGATCAAGACTGCCCTCAAGCACACCCACGGGCGCAAGAACGACGCGGCGGTGCGCCTGGGCATAGGGCGCAATACCATCACCCGCAAGATCGCCGAACTGGGGATCGCTGGCGCCAAGGACGAATAAGCCCCGTCCTGCGCGCGCAGCTAGTTGGCGCTGCTGGCGACCTTCATCGGCATGGGCGCGCAGGCGTGACCGGCGGCCAGGCCCTTGAGGAAGCTGCGGCGCACGGTGCCTGCCGTGATGGCGGCGGCCACTTCACGCGAGTGGCGCTCGGCGCCGCTCAATTTGCGTACCCAACCCCGAAACGGAATCGCCCCTTCGACCGTGCGCTGCACCGCGCCCATGGCCGCATTGCCCACCGCTGCCGACGCCTTCGCACCCGTGCCTTCGTCGGTGGTCGGATCCGGCGCATCGAGGTCGGGGCCGAGCACTTCATCTAGCTGCACCACAGCCGCCTGCAGGGCAGGGCACTGGCGGTCGGTCGGCAGCGCGTAGGGCGCAGCCTTCGCTTGCAGCAGCAGCGGCGGAATCGGCGTGTTGGCGATATTGAGATCATGGATAGGGGTGGCCGCAATGCCGGTCGCACGTTCCTGTTGCGGGGCGGCGCAGCCGACAAGGGCGGTGGCGGCAAGCGCCAGAAGCAGTTTGTTCATGGTGATCCCGTAGCGACGAAGGCCCCAGTATAGCCATGAATGGCGGTGGAGAATAGCAAAGTGGCCAGGCGCTGGTGTAAGCTTCGCCCTGACGCGCACGGCGTCACTTTTCTCATGGAGCTGTACCCGTATGTTGATCAATTGCGTCGCCTACCAAGAGGGCAAGAAGCTGGCCGATATCTCCGTCGAGGCGATCAGCGACTACATCCAGATACCTGATTGCTTCGTGTGGGTGGCGCTGGCCGACCCGGAGGCGAGCGAGTTGTCCGTGATGCAGGAGGAGTTCGGCCTGCACGAACTGGCGGTGGAAGACGCGCGCCGCGGCAACCAGCGCCCCAAGGTCGAAGAATACGGCGACTCGCTGTTTGTGGTGGTGCGCACGGTGGAACTTGATGGCGACCGCTTGCATACGGGCGAACTCGATATCTTCGTGGCGCAAAACTACGTGCTCTCGGTGCGCAACGACGTGCGCCTGGGCTTTCTGGGCGTGCGCGCGCGCGCCGAACACGAGCCGCACCTGCTGACCATGGGTTCGTCCTTCGTGCTCTATGCGCTCATGGACGCGGTGGTGGACCGCTATTTTCCCGTCATCGAGATGCTCGAGGCGGAACTGGAAAAAATCGAGGAGCGTATCTTCATCAAGGGTTCACAGCGCGACAACATCGAGCAGCTCTATGAAATCAAGCGCAAGGCCCTGGTGCTGCGCCACGCGGTGGCGCCGCTGCTGGACGCCCTGGGCAAGCTGCATGGGGGCAGGGTGCCGCGCTTTTGTGCCGGCACCCAGGATTACTTCCGCGACGTACACGACCACCTGCAGCGTATCAATGCTTCCATCGATACCATTCGCGAGACCATCAGTACGGCCATCCAGGTCAATCTGTCGATGGTGACCATCGACGAGGGTGAGGTGAACAAGCGCCTGGCCGCCTGGGCCGCCATCTTCGGGGTATTTACCGCGTTTGCCGGCGTGTGGGGCATGAACTTCGAGAACATGCCGGAACTGAAATCGCACTGGGGCTACCCCGGTGCGCTGACCTTCATGTTTGGCCTGTGCGGCTATTTATATTACCGCTTCCGCAAATCAGGCTGGCTGTAAGCCTTCTCAAGCGGCGGCCATGGCCTTGGCCACCGCTTCAGCGACCTTGATGCCATCGACCGCGGCCGAGAGGATGCCGCCCGCGTAACCTGCCCCTTCGCCGGCCGGGAACAGCCCGCGCGTGTTCAGGCTCTGCAGGTCAACATCGTTGCGCTTGATGCGGATGGGCGAGGAAGTGCGCGTCTCCACGCCGGTCAGCAGCGCGTCGTGCTTGTAATAACCCTTGATCTGCTTGTCGAAGGCCGGGAAGGCTTCGCGCAGCGCCACGATGGCATACTCGGGCAGCGCCGTGGCCAGGTCGGTCAGGTGCACGGCCGGCTTGAGCGAGGGGATCACCGAGCCCAAGGCGCTGGAGGCGCGGCCCTGGACAAAGTCGCCCATCAATTGGCCAGGCGCGTCGTAATTGCTGCCACCCAAGGCAAACGCGCCTTCTTCGAGCTGGCGCTGCAAGGCGATGCCGGCCAGCGGATGGCCAGGATAGTCCGCCGGCGTGATGCCCACCACGATGGCGCTGTTGGCGTTACGCTCGTTGCGTGAATACTGGCTCATGCCGTTGGTGACCACGCGACCCGGCTCGGACGCGGCCGAGACCACGGTGCCGCCAGGGCACATGCAAAAACTGTAGACCGAGCGGCCATTGCTGGCATGGTGCACCAGCTTGTAGTCGGCCGCGCCCAAAATCTTGTTGCCGGCGTTGGGGCCGAAACGGCAGGTGTCGATGAGCGACTGCGGGTGCTCGACCCGAAAGCCGATGGAGAAGGGCTTCGCTTCCACATATACCCCGCGCGCATGCAGCATCTCGAACGTGTCGCGCGCGCTGTGGCCAATGGCCAGCACCACGTGGCGGCTGGCAATGTGGGTGCCGTCGGCCAGGGTCACGCCGCGGATCTGGCGCGTCGCGCCTTCGCCTTCGACCGTAATATCGGTGACCTTGCTGGAGAAGCGGTATTCGCCGCCCAGGGCGATGATGTTCTCGCGCATCTGTTCCACCATCTTGACCAGGCGAAAGGTCCCAATGTGGGGCTTGCTCACATACATGATCTCTTCAGGCGCCCCGGCCTTGACGAATTCGGTCAGCACCTTGCGTCCGTAGTGGTGGGGGTCCTTGATCTGGCTGTAGAGCTTGCCGTCTGAAAAGGTGCCGGCGCCGCCCTCGCCAAACTGGACGTTCGATTCCGGGTTCAGCTCGCGCTTGCGCCAAAAGCCAAAGGTGTCGACCGTGCGTTCGCGTACCACCTTGCCCCGTTCCAGGATCAGGGGGCGCAGGCCCATCTGGGCCAAGATCAGGGCCACGAACAGGCCGCAAGGTCCGGTGCCGATGACGATGGGGCGTTCACCGCCATGGTGGCCCTGGCTTTGCTCGCCGCCGGCCACGAAACGGTAGTCGGTGTCGGGGGAGGGCAAGATATGCATATCGTGCTTCATACGCGCCAGGATTTCGTCCTCGCCCACCAGGTCAGCGTCCAGCGCGTAGATCAACATGATGGCCGAGCGCTTGCGCGCATCGTAACTGCGCTTGAACACGGTGAAGCCGTTCAGGCGTTCCGGCGCCACGTTCAGGCGCGCCAGCAAGGCTTCGCGCAGCGCCGACTCGGGGTGGTCCAGGGGCAGTTTGACTTCATTGATACGCAACATATGACACTTTCCAACTTCTTCATAAACACTTCGCTATTTTACGTTAGCTGAGCGTAAAAAACTGAAACTTCGCCGACCTGACCGCTCCAATAAATACTCACAGGAAATGTATATTTATCTTATGTAATTTCGCGTGTTGCTTAAGCTCCAAAAATCGATGACTGGTAGCACTTTTTCTGGCGCTTAAAGTAAGAAAATGTAGCGTCCACAAAATCTGTTGTTTTCCGTGCACGTCAACTAGTCGATCAATTGACACTGGATAAAAATATATGGTTCCATGCGAACTCTGCTCTGAAGTTTATTTGTAAAACTTTGACCAGGAGCTCTACAGCGGGCGCTTTTTGCTGGAAAACGGTATGGGCCTTGTAGCTGTTCAGGTGCTTGGACCATACATAATTCGACTGTTTTCCACATCGTTCATAAGATGGTGCGGTACGTCAAAAAATTTTAATTCAAGGGAACTACTAATGATCACGGAAACAGTATTGTCTCGCTCGATTCGCCTGATGTTTGCGGGCAGTCTGGCGCTGGGCATGCAAGTCGCCACAGCACAGGACGCGCAAGTCATTCAAAAAGTCGAAGTTACTGGCTCGCGCATTCCAACCCTGAATACTGAAGGCGCAAGCCCAGTGACCGTGTTGAGCGCAAAAGACATCAAGATCGACGGCGTGCGTAACGTCGAAGACATGCTCAACAACCTGCCGCAAGTATTTGCGTCGCAAGGTCAGGCGTACTCGAACGGCTCGACCGGTACCGCAACGGTCAATCTGCGTGGCCTCGGTTCGGATCGTACCCTGGTTCTGGTTGACGGCAAGCGTATGCCAGCCGGTAGCGTCAACAGCACCGCAGCCGACTTGAATGAAATCCCAGCAGCCCTGATCAAGCGCGTCGAAGTGCTGACCGGTGGTGCAGGCGCCGTCTACGGTGCAGGCGCTGTGGCTGGTGTGGTCAACTTCATCCTCAAAGACAACTTTGAAGGCGTCGAAGTCCAAGGCAATATCGCTGGTTACAACCACCAGCAGCACAGCAACATCGGTCCTATCGTTGCAGCGCGCGGCTTCAATGTGCCAGGCAATGCAAAATACGACGGCCAGACCAAGGACCTGAACATCCTGATTGGCGGCTCCTTCGCTGAAGGCCGCGGCAATGCGACCGTGTTCGCAACCTGGAAGAAAACCGATCAGATCACCGAAGCACAGCGCGACTTCACCGCTTGCTCGCTGGCATCGACCGCGACCTCCTACGCTTGCTCCGGTTCGGGCACCCAGGCGTCGGGCCGCGTTGGCACCTTCACCAATGGTCCTAACGGCCAAGTGCGTCCGTATGTTGCCGCAACCGATGCCTACAACTTCGGTCCGACCAACTTCCTGCAGCGTCCATCGACGGTCTACGGCTTCAACGCCCGCGCCCACTTTGACGTCAACGAATACGTCCGCGTCTACAACGAATTTAACTTCCACAACTACTCGACCCAGGCACAAGTTGCTGCCGGCGGTATCTTCTTCGGTCTGCAGGCAACCCTGCGCGGCGACAACCCACTGCTGTCCCCAGCATGGAAAACCGCACTGGGCCTGACCACGCCAACGAGCAGCGGCACCTTCAACATCGGTAAGCGTAACGTCGAAGGCGGTCCACGTACCGACGCCATCGAAGATACCTCCTTCCGTGATGTGCTGGGCGTCAAGGGCACCGTCAACGGCTTTACGTACGACGTGTTTGGCCAGTTCGGCAAAGTCACCCACGGTGAAGAGCAGGCTGGTTACTTCTCGGTCAAGCGCATTGGCTTCGCCATGGACGTCGAACCAGATCCAGTCACCGGTCTGGCACGTTGCCGCGATGCTGGCGCACGCGCTGCCGGTTGCGTACCGTACAACCTGTATCAGCTGGGTGGCGTCACCCAGGCCATGCTGAACTACCTGAACATCAACGGTACCAAGCAAGGTTACACCCAACAATCCGTCCTCGGCGCCAACATGGGCACCGACCTGGGCCGTTGGGGCGTGAAGTCGCCGTTCGCAGCTAGCGGCGTGGGTATCTCGGTTGGCGTTGAGCGCCGTGCAGAGAAGCTGGTCTACATCGCCGACGAAGCTGTCAGCGGTGGCGACATGTCCGGCGCCGGCGGTGCAGCACCGTCGCTCAAAGGCGGCTACTCGGTCAAGGAAGTGTTTGGCGAATTCAGCGTTCCGCTGATCAGCAAGAAGTTCATGGCTGAGTCGCTCGACCTGTCGACCTCCTACCGTCATTCGGACTACAGCGCTGGCTACAAGGCCAACACCTACGGTTTCGGTCTGGACTGGGCACCAATCAAGCAAGTGCGTCTGCGCGGTTCGTACCAGAAGGCTGTTCGTGCACCGACCATCCAGGATCTGTACAACCCGCAATCGATCGGTAACAACGGTCCTGCAATCGACCCATGCGAAGGCGCAGTGCCTACCGCTACGGCTGCACAGTGCGCCAATTCCGGCGTGACCGCTGCCCTGTACGGCAACATTCCACTGAACTCGGCGAACCAGCACTCGTCGCAAACCGGTGGTAACCCAGCCGTTCAGCCAGAAACCGGCAAAACCCGCACCATCGGTCTGGTTCTGAACCCGATGAAAGATCTGACCCTGACGATCGATACCTTCAAGATCGACATCAAGGACACGATCAGCTCGGTTGATCCTACCGTCGCCCTGACCCAGTGCTTGACCACCGGCAACTCGGCTTTCTGTAACCTGATCAAGCGTGATGACCGCGGCTCGCTCTGGCTCTCGCCAAACGGCCCACTGGGCTTCGTGCAAGCTGGTACCGCCAACATCGGTTCGGTTGGCACCAAGGGTATCGATCTGGGTGCAAACTACCGCATGAAGTTGGCTGGCATGGGTTCCCTGAACCTGACCATGAACGGCACCTACATGCAGACCTCGTTCGTCGAGAACGTTCCTGGCCTGGGTCAGTATGACTGCGTCGGTTACTTCGGCGCGACCTGCGGTACGCCTACCCCAGAATGGCGTCATAAAGTACGCGCCACCTGGAGCACCCCATGGAGCTTCGACGTGTCCGCTACGTGGCGTCGTTTCGGCAAGACCCAGCAGGAAGGTTTCAGCAGCGATTCCCAACTCGATGCACGTGATTCGAACGGTGTTGTGCAAGTCAACCCAGTCGAGTACAAAATGGGTTCGCGCAACTACCTGGATCTGAACGCCAGCTACGCTATCACCAAGAAAATCAGCCTGTCCGGTGGTATCAACAACCTGTTCGACAAAGATCCTCCGATCGCTTCGACCAATGCAACGCCAGCTGCTGGCGCTGCTAACGGTAACACCTTCCCACAGGTGTACGATGCCAACGGTCGTTTCATCTACCTGAACCTGACCGCACGTTTCTAATCTCACGATTAGTTGTGCATCATGAAAACGGCGCCCTCGGGCGCCGTTTTTTTATGGGCGCGCCAGGTGGACGGGCGCCGCACAAAAAAAAGCCGCCTGGTCAGGGCGGCTTGCTTGGAGGGCGAGCAGGCTAGAGTGCGAAGCCGCCGCCACCCCGAAATTCATTGATGCCGGCCGTGAGCGCCGTGATCATCGCCCGTTCGGCCACGCTCAGTTGCGGATGCCAGATGTCGAAGATCAGCACGACACGCAACTGATGACTGTCGTTCCAGGCTTCGTGCTCGATGGTGTCGTCAAACACGAAGGCCTTGCCCGGCTCCCAGCTGCGCGTTTCATTACCGACCCGAAAACCGCAACCAGGTGGCACGATCAAGGGCAGGTGGGTAACCAGGCGCACATTGCTCACGCCCACGTGGGCCGGGATGCGGGTCTTGGGCTTGAGCAGGGAAATCATGGCAGTCGGCGTGCGGCCCGGCTGGTCCGGCTGGGGCGCGCCGCCCAACAGGGCCATGGTCTGCGGACACTGTTCGGCATTGCCCGCAACCGGCTTGCCGTCGGCCATCAAATGGAAGGCACTCCAGCGCGGCGACTTGTTCAGTTCAGCAAACTGGTTGTGCGGATGGTCGTCCGCGATATTCATGTAAGGCACGATATCCTGTTCGCGCGCCAGCACCTGCAGCAGTTCAGCGCGGATGGCGTCGGTACCCGCTTCGAGGGCATCGAGCCAGGGAAAATCGGCGCGATCAAAGAAGGGCTGCGGCAGCAGGCCGGGGTAGTGGAACATCATCGATTGCGAATCGTAGCGACGCTTGCGTTCGAGCATGATGTCGACTGCCTCGCGAAAACGGCGCAGGTCGGCCCCGTCACGCTCCTGGTAACTGCCTTCCAGGAAGCGGTCGATGAAGGCGCCAAAGTCGCCATTGTAGTGATGGCGGTATTCCCAGGCATGGCGCACCGAGGCGCGCAGATCCGGATTGAGCTGCTCGAGCGGCGGGGCGACGGAGGCGACCGCGCCGTAGGTGGAGGCGGCCTTGTGGCGCTGCCCCTGGCGCTCGAACATATTGGCGCGCAGGATCAGGGCCAGCAGGTCGCCAGGATCGGCGCGCAGGGCGCCTGTGAGGCTGCTCTCTTCCAGGTCCTCGTCACCGCTGCGCTGGCCTACCAGTGCCAGGCTGAGCCATCCCTGCACGACCTGGGGATGGGCTTGCACCAGCCGTGTGAACGCGTCTCTGGCGCCTGCCAGGTCGCCCTGCTTGAAGGCGCGCTTGCCGACCGAGGTCAGGGCCAGTTCGTCGTGCGCATCGAGCGCGAGGATGCGGCCCCAGGCGCGCCCCGCAGTGTCCTCGTCACCGGCCCGCGCAGCCTGCACGGCGGCGGCGTGAAGCGCAGCGATTTCGGCGTGCGCAAACTGTTGATTCTGCATCGTGCTTTCCAGGGTAAATACGCAAGGGACGTATGTACGATATGTACATGCGCCCGATTATACCGTGGAGTAAATACCGAAATTCAACTTTCGCAATTGCAAAAAAAGTTCCAGAAAAGTCGATGCTAAAAACCAACCTGTTGTATATACGAAAAACACCAGGGGCGGTATTGACAATAAAGCAGCGTGTATGTTCCCATAACTGCGCCCAAGTTATTCGGTAGCCATCAAATGACCTGGGGGAGAGGCTTTAACAAGCAAAAAACGGCAGGCACTGGCGGCGCTCCCATCCAATGAGCGTGAAGCGCTGGTGCCACATCCACAAGATGGAAGACAAAGACAACACAACAAGGGTATTAACAATGATGACTGAAACCGTATTATCGCGTTCGCTGCGCCTCATGTTCGCCAGCGGCGCTGCCGTCGGCCTGAGCTTGCTTGCCGTGCCTGCGATGGCACAACAGGGTTCGGAAGCGACCATGCAACGCGTGGAAATTACCGGCTCCTCGATCAAACGGATCGCCGCTGAAGGTTCCCTGCCTGTGCAGACCCTGACCCGCACCCAGATCGATCAGATGGCTGTGTCCAACGTGGCCGATCTGGTTGCCGCGCTGCCAGCCATGCAAGGTTTCATCACTTCGTCGACCTCGGTCAACGGTGGCGGTGGTGGTGTGCAGACCGCTTCGGTGCACGCCATTGGTACCCAATACACCCTGGTGCTGTTGAATGGCCGTCGCATGGCCCCTTACGGCACCGGCAGCGCTGTCAACCTGGCCAGCATTCCCCTGGCAGCGGTTGAGCGCGTCGAGATCCTGACCGATGGCGCATCGACCCTCTACGGTTCGGACGCGATTGCCGGCGTGGTCAACTTCATCCTGAAGAAAAACCAGACCGACTTCAACATCGAAGCAACCCTGAACAAGCCGCAGGAATCGGGCGGTCAGAGCACCAACTTCGCCATTTCCAAAGGTTTCGGCGACCTGGAAAAGGATGGCTTCAACGTCCTCGTTGCATACAGCCACGATACCCAGAAGCAGTTGAACGCCACCCAGCGCGATTTCGCCAAGTCGGGCGTGCGCAAGTTCTCCCAGAACGGCAGCAACTTCGCCACCTGGCAAACCTCGATCAACTCCACCCCGGCCAACGTCGAAGTCGTCACCTCGACCGACCAGGATGAAGTGCTCAACCACGACCTGACCACGACCGGCAAGTGCAGCTCGCCAAACACCTTCTCGCGCAGCAACGTCTGCCGTTTCGATTACCCAGCGACTGTTCAGTTGCTGCCGGAATTGAAGCGTGACTCCGTGTTTGCGTCGGGCACCTTGAAAATCAATGACACCACCAGCCTGTTCGGTGAACTGGTGATGTCGAAGTTCAGCAACCAGGCGCGCTACGCACCTGCTGCCCAGCCGCTGACCGTGTTTGAAAACGGCGTGGTCAACAATAACTACATCGGCGCCTACAACTCGACGATCGTTCCGATCCTCAACAGCGTGAGCGTGGATCCAACCACCGTGACCGCAGCCTATATGTACTACCGCGGCGTTGATGCGGGCGGCCGTGAAGACAAGTATTCGACTGACGCCATCCACGCCGTGTTCGGTGGTGAGACGCGCCTGTGGGGCTGGGATGCACATGCTTCCTTCACCCACTCGCAAAACACCCAGAAAGACACGGCAGTTGCCGGTTACATCAGCGGCGACATGTTCGAGACGCTGGTACGCACCGGTGCCTACAACCCGTTCAAGCTGCAGGCCAATGGCGCAGCAGTGCTGGCCCCGGCCGTGCTGCACAACGTGCTGGAAAAAACCACCTCGAAAATTGACGTGCTCAGCGCTGGCGCATCCCATGAACTGTTCACCATGGCCGGCGGCGCCGCCATGCTGGGCGTGGGGCTGGACTTCACGCACCAGGATTACAACGACCAGCCATCGGAAATTCTGCAAGGCCCAGGCCCGCAGCACCCGACCTGGACCGATGTGACCATCGGCGGTGGTACCGGTTCGCAAGCACTCGATGCATCGCGTAACAACTGGGGTTCGTTTGCCGAGTTGCTGCTGCCAGTGACCAAGACCCTGGAAGTGACGCCAGCGGTACGTTGGGACAGCTACGCAGCGGTCGACAAGAAAAACGTCAGCTACGACGTGGCTGGCCATGCTAGCAACCCAGGCAAGGTCGGTAACGACGTCTCGAAAGCCACCTACAAGGTGTCGGCACGCTGGACCCCGGTTCAGGAATTGCTGGTACGCGGTTCCTACGGCACGGGCTTCAAGGCACCGACCATGAACCAGGTAGCCGATCCGCTGAAAAATGGCGGTTCGTCGAACCCTTTCCCATGCCCACCGCTGCCAGCTGGCGACCCACGCCTGCTGCTGTGCAAACCAGGTTCGTATGAATATGGTCTGCTGACCAACGGTAATCCATTGACTGGCGACGCTGGTCTCAAGCCGGAAACGTCGAAGCAATTTACGGTCGGCTTCCGCGTGGAACCGGTCAAGTCGCTGTCGTTCGGTGTCGACCTGTGGGATGTGAAGCTGAAGAACCAGATTCAATTCCTGTCGCAGGCATTGTTGTTTAGAACGCCTGGCCTGGCAAACCAGTACATGGTTTCCTACTACGATCCGATCCAGAAGTCGAACACCCTGGTGGCGCAGCAAAATCCGCTGAACCTGGCCAGCTCGCACTACCAAGGTCTCGATTGGGATGCCACCGTGCGCTTTGGCAAAACCATGTTCGGTACGCCATCGATCAACTGGACTGGCACGTATATGACCAAGGCTGACCAGTCGGTACCAGATGGTACGGGCGGCAATGGAATCGAGCACAGCGTTGGTCGTTTCAATGCCTACAGCGACGTGACCTTCCGTGTCATCTCGCGCGCCGTGTTTGCGCTCAAGGGCGACAAGATGATGAACTCGCTGACCGCGAACTACCGTTCGGGCTACCATGATCAGGTCCTGGTCGAAGACGACGCGGCAGTGCGCGTGGTCAATCCTGACGGCAGCATCGGTGGCGTGGTTGGCATGACGCGCGACGTCAAGCCTTACATGACGCTCGACTACCAGCTCAAGGCCACGGTCATTCCTAACCTGACCCTGACCGCTGGCATCAAGAACCTGCTGGACAAAGATCCTCCACTGTCGATTCGCAACGCCGGTGGTGGTAACCAGGTTGGTTACGATGGCCGTTACACCGATCCACTGGGTCGTACCTTCTACCTGACCGCAGGCTACAAGTTCTAATACACCAGAACAGCTGCACCAGTAAAAATCCCCGGGCGACCGGGGATTTTTTTTGCCTGAACACCTTCCCAGAAGACACTGTCCTCGCTTACGCAAGGACAGTGTGCGGTGTGCTATGTGCTGTGTGCTATGTGCTGTGTACTGAGGGACTAAGGGGCCGAGCTTACATGCCGCCCCACAAGGCGTTCAGGGCAGCGACGGCAGCAATGCCAGCCGTTTCGGTGCGCAGCACACGCGGACCCATGGCCAGCGCGATGGCGCCCCGGGCAATGGCCGCGTCTTCTTCCTGGGCCGTGTAGCCGCCTTCCGGTCCTATCATCAGCGTCAATGCCTGGGGCGGCTGGTGGCGCGCCCAGTCGGCCAGCGAGACCGTACCGCGCGGGGTCAGCAGCACGCGCTTGTGCAGGTCTTGCTGAGCGCTCCAGGCGAGCACCTCGTCGATGGGCGAGAGCCGCATCAGGCGGTTGCGCCCGCTCTGCTCGGAGGCCGCCACGATCACGCCCTGCCAGTGCGCCAGCTTCTTCTCGGCGCGCTCGCCCGCCAGGCGCACTACACAGCGCTGGGCGGCCAGCGGCTGAATGCCGGCCACGCCCAGTTCCACCGCCTTTTCAATGATCCAGTCCATCTTGGTGGCTTCGGGCAGCGCCTGCGCCAGCGTGATCTCGTAGGGCAGTTCGACGTCGCGCGCAACGTACGCCTTGACGGTCGCGCTGGCACGGCGCTTGTCCACGCTGGCCAGGTGGGCCAGGTATTGTCCACCGTCGCCATTGAACAAGGTCAGCTCGGCGCCGACAGGCAGGCGCAGCACGAACAGGTGGTGGGCGACGGCGTCAGGCAGGTCGACCGTCAGGCCGACAGCAAGCGGCAGGTCACAATAAAAACGTGGCATAAGTCCTGTCCTGGAGGTGAGATTGCGGCTGTTGCAAATACAGACATTTTAATTCGCACCCCCATGGTCTGGTAAAATAGTTGGCTCAGTAATTTGCAGCGCCGCCCGCATTCCTTCTCCTAGACTGACGACCGACCCATGACAACTACGCTCCCGACTTCCCAGATGGCCAATGCGATCCGCGCGCTGGCAATGGACGCTGTGCAAAAGGCCAATTCCGGCCACCCAGGCATGCCCATGGGCATGGCCGAGATCGCTGTGGCCCTGTGGTCCGGCCATTACGCGCACAATCCAGCCAATCCAAAATGGCTGAACCGCGACCGTTTCCTGCTGTCCAATGGCCACGGTTCGATGCTGCACTATGCGCTGTTGCACCTGTCGGGCTACGCGGTCACCATGGACGACATCCGCGCTTTCCGTCAAATGCATTCGAAAACCCCGGGCCACCCGGAAGTGGACGTCACGCCAGGCGTGGAAACGACCACCGGTCCCCTGGGCCAGGGCATTGCCAACGCGGTTGGCATGGCGCTCTCCGAATACCTGCTCGCGGCAGAATTCAACAAGCCAGGTCACGAGGTCGTCAACCACTACACCTATGCTTTTGTGGGCGACGGCTGCCTGATGGAAGGCATCTCGCACGAGGTGTGCGCACTGGCCGGCACGCTCAAGCTGAACAAGCTGATCGCGCTGTATGACGACAACGGCATTTCCATCGACGGCAAGGTCGAAGGCTGGTTCACCGACGACACGCCGCAGCGTTTCGAATCCTATGGCTGGAACGTGATCCGTGCGGTCGACGGCCACAATGTCGCGGCGGTGGACGCTGCCATCGCGGCAGCCAAGGCCTCGGACAAGCCCACCCTGATCTGCTGCAAGACCATCATCGGCAAGGGTTCGCCCAATCTGCAAGGCGGCGACAAGGTGCATGGCGCTGCGCTGGGCGACAAGGAAGTTGCTGCCGTACGCGAATACCTGGGCTGGACTGCCGCCCCCTTCGAGATCCCGGCCGATGTCTACAGCGCCTGGGACGGCAAGGCTGCCGGCGCCGCGCGCGAAGCGGCCTGGAACGCCAGCTTTGCCGCCTACCGCGCCCAGTTCCCGCAACTGGCTGCTGAACTGGAGCGCCGCATGCAGGGCGCGCTGCCTGCCAATTTCGATGCCGTGCTGGCCGCTGCCATCGCTTCGTGCGTCGAGAAAAAAGAAAACATCGCCACCCGCAAGGCCAGCCAGAACGCCATCCAGGCGCTGGCGCCTTCGCTGCCCGAGTTCCTGGGCGGTTCGGCCGACTTGACCGGTTCGAACCTGACCAACTGGAAAGAATGCGTGGCCCTGCGCTCCGGCCAGCCGGGCAACCACATCAATTATGGCGTGCGTGAATTTGGCATGAGCGCCATCATGAATGGCGTGGCCCTGCATGGCGGCTACATCCCGTTTGGCGCCACCTTCCTGACCTTCTCCGATTACAGCCGCAATGCCCTGCGTATGGCGGCGCTGATGAAGCTGCGTTCGATCTTCGTGTTCACCCACGATTCGATCGGCCTGGGCGAAGACGGCCCCACCCACCAGTCGGTCGAGCATGTCTCGTCCCTGCGACTGATCCCCAACCTGGACAACTGGCGCCCATGCGACACGGTCGAGTCGGCTGCTGCCTGGGGCGCTGCCGTGCGCCGCAGCAATGGTCCATCGACCCTGATCTTCTCGCGCCAGAACCTGCCTTACCAGGAGCGCAGCGCAGCCCAGATCGCCGATATCACCCGTGGCGGCTATGTGCTGCAAGATGCCGAACATGCCCAGGTGATCCTCATTGCCACCGGGTCCGAAGTGGAGTTGGCCACCAAGGCGGCCGACGCCCTGCGCGCTGACGGCGTGGCCGTGCGTGTGGTGTCCATGCCGTCGACCGACGTGTTTGACCGCCAGGATGCGGCCTACAAGGCCAGCGTGTTGACGCGTGGCGTGCCGCGGGTGGCCATTGAAGCTGGCGTGAGCGATTTTTGGTATAAATACGTGGGCCTGGAAGGCGCCGTCGTGGGTATCGACACCTTTGGCGAGTCGGCACCGGCACCTGTGCTGTTCAAGCACTTCGGCTTCACGGTCGAGAACGTGGTGGCCAAGGCCAAGCTGGTGATGGCAGCGTAAATTCGGTAAAAAACACAGCAATTGTTGCGAACGTACCCCTTTTTTAATCATCAGGAGCAAAGCATGACGATCAAAGTTGCAATCAACGGTTATGGCCGCATCGGCCGCAATGTGCTGCGCGCATTCTACGAAGGCGGCAAGAAACAGGACATCCAGATCGTCGCGATCAATGACCTGGGCGATGCGAAGTCGAATGCCCACCTGACCCGCTATGACACGGCGCACGGCAAGTTTCCAGGCACCGTGACTGTCGAAGGCGACAACATGATCGTCAATGGCGATCCGATCCGCGTGTTCGCGCAGCGCAACCCGGCAGAAATCCCATGGGGCGAACTGGGCGTTGACGTCGTGCTCGAGTGCACGGGCTTTTTCACCACCAAGGAAAAAGCGTCGGCCCACCTGAAGGGCGGCGCCAAGAAAGTCATCATTTCTGCGCCAGGCGGCAAGGATGTGGACGCCACGATCGTGTTTGGCGTCAACGAGAACGTGCTCAAGAGCACAGACACCGTCATTTCCAATGCCTCCTGCACCACCAACTGCCTGGCCCCGCTGGTCAAGCCGCTGAACGACGCCATTGGCCTGGAAACGGGCCTGATGACCACCGTTCACGCCTATACCAACGACCAGGTGCTGTCGGATGTGATGCACGAAGACATGCGCCGCGCCCGCTCGGCCACCATGAGCATGATCCCAACCAAGACCGGTGCGGCAGCTGCCGTGGGCCTGGTACTGCCTGAGCTCAATGGCAAGCTGGACGGTTTCGCAGTGCGCGTGCCAACCATCAACGTCTCCCTGGTTGACCTGACCTTCATCGCCAAGCGCGACACCACGGTGGACGAAGTGAATGCCCTGATGAAAGCGGCTTCGGAAGGCGCGCTCGCTGGCGTGCTGACTTACCAGACCGAACCGCTGGTGTCGATCGACTTCAACCACAATCCAGCCTCGTCGAACTTCGATTCCACCCTGACCAAGGTATCCGGTCGTCTGGTAAAAGTTTCCTCTTGGTACGACAACGAATGGGGTTTCTCGAACCGCATGCTGGACACGACAGTGGCCCTGATGAACGCCAAGTAATTCCGGCAAGTTCTGCTAAAAACGCCCTTCGGGGCGTTTTTTTTCGTCTATTGCCGGTATCTGTGCTCAATAGTGGGCCCCATCGGCAGAGTCCCGCCGTCTTGATGATTGTAATGAAAAGTAACTCTCCTATCATTTCTGCAGGTCAAGACTGTCGTTTTGCCAATATTCCGTGGATTTGAGTGCATTTTTGTAATTACATTCCTGAAAAAACAACGTTTTTTTAGGCAAATTTGCGCAAATCTCACGGTAAATTTGATTCAAGGATGCAGACATGCGAAATTCATCAAACTGGTGCATATGCATTGGTCACGATAAATAATAAGTTGATATTTTTACAAAGAATATCCTATCCTTGGAGCTATTTTGAACAAGCAACTCGTCCTCAAGAAAAGCGTCGTCGCCGTCGCCATGACGCTCGCGTCCTCGCAACTGGTCTACGCGCAAGACAATGCCGCAAGCCAGGCAACCGGCCTGAGCGGACCTCCCCAGACTGTCTACATCACCGGTTCGAACTTGAAGCGCACCGCCAAAGAGGGCACCCAGGCGATCCAGGTGCTGACCTCCAAGGACATCAAGGACAGTGGTGCTGCCACCGTCACCGAACTGATGCGCAAGGTGCCGTCCATGGGTTCGGACATGAACTTCGACACCAATGATGGCGGCTTCTCGCGCGGCGTGTCGACCGCATCGTTGCGCGGTCTGTCGTCCACGTCGACACTGATCTTGTTGAATGGTCGTCGCATGTCGCCATCGGCCTATGCCGATCCCAACGACGGCAATTCGACCCTGTACGACTTGAACGCCATTCCGATCTCGGCGCTCGAACGCGTCGAAATCCTGAAGGGTGGCGCATCTGCTGTGTACGGCTCCGATGCCATCGGCGGCGTCATCAACTTCATCACCAAAAGCAACTACCAGGGTGCCGAAGTGTCGGCCCGTGCCAGCGCCAATGATGATGGCAAGTTCGCCCGCAAAGGCGCCAACTTTTTCTACGGCAAAGGCGACATTGACAGCGACGGCTACAATTTCTTCGTCACTGCCGATGTATCGAACCGCGACCGCGTCCAGCGCTCCGATGTCAAGGACATCGATTATGACGGCTACCAGTTGCTCAACAAGCGCTATGCCACGCCTTACGGCAGCACCATTTCCCAGTACGGTGGCTTCTACCGTGAATCGGCTCCAGGCAGCGGCATCTTCAGTGCCAACCGCACCAATATGGCAACCCGCTTCATCTTGAACACCAACTGCGACCCATCGCGTCAGTTGGTTGGCAGCACCGCCATGGGCCTGGCAGCGAGCAGCATTTTTGTTGGCCGCACCTTCTGTAACTACGACAACACCAAGTTCCTGGAAGGCACAGGCCAGGGCAAGGATGCCAGCGTGATGTCGCGCGGCATCATGAAACTCGGTGGCAGCGTCAAGGCGTTCGCTGAACTCGCCTACACCCGTTCGGCGCGCGATTACACGGGCGCACCGATCACCATCAACACGACCCCGGTCACCAACTTCTTCAACGATGGTGTGGTGCCCCCATACCAGACGATTTTGCCGATTGGCCATCCGGACAATCCGTTCCCGAACGCGCGCGCCTCGGTGGCCTACCGCTTTGAAAATCTGCGTGCAGGCACCCGTACCGTCAATGACAACAGCCGCATGCTGGCCGGTCTGCAAGGCACTGCCGGCAGCTGGGATTGGGAATCGGCCCTGCTGTACAACGAATCGAAGCGTGATGACACCAGCTACGGTCGTCTGTACCTGCCTACGCTGCGCAAGATCAACGCCGGTGCGACCATCGCCTCGGTGGCGGCTGATCCAACGCTCTCGCGCGATGTCGTCAACCACAACAAGGCTGCCATCACGCAGTGGGATGCCAAGGGCAACACCACCTTCGGCCAACTCTCCGGTGGCGCCATGGGGCTGGCCGTTGGTATGGAAGTGCGTCGCGAAACGATCAAGCTGGTCCCAGATGACGTGCTGGCAGCCGGTGACATTTACGGCCTGGCCAATACCCGTCTGGACGGCAGCCGCGATGTCAAATCGGCCTTCGTCGAGTTGCGCACGCCCTTCCTGAAATCGTTTGAAATGGATTTTGCCGCACGTGCCGACAAATACCCTGGCATCAAGACCAATTTCGTGCCGCAAGTGGGCGCGAAATGGACTGTCACCGATAGCCTGGCATTCCGCGGTAACTATTCCAAAGGATTCCGTGCACCGTCGCTGTCGCAAGTGACGGCCGGTGGTTCGCAATTCTTTGAATCGGGCATTTGGGATCCACGTCGTTGCGAAACGGACGAGGCCACACCAAAGCCAGGCGCCGATGCATCCGATTGCAACAAGACTGCCGGTGGTGTTGGTACCAAGAACCCGGATCTGCAACCGGAAAAATCGACCAGCCTGTCGCTGGGCGTATTGTTCTCGCCGACGAGCTACATGGACTTCGGTATCGAGTTCTGGAACATCAAGAAACGTGGCGAAGTTAAACTGGCTTCCTCGTTCGCTGCACTCAAGAACGAAGATGCCGATCCAACCGTGGTGCAGCGTGACCAGAATCCATTGACGCTGCTGCGCGATTCGAACGGCAACATCATTCCCAATTCCGGTCCTATCCTGTTTGTCCGTCTGCCATGGATCAACGAAGGCTCGGTCGAGACCCAGGGCTTTGACTTCGATGCTTCCTTCCGCAAGAACCTGGGCGAATACGGCCAGTTCAGCGCCAAGCTGAGCTCGACCTACCAGGACAAGTACACACTGCAGCAAAGGCCGGGTGACCCTGTCCACAACCTGGCTGGCGCCAATGCCGGTATTGTGGACTGGAATCTGTCGAGCAGCATCGATCTGCCAAAATGGAAGACCAATGTGTCCCTGTCGCTCACCCGCGGCGACCACGCCTTCAGTGCCAACGTCAATTATGTTGGTTCGGTCTCGCTGCAGCGCCGCTACGACAAGGATGTGACCTTCGACCAGCCGTTCTGCCACTACGGTACGCCACAACCGACCGATGCAGAACCGGACCGCAATGCGACCGTGCCGCTGTATGAAGTCTACTTCCCGAAATGCGCGGTGAAGAGCTGGACCACCCTGGGCGTTGGTTACACCTATACCGGGATCAAGAACCTGTCGCTGAACCTCAATATTCAAAACTTGATGGACACCAAGGCTCCTTACGATCCACGCTATGGTGCAACCAGCGGTGCGCCTCTGGCCGGTTACAACTCGGGCTTGCATAACCCGTATGGCCGTTACTTCCAGTTGACTGCCAACTACGCGTTCTAATGAGCTAGCGTAAATCGGCGTTCACGCCGGATGCCGTTCAGTGCAAACTGAACGGCATTTTTTTTGGGGC
>JBJMVX010000074.1:0-22517 GCA_045810445.1 Massilia sp.
CTTCTGCGCGGCGAAGATGGGGCTGGACGACTGCACCAGCGGCATCAATGCATGGAGCATGGTGTCGATGACGTGGGCGTCGCGCGCCAGGATCATGGTGCCGCGCGCGAGCGCGATGACCAGCGCCGTGGTGACCAGGTCCTTGGCACCGTGGATGAAATCGGCGACGAACTGGTCGCTGTTCAGCCGTCCCACCACGCCGACCGCCATGGCCATCACCAGGAACAGGGCGGCGATTTCGCCCATGCCCCACTCAAAGCGCACCACACCGAACACCATCGCCGTCATAAAGCCGAGGAAGATCGCCAGCACCGCGCCATGGGTGCGCGTCATGCCGGCGAAGTTCTCCAGGCTCACGCCCTTTTCCTTACGCAGTTCGAGGTCGAGCGCATAAGTTGGGCTCAGTGTGGGCGTGCGCTTGATGCGCGCCGCGTACCACATCAGGAAGGCGATGGTGATCGCATTGGCGATGAACCATACGATGAGCCGGTAGCCGACGCCCGAATACGGCTCCACCCCGGCGATGCCTTGCGCAACAGCCACGTTGAAGGGATTCAGGAACGCGGCGGCAAAGCCCACCTGTGCGCTCACAAAGGGAATTGCGACGCCAACAATGGAGTCGTAGCCCAGTGCCAGCGCCAGGGGCACGAAGATCAGGATGAAGGGAATGGTCTCTTCACTCATGCCGAAGGTGGCGCCGCCCAGCGAGAACATGGTGACGAACACGGGAATCATCATTGCGCGCACAAAGCGCGAGCTACCATGGGCCTTGGCCACGCTCTTGATCATCGAATCGATGGCATTGGTGCCCTGCAGGACCGCGAAGGCGCCGCCCACAATGAGCACGAAGCCGATGATTTCGGCCGCTGCGACAAAGCCCTTGATGGGTGCCATCATCAGCGCCACGAAGCCTTGCGGATTGCTGGCCACGTAATGGAAGGAGTCCGGATTGATGCGCGGTTTGCCGTCGACCATCAAGGTGTCGTATTGGCCGCCCGGGACGAACCAGGTCGAGATGGCGATGACCGCCAAAATCAGAAACAGCAGGACGAAAGTATTCGGGATACGCAGTTTCATTATTGGCTCAGTAGTTTGCCGGCGCGGAATGCGACCGGTCCTGCGATCTTGCCCACTGCCATACCGCGCAGCAGGTGGCGATGGGCGGTGCGCGCGAAGAACACGCCGCTGACGGTGCAGCGCAAGGTGGTGGTGCTGCCCGAGACCGGGTCTATCAGGTCGGCGATGGCGTCGCCCGCGTTGACCGCGTCCCCCAGATTTTTGAGGAACACCAGCACGCCCGCTTGCGGCGCGGCGATCGGCTCGACGCCCTCGAGCGGGGTGGCCGCGCACAGCGGCGCGGGCATGCGGTCCGGCTGCATGTCCAGCACGCCCGCGTGCGCGAGGAAGTTGAGCAGGCCTCGTGCGTCGCGCCGCGCCAAGTCATAGTTCACATCCATTTCGCCACGCAGTTCCACGGTGGTGGAAAGGCAGGCCGCGGGAATCGGGAAGGCCGGGCCGAAGTGCTCGGCCAGGTCCCACCACAGGCGGCTGCAGGCTTCGTCGAACGGCTCTTCGCCCGCCGCAAAGGCCAGCAGCAGGGCATGCGCACCCATATACGCTGCCAAGGGCGCGGCGGCGTCGGCCAGCGGGGTGCCGGCATAAATATGGAGCACCGCTTCATTGTCGCAATGCAGATCGAGCACGATGTCGGCGTCGATTGCCAGGCCGAGCAAGGTCTTCTTGAGGGCGTCGGCATCGGTGGATGGCTTCCAGGCGGCGACAGAACTGCGGGCATGCTCGCGGATCAGGGCCACATTGGCCTCGGCATTGGCGCCCAGTTTGCCCTGCAGGCTGGTTTTCAAGTCCTCGGCCACATGCTTGTAGGCGCGGTTGAAATTGGTGCCGGTCGTGAGGTCAAAGCGGCCAAAGGGCGCGCCGTGAATGGCCTGGGCCAGGCCGATCGGGTTCGCTGCGGGCACGAGGATGATTTCGCCGCGGATTTTGCCTGCCGCGTCGAGCGCGGCAAATTCCGTGCGCAGAAACTGCGCCACCAGCATGCCGGGCACTTCGTCGGCGTGCAGCGCCGCCTGGATATAGACCTTCTTGCCGGTGCCGGGCGAGCCGTAGTGAAAGCTGCTCAGTTGGCAGGACATGCTGCTGTTGGCCGGGGAAATGGGATGTGTGTGTGATGTCATGGTCAGTTGGGGATGGCCGCGGTTGGCCGACAGTGTGGCATGGATCGATTATGTATCATTTTTTTCATAACGTAAATCAATGTAAAAAAATTTTCAGAAAAAGATTGCGTTTGAATTTTGATGCCGGTACAGTTCATGACATCTTGAAAATTTTCATGAAAAAATTCTTGCACGATTTGTTTCATGCCAGCACATAGAAAGCAGCGATGAAAAACAGCCCACCCGCCAGCATCCGCGATTATGCCTCGCCCGAGGTCGCTTTTGCAGAATCCTCGCTAGGAGAACAACTGCGCCGGGTTTTGTCCGAGGGGTCGGGCTCGCAGCGCGCCATTGCCGATTACCTGCTGCGCAACCAGGTCCGCGTCACTGCGCTGGGTATCGAAGAGCTGGCCGAGCACTGCCAGGTGTCCACGGCCACCATCAGCCGCTTTGCACGCGACATCGGCTTCAAGAATTATGCGGCCATGCGCGCCGAAGTGGCGGCGACCTTGCAATCGGTGCTGCAACCGGTCGACAAGCTGCGCAACAATATCGCGCGCCGCGCCGGCTCCACCGCGCCAGCCCTGGAGAGCCTGGAGTATGCGGCTGCGAACGTGAAGGCCTGCGGCCAGGCGCTCGACTTGCGCGAACTGGAACAGATCGTCACCGTGCTCACACGCGCCAGGGCCGTGTATGTGATGGGCTTTGGCCTGTCTTCGCAACTGGCTGCCATGCTGGCACTGCACCTGCAGCCGTTTTGCCAGCAGGTGATCGAAGTGGCGGGGCAGGGCGGCACCGAAGTGGCAGCCGGTCACCTTGCCAATATCACC
Organism: Massilia sp.; assembly: GCA_045810445.1. Classification (GTDB taxonomy): domain Bacteria; phylum Pseudomonadota; class Gammaproteobacteria; order Burkholderiales; family Burkholderiaceae_D; genus Telluria_A. Next base: position 3,005 of record JBJMVX010000074.1, read on the forward strand.
GCGCGTGACGTGCTGGTGGTGATCTCCTTCCCACGCTACTCGCTCGATGTGATCAGGCTGGCCGAATTTGCGCGCCAGCGTGACGCCTGCGTGGTGTCGATCACCGATTCGCCCGCGTCGGCGCTGGCCGAACTGGCCAACCATGTGCTGTACGCGCAGAGCACCCATCCTGTGCTGCCCAGCAGCGCCACGGCAGCCATCGCCGTGATCGAGGCCCTGGTGGTCTCGCTCATGGTCTCGAACAAGGACAACGTCGCCAAGGCCGCTCGCCTGACTGACGCCATCTCGGCCTGGTTGTATGGTGCCGATCCCGCTTTCCACAGCAGCACCGACGGCACCCGCCGCCGCCCTTCGTCCCGCCTCAAGCCGCACATAAAAAAACCACAGGAGTAAGACATGAGTCAGCACTACAAAAAGCAGCCCGCCCGGACTGCTCTGGCCGCTGCATTGGCCGTCGCTTTTGAATTGATCGCCCTTGACGCCGCCGCGCAGTCGGCGCCGGCGTCGGAACCCGCCCCTGCGGCGCGGGTGCAGATCACCGGTTCCTCAATCAAACGGGCAGCCAACGAAACGGCACTGCCGGTGCAGGTGATCCGGCGCGAAGACATCGACAAGAGCGGCGTGACCACGGCGGCCGAACTACTCAAGAACATCACGGCCAACACGGCGCCCCTGTCCGATGGCGCCAGCATCACCGATGGCACCTCGGGCCAGCGCGGCTTCAATGGCGCCAATTTGCGCGGCCTGGGCGTGTCGTCCACGCTGGTACTGCTCAATGGTCGGCGCCTCGCCAATTTCGCTTCGCCTGGCGACAACGCTGGCGTGGACCTGAATAACATCCCGGCCGGCGCCATCGCCCGTGTCGAAATCCTGAAGGACGGCGCTTCGGCTATTTACGGCACGGACGCCATTGGCGGCGTGATCAACTTCATCACGCGCAAGGACTACCAAGGTGTGGACCTGAACGCGTCCGCCGCTGCAACCCAGCATGGCGGCGCCGGCAAACGCACCCTCAGCATCAGCGGTGGCATGGGCGACTTGCCGCGCGACCGTTTCAACGTCTTCGGCGTTCTCGATTACCAGCAGCTTGACTCGCTGCGCTCGACCCAGCGCAGCTTCATCGCCGAGCGGCCCCTGGCCACCACCTTGCCGGCTCTGATGTCGAGCAATACCTATCCCGCCAACATCGACATCTCCAGCGCCCAGCGTAATGCCCTGATCGCCGCTGGCGCGCTGCCGCCAGGCGCCACGCGCAACCGCATCAATCCTAGTTCGCCTGGGTGCAATGGCCCGGCCACCGTGTATGCAGCGCAGGGCCCAGGCGGCCCTCTGGCATGCAGCTACGACTACATGCAGGACACCGAACTGTATCCCGAGTCGCGCAAGCTGGGCTTCGTTGGTCGCGCCACCTTCCAGGTCAGCCCCGAGCATCAAGTGTTCGCCGAACTGGTGCAAGCCCAGGCTAGCAGCCGCTACGTGCTTAGCCCCAATCCCATCCGCATTCGCAATCTGGATGTGAGCCGTCTGCCGGCCCAATATGCCGGTCCCCTGAGCGCGCCCGGCCTGCCTACAACCGTGAGCGGCATACGCTACCGGATGGAAGAAGCGGGCAACCGCACCAGCGAAGTGACCAGCAGCGCCCAGCGTCTGGTGTTCGGCGCGAGCGGGGTGGTGGCAGGTTGGGACTATGACCTCGGCCTGAGCCGCGCCGAAAACCGGGCGGTCGACAAATATGTCGATGGCTATGTGCTGTTCGACCGCTTCGACGCCGCTGTCCGTGATGGCACCATCAATCCTTTCGGACCATCGAGTCAGGCAGGGCGTGACCTGATCAACAGCATCAAGATCAGCGACGAGGCGCGCAAGTCGAAGGGCGTAACCAATGCCATCGATGGCAAGGTCTCGAAGTCCCTGATGGCGCTGGAAGGCGGTGACCTGGCACTGGCCCTGGGCGTCGAGGCGCGCCGCGAGAACACCACCTTCACGCCGTCGGCGCTGCTACTGTCGAATAATATCGCGGGCGACCGCGGCACCGGCTCGTCCGAATTGAGCGCCACCGACGACAGCCGCAAGGTGTATTCGGTGTTTGCGGAATTGAACGCGCCCCTGACCAAGGCCGTGGAAGTGCAACTGGCCCTGCGCCACGATGATTACAGCCAGGTGGGCGGCACCACCAATCCCAAGATCGGCATTCGCTGGCAGCCGGCACCGTCCTTGCTGCTGCGCGCCTCGGCCAACACCGGTTTTCGCGCGCCTTCGCTGGCCGACCTGAATCGCCCAGCCACCTTTGGCAGCGCATCGAGCTTCCTGACCGATCCGCAATGTGTCAGCAGCGGGCTCGATACCATCGACGGTTGTACCGACCAATGGCCGGTGGAGCGTCGCGCCAACCCGAAACTCAAGCCTGAAACCTCGCGCCAGTTTGCGCTAGGCGCCGTGTGGGACGTGAGCCGCCAGCTCAACGTATCGCTCGACTACTGGAATATCGAGAAAAAAGACGTGATCAGCACCCTGGGTGAACAGATCATCGTCGACAGCCCGGATAAATACAACGGTACATACATCCAGCGTGACAGCGACGGCTTCATCACCAACATCCTGCTGCAAAAGGAGAACCAGGGGCGCTTGAAGACATCCGGCCTGGACCTGGGCCTGGACTACAAGAGCGCGCCGTCGCCGTCGGGCCGCGTGAGTGTCAACGTGAGCGGCACGCTGGTGCTAAAATACGATAGGCAGTTTGGCCCGCTGGAGCCGTACCGCAGCAATCTGGGGCTGTTCCTGAACGACCAGGTGATTCAGAAATGGCGTCACCGGATCAGTTTTGGCTACGACCTCGGAGCGCTGAGCGCGACCCTGGCAAACCAGTACTCCTCGTCGTACACCGACCAGAATACGACCTATGACCCGGCCAGCAACTCGGTGCTTCCATCGCGCCGCGTCAAGGCCTACTCGCTGTGGGATCTGACGGCCAGTTACGCGTTGAGCAAGCAACTGAAACTGAGAGCGGGTGTGCTCAATGTCCTCGACACAGCGCCGCCGTTCTCGAATCAGGCGTATTATTTTTTGGCCGGGTATGATCCAACATACACGGACCCGCGCGGACGCAGTGCGTTCCTGAGCGTGAATTACTCATTCAAATAGAAAGAATCATCAATGCTGAAGATGGCCCGTCGCTGTGCACATGTCGTACTTCTTGCGCTACTGGCGGCAGGGCCATCGCACGCGCAGCAAACCGTGCCCAATTCGGTGCCGGCCACCGTGCCGGCGCCGGTGGCCGTCGATCCGGAAGTCAAATCCCAGGCCGCTGCCAAACCGGCGTTGACGCCCGGCGCCAAGACCGACGTCATCACCAAGGTGCAGATCAAGGCGCCGCCCAAGGGCACGCTGGTGATCATTGGCGGCGGCCTGCGCGGCGAGAACGAGCCGGTGTGGGAACGCATCGTTGAACTGGCTGGCGGCAAAGGGGCGCGCATCGCGGTTTTCGGTTCCGCCTCGGCCAGCCCGGAACGCGCCGCGCGCCTGGACGCTGCCCGTCTTAATTTCTATGGCGCCGATGCCTTCGTGGTGCCGGTCGCGGTCAAGCTGCCCAATACCGACTACAAGGCCCTGGCCAATGATCCCGCTCTGGCGGCCCAGGTCAGTGGTGCCGCTGGCGCCTATTTCGTCGGCGGCGATCAGGCTCGCATCACCGAAGCGCTGCGTAATAGCGATGGCAGCCCGACCCTGGTGCTTGACGCCCTGTGGGAAATGTACCGTCGCGGCGGCGTCATTGCAGGCACCAGCGCCGGTGCCGCCATCATGAGCAAGACCATGTTCTACAACGTCAGCTCGGTGCTCTCCACGCTCAAACGCGGGGTGGCCGATGGCATGGAGATGGCGCCTGGCCTGGGCTTCATCGGCGACGACGTGTTCGTGGACCAGCACCTGCTGGTGCGCGGCCGCTTTGCGCGCATGCTGCCGGTCATGCTGGCCAAGGGTTACAAGACGGGGCTGGGCATCGACGAAAATACGGCGATGATCATCCACCCGAATCGCGATGTTGAAATCCTCGGCTACAAGGGTGCGCTCATGCTGGACCTGCGCACAGCCACCAGTGAGCCGGGCGACTTCAATATCAGTAATGCGCGCATCTCCTACCTGGATAATGGCGACCGCTTCAACCTGGTGACCCACGTCTTTACGCCATCGCCCGATAAACAGGGCGGCAAGTTCGATCCGGCCAATCCGTATTACAAGGGGCCTCTGTTCACTGCCGACGTCCTGGGACACACCACCATTGTCGACCTGATGACCAAGCTACTGGACAGCGACCAGCCCGACGCCATCGGGATCGCTTTTGGCAGCCCGCGCGACCTGCAGGCCGATCTGGGTTTTGAATTTCGCCTTAGCCGCATCCACGACAGCGTCGGTTATGCGTCCCAGGTAGCGGATGCCTACTCGGTGTACGACGTACGACTTGATGTACGCCCGATTAAGATTACTCAGCCCTTCTACCAGTACAAATAAGCACAAGGCAGCCATAGGCGCGCTGCGCCGGATTACAATGCATGACGCCCATCCTCATCCAAGGACCGTCATGCATCTGCCTCAGCTCTGCTCCCGTTTTCATCTCCTGTGCGCCACGCTGCTGGCGCTGGCCGCCGGCGCGGCCTGCGCCGAACAACCTGCCACCGTCCGCGTTGACTACAGCCATAGCGGCAATGTATTGAGCGAGCAGTACGCCCTCGAGCGCGTGCTTATCGAGCCCTTGCCCTGGCCCGGCAACCTGGCGCAGAACTTCGACAATACCGACCGTGGTCAGAACCGCCTGGAAGTGGTGGATGCGAAAACGGGCGACCTGTTGTACTCGCGCGGCTTCTCGACCATCTTCGGCGAGTGGAAGACGACCGACGAAGCAAGCCGCACCAGCCGTGGTTTCCAGGAGTCGGTACGCTTTCCCAAGCCGACCGCGCCGGTCAAGGTCCGCATCCTGCGGCGCGACGAGCGCAACCAGTTTTCGGTCGTGTGGAGCGTGGACGTGGACGCCGACGCCCCCGAGGTGATCCGCAAGCAGGAGCCCGCGCCGGCCAAACCGATTCCTATTCGCGTAAATGGGCCGTCGTCGTCCAAGGTCGATCTGCTGGTGCTGGGCGATGGCTACACCGCCGCCGACATGAAGAAATTCGAGGCGGATGCGCGGCGCCTGGCCGACCATCTGTTCACGGTCTCGCCATTCAAGGAACGGGCAGCGGACTTCAATGTATGGGCACTGGCGGTGCCTACTCCCGAATCAGGCATCTCACGCCCTTCGACGGGCGTGCACCACGCGTCGAAGCTCGGCACGCGCTACGACATTTTTGGTAGCGAGCGTTATGTGCTCACGCTGGACAACCGCGCCCTGCGCGATCTGGCCCAGTACGCACCCTACGAATTCATTGAAATTTTGGTCAACAATGACACCTATGGCGGTGGCGGCATCTTCGGCCAGTTCAGCACAGCAGCGGCCAGCAACGACTGGGCCAACTACCTGTTCGTCCACGAATTTGGCCACCATTTTGCCGGCCTGGCCGACGAGTATTACACCTCGCCGGTAGCTTACGCGTCGACGCCCGGACGCATGGAGCCGTGGGAGCCGAACGTCACTGCGCTGCGCGATCCGTCTACGCTCAAATGGAAGCGGCGCGTGAGTGCCGGGACGCCTTTGCCGACGGCCTGGCCGAAGGCGGACTACGAGGAATACTCGCGCGCATACCAGAAGCGGCGCGCAGCGCTGCGGGCGGCCAATCGCCCGGAATCCGAAATGAGCGCACTGTTCCGCGAAGACCTGGAACACACGCGCAAGCTGTTTTCCAGTGCGCCTTACCAGCACACGGTCGGCGCATTTGAAGGGGCCAATTACGAGGCCAAGGGTTACTACCGCTCGGAAATGCAATGCATTATGTTTGATCGCAGTAGCCAGTTCTGCCAAGTTTGCCAGGATGCAATCGGCACGATCATCGACCTGTACGCGGCGCCGAAATAAGAGCTGAAATTGGCTTAGCCTTCGCACTGCGCTTGCGAAAGCGGGGACCTTCACCACGTCGGCGCAGTGAATGGTTCCTGCCATGCGTTGGCGTGCTATGGGTCCTCGCGTTCGCAAGGACAGTGTGTCGGGGGCAATGGGTGGCCTGAAAATGAGGGAAATATTGTTCCTTGCACTAGGTGCGCTGCCGCACAGACCATCTTGTCGTTACGCCATATTCTGGTCTCGTTCCTTGACGAAACATACAGTTGAGAACAGTAGATGGACGGGAGGCCAAGGTCTCCAATGTCCGCGAATTTCCCTCCATATATACACAAAAGGAATAAACCATGAATAAATTGCTCGCTACCCTGATCGCCGGCCTGTTTGCTACCTCGGTGTACGCCCAGACGACTGCTCCAGCAACCCCAGCCGTTGCAAAAGCGACCGCAGAAGCCCAAAAGGACGTTGCCAAGGCAGAGTCCAAAGAAATGAAAGCCGATGCCAAGGCCGACAAGAAAGTCAGCAAGGAAGTTGCTGATGCGCATTCCACCAAGGTCAAAGCCAACGCCAAGGCCAGCAAGGCCCACGCTGACGCTGCCGCTGACGTCGCCAAGGCTGATCCAGAAGACAAGATGAAAGCCGAAGCCAAGGCTGACACCAAGGTCGCCAAAGCCAACCTGAAGGCCGAGAAAAAAGCCATCAAGGCTGATGCCAAGGTTGAAAAGGCCACCGCAGAAGCTGGCGCCGACAAGGCCACCGCTGCTGCCAAGACGGCAGAAGTGAAAGCAGAAGCAAACGCTGATGTGAAAAAAGCCGCTGCCAAGCACTAAGCTGCTTGCGGCATGAAAAAACGGAGCCCTCGGGCTCCGTTTTTGCGTTTGTTGGCGCTATGTTTACACGATAGGCGCCAGCGTTTGCACCTTGACCTTGGCCACCAGCGCCTTGCCCTTGCGCGCGCGTTTGCCAAAGTGGACCGCAAGGCCAGAGGCCGACAGGTCCACTTCGCGTGGCTTGTTCCCCGCCCAGGTGCCATGCACAGTCACGCCCTTCTGGGTGATCGGCTGCACCGACAACAGCTTTTCCTTCTCCTCCAGTTCCATCAGCGTCACGCCCCGTCCGCCGTTGGCCAGCGTTTTCAGTTCGTCCATGCCGAACACCAGCAAGCGTCCCTTTTCGGACAGGCAGGCCACCGCGCTGGCATTGGTCACGATCACGCGCGGCGGCAGCGGCACGGCGCCATCGTCGAGGGTGATGAAGGCCTTGCCGCCTTTGAGACGGCTGACCATGTCGCCCGCCTTGGCAGCAAAGCCGTAGCCTGCATTCGATGACATCAATAGCGTGGTAGCCGCTGCACCAGCGAAGTAGTGCAGGATGCGCACGCCGCCCGACAAATCGACCAGGGTGGTCACCGGTACGCCGTCGCCGCGCGCACCAGGCAATGCCGCCACTGGCACCGAATACACCTTGCCGTTGTCGCCAAAGCCAAGCAGGGTGTCGACAGTGCGGCATTCGAAGGCGCCGTACAGCGAGTCGCCCGCCTTGAAGGTGAACTGGGTCACGTCGTGGCCAATGCCGGTACGTGCGCGCACCCAGCCTTTTTCCGAAATGATGACGGTCACCGGTTCGTCAATGACTTTCTGTTCGGCCGTGGCGCGCTGTGCTTCTTCGATCACGGTGCGGCGCGGGTCGCCGAACTGCTTGGCGTCCGCCTCGATTTCCTTGATGATCAGGCGCTTGAGCGTCGATGGATTGTCGAGGATGTCCTGCAGGCCTTCCTTCTCCTTGCGCAACGCGGCCAGCTCCTGCTGGATCTTGATCGCTTCCAGACGTGCCAGCTGGCGCAGGCGAATTTCCAGGATGTCTTCAGCCTGGATCGCCGACAGACGGAAGGCGTCCATCAGTGCCGGCTTGGGCTCATCCGAGTTGCGGATGATGCGGATCACTTCATCGATGTTGAGCAGGACGGCCTCGCGCCCTTCGAGGATGTGGATGCGGTCATTGACCTTGCCCAGCCTGAACTCGGTACGGCGGCGAACCGTAACGAAGCGGAAGTCGATCCATTCTTGCAGGATCTCGGCCAGTCCCTTCTGGCGCGGCCGGCCATCGCCACCGATCATCACCAGGTTGATCGAGTTGGACGACTCGAGCGAGGTGTGGGCGAGCAGCATGAGCATGAATTCGTTCTGGTCCTGGTTCTTGGACTTCGGTTCGAACACCAGGCGCACCGGCGCGGCGCGGCCAGATTCATCGCGAATCGAGTCGAGGGAACCGAGAATGAGCTGCTTGAGGGTGAGCTGTTCGGGCGAGAGCGCCTTTTTGCCCAACTTGATCTTCGGGTTGGTCAGCTCTTCTATCTCTTCGAGCACCTTTTGCGACGAGGTCCCCGGTGGCAGTTCGGACACCACCGCCTGCCACTGACCACGCGCCAGTTCTTCGATCTTCCAACGCGCGCGCACCTTCATCGAGCCGCGACCGCTGGCATACATGTCGGCGATCTGCGATGGCGGGGTAATGATCTGGGCGCCGCCCGGAAAATCCGGTCCCGGAATGATGGCCATCAGTTCCGCGTGCGAGATTTTTGGGTTGCGGATCATGGCCACGGCAGCCTGCGCCACCTCGGTCAGATTGTGCGAGGGGATTTCAGTGGCCAGGCCCACCGCAATGCCCGAGGCGCCATTGAGCAGGACCACCGGCAAGCGGGCCGGCAGGGCTTTGGGCTCCTTGTGCTGGCCATCGTAGTTGGCCTGGAAATCGACCGTGCCCTGGTCGATTTCATCCATCAGCAGCTTGGCGATCGGCGTCAGGCGCGCTTCCGTGTAGCGCATTGCCGCGGCGCCGTCGCCATCGCGCGAGCCAAAGTTGCCCTGTCCGTCGACCAGTGGATAGCGCAGCGAAAAGTCCTGGGCCATGCGCACCAGGGCATCGTAGATCGACTGGTCGCCGTGCGGGTGCAGTTTCCCCATCACGTCGCCGACCACGGCGGCCGACTTGCGCGGCTTGGCGGCAGAATTGAGACCAAGCTCGTTCATCTGGTACAGGATACGGCGCTGCACCGGCTTCTGGCCGTCGCATACATCCGGCAACGCGCGGCCCTTGACCACGGAAACGGCGTAGTCAAGATAGGCGCGCTCGGCGAAAGTGGACAGGGTCAGCGTGTCGCCATCTTCTGGTGGCGGTGGCGAAGGTTCAGCAAAAAGGTCGTCTTGGGTCGTCATGATACTCAGGTAAATTGATGTTGATTGGTTTTGGCACGTGCCAGATTGACGGACATGAAAATGGCCACTGAGAGCAGGGCAACGGCCAGGAACAGCATGCGGCTGGCGCTGGCATCATGGTGCTTTGGCGTCGCATCGGTGACCATGGCAACCAACAGCAGGGCACCGAAAACAGTGAAGCCCGGGTTGATGGTCGGGCGCGACAGGAGGGCGCCGCACATGATCCATAGCCAGCAAAATGCTTGCGCCGCGGCCGACGGCGAATCCTGAAACAAGGCGCACCAGAACAGGATGGCGGCGCCTGCCAGCCAGGTAAGGCGCGCTGGCCCGAATCCCTCTGCCGGCATCTTCAACCAGCCAAGAAAGTCGCCGCCGCCGCGCCAGAGCAGTTGCAGTGCACCAGCCATGAGCAGGGTGCAGCCCACGGTGCCGTGGTTGGGGAACACAACAGCAGACAGGTGGTAGCCAATCACCACCGACACAAGCGCGATGACGGCGAAATTGGTCTTGCTCATGGCTGCGGAATTGGCAAAAACACCTGCACCAACCGCGCCTGCCAGCATGCATAGGACCGCGAGCGTCGAGTCCTCCGACGGGTCGGGAATGAACATGCACAAGGTGGCAAAGGCATAAACTGCGATCCACCCGAACTGCCATTCGGGGCGGTGGCGTTTGTCGTGCAGAACGAGTCCAACCCGGTCGCGCAGGGCCTGGGTCGCCGGCGAGGAAAATACGGCAGGTGGGTACAGTACCAGCCAGGCGACGACGGCAAAGGCCAAGGCTTCACAGGCCATAAAACTGAGCAGGCCGTCGACAACGTTCCCGCCATAGCGGTCGACCACCATCAGCGAGAGCAAGCCCAGGCCGAAGCCGATGGCACCCGAGAGCATCGCGGTCTGGTTGAAGTAGCGTTTTTTTGCCACTTCGTTTTCCCAGGCTTCGACGACTTCACGGTTCAATTTCAGGTACAGCATGTCGCCATGCTGCCAACGGATGAGTTGAATCAGGGACCGCATGTGGGCTGTGAAGCGCTTGGTCGCCAGCTGCGAAAAATGCGAGGGGACTGCATCGGCCATCAACAGCGTCAAGGCGCGGTCGCCCGGTACGTGGCTGCGGAAATGGACATAGGAGCGATGTGCACGCAAACGGGAGAGCGTGGAGATGGTCTCGTCAGGCAGCTCGCGCTGGACGAAGGCGCAGTCGGACTCCCAGCCAAAGTGCGCAACAATCGCTTCGCGCATGGCGTCGTCGCAGCCTTCGGCGGCGCAGTACTGGACGGCGCACAGCTCGAAACACTCGCGCACTTCGATATTGAAAAGTTCGCTGCCGGCTCGGGTCGTGGCGAGCACCCTTGCCGTATCGCCGCCGGACTGCGCCACAAAATCGGCCCAGATGCGGCGCGCTTGGGCCATGGGTGAGGGTGGTGCGGGCACTGGCACGGGCACGGGCAGGGACAGGGGCCGGGACAGGGGCGGGGACAGGGGCGCAGAGGACGGCGCATATTCATACACAGCCTGGTAGAAAACTTCCTGTTCGACCGGCGCCGAGGGCTGTTCCCAGGCGGGCGTATAGACTGGTACGTCGTCGTCACCAAGCGCCGGCGCCGCCACTTCCTCACTCGCCTCGTCTGGTGCGTTAGCCTGTTTGGCGATACGTAGTGCCGTTTCATAGGCATCACGCAAGGCCTGGAATCCTTGAGGATCGTCCTCGGGACGGGTACGCTTGAGCTGACGGGCGTAGGCGCGCTTGATCTCGCGCTCGTCGCTCGTCGCCTGGCTCCCGAGGATGGTCCACACATTCACAGGAAGCTGCCTCCGTCGAGCTGGCGCATGGCTTGAATCAGCGATTCGCGGGCGCGGCGCGTGGCGTTGACGTCCTGCTTGTCCAGCACCGACTGAAACGCTGCCACATAGTTGGCCAGGTATTCGCGCTCCTGCCCCAACAATTGTTCGTACAGGCGGTCGGCCTGGGCTACCAGGGTGCGGTTTTCTATGCGGTCGCGCGGATGGATTTTCAGCTCTGCCAGTTCGGCCAGGCGCTGTTCAATCTCCTGGGGCGTCATCACGCCGGCGTTTTCCGTGATCACCAGCTTGTGCTTTTCCTGGCTGGGTTTGACGGTGATTTCCGCTTCCAGCACCCCACTCACGTCATAGGTGAAGCGTACGTCGGCGCTGACTTCCCCAACTTTTTTCGCCTCGATCGGAAAGTGCAGCGTGCCCAGATAGATGTTGTCGCTGACCAGGCGCGCTTCGCCCTGATACACCTTCACCACCAGTTCCTTCTGGTAGTCGCGAATGGTGGTGATGTTTTCGACGCGTGAGACCGGTACCGTCGAATTGCGTTCGATGATGGGCAGGAAATGGCCGCCCTCGTAATCGTTGGGGCCAATCTGGCGTGCGATGCCTATGCCCAGCGAGTAGGGCGCCACATCGGTCATCACGACTTCTTCGAGCGCGGCATCGCGCATCTTCAGGCCCGCCTGCACCGCTGCGCCCAGGGCAATGGCTTCGTCAGGGTCGAGGTGAATCTGAGGGAAGCGCCCGAACATGCGCGAGACGAGTTTGCGTACCAGCGGCATGCGGGTGGCGCCGCCGGCCAGGACCACCGATTCCAGCTCCGAGGCCTTGATGGTGGCGTCGCGCAAGGCACGCTCCACCGGGGTGCGCAGGCGCAGCATGAGCGGCTCGCACAGGTTGGCGAGAATTTCTTCGTCCAGGTCCCAACTGTAGTCGGTGCCCTCGTAAGGGAAGGTCATCGTCACCTGGGGTGCGTCCGACATGGCGCGCTTGGCGCGTTCGGCTTCGTCACGCAGACGCTGGCGCTGGCTGCCGCTCAGCGCCTTGCTGCCCATTTGCTTGCCCATGCCGCTGCGAAGGGTAAATGCGTCGACCAGGATGGTGACGAAATCTTCACCACCGAGGAAGTTGTCGCCGGCCGAGGCACGCACTTCCATCACGCCTTCGAACAATTCGAGAATGGACACATCAAAGGTGCCGCCGCCCAGATCGAACACCAGGAATTTGGTTTCGCGCTGGGTGTCCTGGATGCCATAGGCCAGGGCCGCCGCCGTCGGCTCATTGAGCAGGCGTTCGACCTTCAGTCCTGCCAACTGCCCGGCCACGCGGGTGGCCTTGCGCTGGGCATCGCTGAAATACGCCGGCACGGTGATGATCGCTTCGGTGACTGCGTGGCCGAGAAAGGCTTCTGCGTCTTCCTTCAGGGAGCGCAGCACCATGGACGACAGTTCTTCCGGGCGAAAGCTCTGCTTGCCCAACTGCGTCTTGCGCTCGCTACCCATGTAGCGTTTGAACACCGCAGCTGTCAGATGCGGGTGGGTTTGCAGGCGCGCGCGCGCCGCTTCGCCGATCAGTACCGTGCCGTCGTCGTCCATGCCCACGCACGATGGCGTCAGGTGCTGGCCCAGCGCATTGGGAATGATGCTCGCTTTACCATCGCGCCAGACAGCCACCAGGCTGTTGGTGGTCCCCAGGTCGATCCCGATGATCATGGTCAGATATCCGCTTCCGTTTCGTTGCCGTGTTCTTCGATCCAGGCGCGGCGCGCGGCCGCTTCGCCTTTGCCCATCAACATATTGAAGCGCGCGGCAGCGTCGATGTGGCTGAAGTCACCAAGCGACACCGGCAGCAAGCGCCTGGTATCGGGATTCATGGTGGTTTCCCACAGCTGTTCGGCGTTCATCTCGCCCAGACCCTTGAAGCGCGAGATGCTCCAGGCGCCTTCCTTGAGGCCTTCCTTGGACAACTTGTCTTCAATGGCCAGCAGCTCGCCATCATCGAGGGCGTACAGCTTCTGGATCGGCTTCTTGCCACGGGCTGGCGCGTCGACCCGGTACAGCGGTGGCCGCGCCACGCAAATGTGGCCGTGGGTGAAGAGGGCCGGGAAGTGCTTGAAGAAGAGCGTGAGCAGCAGCACCTGGATGTGCGAGCCGTCCACGTCCGCGTCGGACAGGATGCAGATTTTCCCGTAGCGCAGCCCGGACAGATCGGGCGTGTCGCCGTGACTGTGCGGGTCCACGCCGATGGCTACCGCAATATCGTGGATCTCGTTGTTGGCAAACAGGCGGTCGCGGTCAGTCTCCCAGGAGTTGAGGACCTTGCCGCGCAAGGGCAGGATGGCCTGGAATTCCTTGTCGCGGCCCATCTTGGCCGAGCCGCCTGCGGAGTCGCCCTCGACCAGGAAAATCTCGTTGCGGGTGATGTCCGACGATTCGCAATCGGTCAGCTTGCCCGGCAAAACGGCAACGCCAGATGACTTTTTCTTTTCGACTTTTTGCAGCGAACGCAGACGCGATTGCGCCTGCTTGATGACCAGATCGGCCAGCTTTTTGCCGTATTCGACGTGCTGGTTGAGCCACAGTTCCAGCGGCGGCTTGGCGAAACTCGACACCAGGCGCACGGCGTCGCGCGAATTGAGGCGCTCCTTGATCTGGCCCTGGAATTGGGGGTCCAGCACCTTGGCTGACAACACGAAGGAGACGCGCGCAAACACGTCTTCTGGCAGCAGTTTCACGCCCTTGGGCAGCAGGGAATGCATCTCGACGAAGCTCTTGACCGCGCCATACAAGCCATCGCGCAGGCCCGATTCGTGGGTGCCACCGTTGGAGGTGGGGATCAGGTTGACGTAGGACTCGCGCACCACGCCGCCTTCTTCGGTCCATGCCACCACCCAGGCCGCGCCTTCGCCTTCGGCAAAGCCGTCGGTCTCGCCATTGGAGTACTGGGCGCCTTCAAATACCGGAATGAGCGTCTCGCCATTCGAGCTTTGGGCCAGCATTTCATTGAGGTAGCCGCGCAGGCCTTCCTCGTACTTCCAGGTCGTCACGTCGCCCGTCTTGGCGTTGGTCAGCGTGACCGTCACGCCGGGCAGCAGCACCGCCTTCGAACGTAACAGGCGCTGTAGTTCGGTCATGGAAATGGCCGGCGAATCGAAGTACTTGGGGTCGGGCCAGGCGGTCACCCGGGTGCCGCTCTTCTTGCCGTCGCGCGGCGCGGGCACCGAGACCAGCGGCTCGATCACGTCACCGTGGGCGAACGCCATCTTGTGCAGGCCGTTGCCATTGTCTTCCTTGCGCCAGACAGTAATTTCCAGGCGCGTGGACAGAGCGTTGGTCACCGAGACACCCACGCCGTGCAGGCCACCGGAAAAGGCATAGGCGCCGCCCGAGCCCTTGTCGAATTTGCCGCCCGCGTGCAGGCGCGTAAACACGATTTCCACGGTTGGCACGTTTTCTTCCGGGTGCAGACCGACCGGGATGCCGCGGCCGTCGTCCTCCACCGTGATGGAGCCGTCGACGTTGAGCGTCACGCCAATGTTCATGCAATGGCCGCCGAGCGCTTCGTCGGAGGCGTTGTCAATCACTTCCTGGATGATGTGCAGCGGGTTTTCGGTGCGGGTGTACATGCCCGGACGCTGCTTGACGGGTTCCAGGCCCTTGAGGACGCGGATGGATGATTCACTGTAGTCGGATGCGGGTTTTTTGGTGGCCATATCAAAATTCTTTATGCGGATGCCTGCGCATTCTATCTTGTCGGACGGAAAAGCAAGAAGAATTGGCGCGATTGAATCTGCTTGCCAGCACCGTTGATTGTGGTTAGATTCGTGCGAAGGGTGTCATCCCCCGAGTCCACCACTTCACGTATTTGGCAAAAATGCATGCATAAATACCCATTCGCGATCCGTCTTGCCGGTTTTGGTCCTGAAGAGCGGCCGCGGCTGGCCAATGCCCTGGCCAAGGCGCCGGGCGAGGGCCCCGGGTATTTTTGCCTGCTTGAAGACAGTTTGCAAGACCCCGATCTGACCCTGACCAATGGCGACGACCTCAAATCGCTGGCCTGGTTGATGGCCACGCCGCCCACGGCGCTTGAACCGGCCATCGTGATCGGTACGGCAGCGGTCGATTCTCCCTATCCGCACCTGGAACGCCCGATCGACTTGCCACGCCTGTTCGACATGGTCGCCGAGCTGCTCCAGCGCCGCAACGAAGCGCAGGCCCAATTGACCGCGCGCGGCCTGCCCTTCATTACCGAGCGCCGACGCCGGCCGCGCCTGGACCTGGACGTGACGGATCCGGCCGAATATGCCAAGCGGCGCAAGGCCGCGCCCAATGGCGCGGTGCTCATCATCGACAAGGCGGCGGCGCTGCGCGACCACATGGCCATGCTGGCCGGCGAGCGCCTGTCCATCGAGTGGACCGACAGCGCTGCCGCCGCCGTTCAGCTGTGCGAGGAAACGGCCGTCTCTATCGTCATGATCAATACCTCCACGCCTGGCATTGATCCTTACGGCGTGAGCGCCGCCATCAAGGCCGTGCGCGGCGGCGAGCGCATTGCCGTGGTCCTGCTGGTGGGCGCGGGCTTTCACTATCACAGTGCGCGCGCCAAGGCGGCAGGCATACGGGGCCTGCTGGACAAGCCGGTCGCTGACCGTCATTTGATCGCGGTGTTGAAAAAACTGATGTCCATGCCCCTGTGAGGGCAAATTCTGCGTACCAATTTTTACAAATTTGAATCGTGCGCCTGGCAAGCGGGGCTATATTGGAGCCATGCCAGAAAACGATAAGCCAGAGCGCAGGGGCCCGCCGACCACCAAGGATGGCGTGCCGCACGCGACCCGGGTGCCCGACCGGCGCGCGCCCGACGCACCTGCCCGCTACCTCAAGGACAATGACACGCCGCTGGCCCTGGCGCAGCGGGTGCTCAGTTCGCGCTGGCGTGCCGTGCGCGACAAGATCGGGCGCGATTTCATGCGGCGCACCCTGCGCATTGGCGTGTCGGCCCGTATTTTTCATCCCGAACCAGGGGCGACCGGGTTGCGCAGCAAGAATTTGCAGTATCTGGAAGAGTCGATCGCGCAGTGGGTCATGTCG
Source organism: Massilia sp. (assembly GCA_045810445.1). Taxonomy (GTDB): domain Bacteria; phylum Pseudomonadota; class Gammaproteobacteria; order Burkholderiales; family Burkholderiaceae_D; genus Telluria_A. Next base: position 19,089 of record JBJMVX010000074.1, read on the forward strand.
CGCGATGTGCTGGTGTTCATGGTGCCTACCGTGAATACCAATGGGCTTCTGCATCCCAGCAATATCACCTTGCGCCATTACGCGCGCCACTTGGATGGGCTGGTGTTGCAAGGAGGGGCGGACGTGTCGCCGCAGACGTATTCGGAGTCGCCCACGCGGCCGGAATGGAGTGGGGACCGGGCGCGCGATCTGTACGAACTGGAACTGCTGCACGAATTTGTCGATGCGGGCAAACCGGTGCTGGGAATTTGCCGTGGTTGCCAGTTGATCAATGTGGCCTTTGGCGGAACGCTGTACCAGGATGTGGCCACCAATGTGCCCGAGGCGCAGGCGCATGTGCATAGCGACTATGACGCGCACCGGCATGCCATCGTGTTCCCGCGCGGTTCTTCGCTCGCGCGCATGTTCCCACATGCGCAGCGCCCGCTTGTCAATTCGATCCATCACCAGGCGGTCAAGGACCTGGGGCGCGATATTTTGGTGGAGGCGATGTCGGACCCGGATGGCATCGTGGAGGCGATCCGGTATCAGCGCGCCGGCTTTGTGATGGGATTGCAGTGGCATCCCGAGTTTCACCGCGCGGGCGGGGTGGAGCTGCTCGATTGCACGCCGATACTCGACGAGTTTTTGCGGACGGCGCGGGAGACGCGGCTTTAAGGCAGGCGTGCTTACCCGACAATCTCATCATAAAGATCACGCCAAAGCGGGTTTAACTTGGCAATGAGCTCCATCTTCCACGCGCGCTTCCAATGCTTGATCTGATGCTCACGCTTTACCGCCGCCATAATTTCACCGTGTATCTCGTACCAGACCAACATACGAACGTGATATGTCTTGGTAAAACCATCGTACACTTCGCTTTTGTGTTGCCACACCCGTTTGATCAGATCACTCGTTGCGCCCGTATAGAGCGTTCCGTAGCGTGAACTGGCAAGGATGTAGACGTAGCTGGTTTTGTCCATAGTGAGACATAGTGAGGCCAGCGTGCACAACCTGGTTGGGGCGTATCAAAGGTGTTATGGGTCGCGAGGCGTCGCACCGTCGCTTTCGCAAGGACAGTGTACCTATCTAGCTCAGGATAACTCCTACTGTCCTTGCGAAAGCGAGGACCCATAACACGCAAGCGCCCCGTTCGGCAGGCAACTAGTAGCAAACTACCTGGCCCCGCGAAATCGCCCAATCGCCGCATTGACCATTCCTTCCGCACTACCCTGATCCTGGTACTGCTGCCGCAAATATCCTGCGTCGCTTACCCCTTGCGCTGCCGCCGACAAATGGCGCAGGGCCCCCAGGCTCCCCAGCGCCTCCGCGTGCCTTTCCATCTTGCGCAGCGTCGTCAGAATGTCTTCACGCAGCGACATGGTCTCGTAGGTCTTTGGATGGGTGATCGATCCATCGAGCCCGAAGCGGCAAGCCTGGAAGCGGTTGAAGTTATAGACCAGGTAATCGTCCTCCACCGGCGCCTCCTCGCGCCGCTCGAGCAAATGCCTGCACAGCGCCTGCAGGTAGCCGGCCAGCGCGGCAGCCCTTTCCACGGTCAGCGGTGTGTCGCACACGCGCAGTTCGATGGTGCCGTATTCGGGCTTGGGCCGGATGTCCCAGTAAAAATCCTTCATGCTCTTGATGATGCCGGTGGCCTCCATCTTGGCAAAATAGACGTTGGCGAAATCATCCCAGCGCAGCGTGAACGGCGCGCGCCCGCTCATGGGAAAGGCGAACACCGAATTGAGCCGCGCCGAATCGAACAGGCTGTCGTGCCCCTGCACGAACGGGGACGACGCCGACAACGCGATGAAATGGGGGATGTAGCGGCTCAGCGAATGAAGCAAAAACATGGCGTCGTCGCCGCTGGCGCAGCCGATGTGGACGTGCTGCCCGAATACCGTGAACTGTTTGGCCAGATAGCCGTACAGCGAGGACAGCTCCCGGAAGCGTGGCTTTTCAAAAATCTTCTGTTCCGACCAGTGCTGGAAAGGGTGGGTGCCACCACCCGAGAGCCCAATATTGAGCTGGTCGGCAGCTGCGACCAGGGTGTCGCGAATCTCCAGCAACTGCGCCAGCAAGGGCAGGTGGCTCGAATGCACGCTCGAATTAATTTCGATCATGCTCTCGGTCATTTCAGGCGTGACGTTGCCGGGGAAGGGCTTGCGCGCCAGCAGATGCAATAGGTCCGGGCTGGCGGCAGTAAGGTCGAAATCCGACAGGCTCACCAGCTGCAGCTCCAGTTCAACCCCAAAGGTGAGCGCCTGCGATTGGGCGAATGGCTCGAGCGGCATGTCAGGTCTCCCGGGTTTCACGGGCCCAGATCAGCGCGCGCTGGATCAGGATGGGCCCGAACACTTCCAGCAGCAAGGTCACGCCCGCCATGGCGCGCAATTCATCGGCCAGGTTCACGCCGCGCAGGCGCGCGTGTTCCAGCAGCAGGATGACGAACACCGATACCGGCGCCAGCGCCAGGCCGGTAAGTGCGCCCTTGCGCCATGAAATGCCCGACAGTTCGGAAAACAGGGTCACGCCAACCGTCTTGGTGAGCAGGCGCACCAGTACCACCACCAGTGCCAGCATGGTGCCACCGGTGATGGTGCGCCAGTCCAGGGTGGATGCAGCAAACACAAACAGCAGCACGGTCAGCACTTCCCCGAGCGCGCCAAAATTGCGCTGCGCCTGACTAAATGCCACGCGCCGGTGACGCGCTGTCAGACCGAAAGCGAGTGTGGCCACCACGGGCGAGAGCTGGATGGTGTAGGTAACGGACACCAGCAGGATCACGGCCAGCGCGAAGCCGACCGTCGCGTCCTTGGAAAAATTGCCAAGCTGGCGCAGCACGGCCGGCACCACCACGCCAAACACGGCGCCCGCCGTAGCCGAGAGCAGCAGTGCCACCAGGCTGTTGAGGGTGGCGTCCCCAATGTCGGCAGAACTTTTGAAGATCCAGAAGCCGACAACGACATTGAAGGTGAATACGCACAGCACGCAATTGAGCGCCGACAGATGCAGCACGCGCTCGGTCACCTGCCCCGAACTGCGCTGCTCATTGATGACACGGATGACGGTGGCGGGCGAGGTGGACATGGCCAGCGCTGCGAGCATCAGGGCGGTCATGTTCGAGGTGTCGAGCCACACGGCGACAAAATACACGGCAATGAAGGTGCCCAGCGATTCGACCAGGGCAGCGACGGCAAACCAGGGATTGGTGCGCAACCAGCGCAGATTGATGCGGTAACCGAGTTCGAACAGGATCAGGCCGAAGGCCACATCGGCCAGCAGCAGGATGGGGCCCGCGCCGGACGGCGGCAGAACACCAATCTGGGGCGCGGCCAGGGCGAAGCCTGCCAGGCCATAGAAGCTGATGCGCGGCAGTCCGGTGAGGCGTTGGCCGAATTCGCCCGCCAGCCAGGCCAGGCAGATCGCCACGGGCCATGCGAGGTC
>JBJMVX010000075.1:0-7422 GCA_045810445.1 Massilia sp.
AATACGCTGCGCTTCCTGCTGGCCAATACTTCGGACTTCGACCATGCGACCCAGTCCGTGCCTGTGGCCCAGATGTTCGAGATCGACCGCTATGCAGTGGCCAGCATGGCAGCCCTGCAGGCCGACATCGCAGCCCACTACGAGCGCTATGAATTTCACCCTGTCGTGGCCAAGCTGCAGAACTACTGCTCCGAAGACCTGGGCGGCTTCTACCTCGACATCCTCAAGGATCGCCTGTACACCTCGGCCGTCGACTCACCGGCGCGCCGCTCAGCCCAGAGCGCACTGTGGCAGATCATCCAGAGCCTGCTGCGCGTGATGGCACCCATGCTCTCGTTCACCGCCGAAGAAGCCTGGGCCGTGTTCGCGACCAAGGAAGAATATGCCGCCAGCGACGAGACCATCTTCACCCAGACCTTCTGGAACCTGCCGGAAGTGGCCGATGGCGCCGCCCTGATTGAAAAATTCACCGCCCTGCGTGCAGTGCGCGCCGACGTCACCAAGCAGCTCGAAGAACTGCGTGTCTCCGGCGCCATTGGCTCGTCCCTGCAGGCCGAACTGGCCATCAAGGCCGCTGGCGACAAATACAAGCTTCTGGCCAGCCTGGACGACGACCTGAAGTTCGTCTTCATCACCTCGCAGGCCACGGCCGTGGAAGTGGCACAGGAAGCCGATGAAGCGGTGGCCGTGACAGCATCGTCCGCAGCAAAATGCGAGCGTTGCTGGCACTACCGCGCCGACGTTGGCAGCCATGCAGAGCACGCGGGCCTGTGCGGCCGCTGCGTGAGCAATCTGTTTGGCAGCGGCGAACAGCGCCGCTTCGCATAAATCACACGAACGACCACCACATGGCAACCAAGAAAAAACAGCTGTTCTCCACCGCCCGCCCGGCCAGCAACAACCTGCTGCCCTGGTTGGGCATTGCCTTGATTGTCATCCTGCTTGACCAGGTGACCAAGATCACCATTTTGCGCCTGTTCGTCTGGAAGCAATTCAAGGTCATCACCTCCTTCTTCAATGTGGGGCTCTGGTACAACCCGGGCGCTGCATGGAGCTTTCTGGGCGATGCGAGCGGTTGGCAGCGCTATCTGTTCATCGGCATTGCCGTAGGTGCCGTGATATTCATCCTCTACCTGCTGCGCAGGCATTCCGGCCAGCGCCAGTTCTGCTGGGCGCTGTCGCTGATCATGGGTGGCGCTATTGGCAACGTCATCGACCGCATCATGTACGGCCAGGTTGTGGACTTCCTCTTGTTCCATCTCGGCGAGAGCAGCTTCCCGGCCTTTAATATCGCCGACAGCGCCATCTGCATTGGCGCGGCGCTGTTCATTCATGACGAGCTGCGACGGGTGAAAAATCAGTAAACGGGAGACTGGCATGGCAATGGACCTCAAGGGTAAGAAGATCGTCCTCGGCCTGTCCGGGGGCGTAGCCTGCTACAAGGCGGCAGAACTGTGCCGTGCCTTGATCAAGGAAGGCGCCAGCGTCCACGTGGTCATGACCGACGCGGCGACCCACTTCATCACGGCCGTGACGATGCAGGCCCTGTCGGGCAACCCGGTCTTCACCGACCAGTGGGATGCGCGCATGGCTAACAACATGGCCCACATTGACTTGACGCGCGGCGCCGACGCGGTGCTGGTGGCGCCCTGCTCGGCCGACTTCATGCGCAAGCTCGCGCACGGCGCCTGCGACGACCTGCTCTCGACCCTGTGCCTGGCGCGCCCGCACCAGGTGCCGCTGCTGGTAGCACCGGCCATGAATGTGGAAATGTGGCAGAACCCTGCCACCATGCGCAATGCCGCGCAATTGCGCGCTGACGGCGTCCAGCTGCTGGGCCCCGCCGCTGGCGAACAGGCCTGTGGCGAAGTGGGCCTGGGCCGCATGTTGGAGCCAAGCGAACTGCTGGCCGAACTCATCGCCTCCTTCCAGCCCAAGGTCCTGGCCGGCAAGCGCGTCTTGATCACCGCCGGACCGACTTTTGAAGCGATCGACCCGGTACGTGGCATCACCAATCTCTCGTCCGGCAAGATGGGTTATGCCATTGCCCGTGCGGCGCGCGAAGCGGGCGCCGACGTGGTGCTGGTCTCGGGCCCGACCGCGCTGGCCTCACCACAAGGCGTGCGCCGTGTTGATGTGCAAAGCGCGCGCCAAATGCATGACGCCGTTTTCGCTGGCCTGCCCGGCCAGGACATCTTCATCGCCGTGGCGGCCGTGGCCGACTGGCGCGTGGCCAACGCCAGCGACCAGAAAATGAAAAAGCAGGACGGTGACACGCCGTCCCTGCAGTTCGAACAAAATCCCGACATCCTCGCTGACGTAGCAGCCAAGGCGGCAGCGGCTGGCGCCCCTTACTGCGTCGGCTTTGCCGCCGAATCGGAAAACCTGCTGGCCTACGGCGCGGCAAAACGCCTGAAAAAAGGCATTCCATTGTTGGTGGGCAATATCGGTCACCACACCTTCGGGCAGGATGACAATGCGATTGTCCTCTTTGACGCCAGCGGCCACCACACGCTGCCGCGCGCCGACAAACTGACCCTGGCGCGCCAGCTGGTCGCCGAACTGGCCACGCGCATCGCCCTGCCCTCATCTCAAAAAAAGTAGAACCATGAAGACTATCGACATCAAGATCCTTGACCCGCGCATGAAGGACCAACTGCCGGCCTACGCCACCGAAGGCAGCGCGGGACTTGACCTGCGCGCCTGCATCGACGAGCCGATCACCATCGCCGCCGGCGCCACTGTCCTCATTCCCACCGGCCTGGCCATCCACCTGGCCGATCCGGGCTACGCCGCCATGATCCTGCCGCGCAGCGGCATGGGCCACAAGAACGGCATCGTTCTGGGGAATCTGGTAGGCTTGATCGACTCCGACTACCAGGGCCAGCTGATGGTATCGACGTGGAACCGCGGCCAGGCCGCCTTCACGCTCAATCCCATGGAACGTCTGGCGCAGCTGATCGTCGTACCCGTGCTGCAGGTCGGTTTCAACGTCGTCGACGAATTCGACACCAGCGAACGCGGTGCGGGCGGTTTCGGCAGCACCGGCAAACAATAAAAAATGGAGAAGTCTATGACCCGCTTTCCAGGTCTGCGCCCGGTCGTGCCGGCCGCCCTGCTCGCGCTCTTGTTAAGCGCCTGCCAAACCGTTGCCCCCGTTGTCCAGGCCCCTGTCGTGGTGCCACCCAAGCCCGTGGAAGAAGTGCCTGTCATCTCGCCGCGCGTGGCCGCTGCCGCCGATGCGCTCACCAAGATGGCCAGCATGCAGGAGCGCTTGTACCGGGTCGCCGCACCACTGTTGATCAACAATGCGGAACTGTGTAAATCGCAGGCGCGCAATCTGCTCGGCTTCACGGCGCGCAACCGCTACTGGTATCCGGGTGAGTACAACGAAGCTGCCCACGTCGCCTTCGACATGGGCGAGCGGCTGCAGGTGACCGGCGTGTTGGCCGGCAGCGGCGCCGCACGCGCAGGCCTCAAGCGCGGTGACGAACTCATTTCCGCCAGTGGCAAAACGCTGCCAACGGGCCCGAATGCGTCGAACGCAGTGGGCGCCGTCTTCGCGCCGCTGGTCGCGGCGCAGGCCAATCTGTCCATGGTCGTCGAACGCGACGACAAAAACCGCACGCTATCGATTCCCGTCACCCGCGCCTGCGGCTTTGCCGTCGAACTGGGTAACACCGACAACGTCAATTCCTACGCCGACGGCACGCGTGTGATGGTCACGCGCGGCATGCTGCACTTCGCCCAGTCCGACGACGAAGTCGCTGCCATCCTCGCCAAGGGCATGGCCCACAACATTCTCGGTCATGCCGAGCAAACGCGCAGCACCGGCACCATTGGCAGCGTGATCAACAACCTTGGCAATGTGCGGCCCGACACCTCCATGCTCATTGGCAGCGCCGGCATCAAGGCCATGCCGGCCGATCTGGACGTGGCGGCCGACAACCTGAGCCTGTACCTGCTCACGCGCGCCGGCTACAACATCGACGCTGCCGGCCCGTTCTGGAAGCGCCTGGCGGCCAACTACCCGGCCACGGTCTTGAATGGCTATGTGGCCAATCATCCTGGCACGGCAACGCGCCTGGCGGGCATCGACAAGACGGTTGCGGAAATCAAGTCCAAGCAGGGATCGAAGAAAACGCTCACGCCATGAGAAAACTGCTGCTGCTCGCCTTGTTGATGCCACTGGCCGCGCAGGCAGCCAGCTGGGTGAGTGTCGGTTCCAACGGCGAGAGCCAGTCCTTCATCGACAAGGCCAGCATTCTCAAAACCGTGGATGGCTACAAGGCCTGGTCGCTCACTTCGTACAGCAAGGAACAGACGTCTCAGGACGGCAGCAGCTATCAGTCCGTCAAGGAGCTGCATGTGTATGCGTGCAAGGCGCGCACGGTAACGCTGCTTAGCCAGGTGTATTACAGCGCGCCCATGGGCAAGGGCCCGGTGGCGCAGAACATCAAGTACGAGAAATTCTCGGCCGAAGACATCATCCCGGACAGCACCGACGACAGCGCACTGCAGGTGGTGTGCAAGGGCGGCAAATCAAAGTAGTCGGGGCGCTGGCGCTCTCACGCAGGCCCGGCTGATCAGGCGTCGGTATTGAGCGCCGCCTCGATCTCCGCTCGCTTGAGCTCAGGCGCAAACTGCGAAATGAAGTGATACGCATACGCGCGCAAATAAGCGCCCTTGCGCACGGCCAGCCGCGTCACATTGGGCGCGAACAAATGCGATGCCTCCACCGCGCGCAAACCCTTGTCGCGCCCATGATCGAAGGCCATCGACGCCACAATCCCCACCCCCAGCCCCAAACTCACATACTGCTTGATCACATCCGAATCCATGGCGGTGAGGACGATGTCGGTCTTTACCCCCGCCGCCGCAAACGCCGCATCAATGTGCCCGCGCCCGGTAAATCCAACGTCATAGGTAATGAGCGGGAAGGCTGCCAGGTCCTGTAGCCGGATCGGTGAATTGGCCAGCAGCGGGTGCCCGTCCGGCACCACGATCAGGTGGCTCCAGCGATAGCAGGGAAACGACACCAGATCGGGAAACTGCGACAGACCCTCGGTGGCAATGCCGATATCCGCCTTGCCCGACAAAACCCATTCAGCGATATGGTCAGGCGCGCTTTGCTGGAGCGCGATGCGCACATCGGGAAAATCCTGGCGAAACGACTGCACCACCTTCGGCAGCGCATAGCGCGCCTGGGTGTGGGTGGCCGCGATGGTCAGGGTACCGCTGTTCTGGCCCGCATAATCAAGGCTGGCCTGCTGCAGATTTTCCGCCTCCACCAACAGGCGGTCGATGATCTTCAAGATGCCCTTGCCCGGCTCCGTCATGCCCGTGAGGCGCTTGCCATTGCGTTCAAAAATGACCAGGCCCAGTTCTTCTTCCAGTTCGCGAATCTGGCGGCTCACGCCAGGCTGCGACGTGAACAGGGCATTGGCCACCTCGGTCAGGTTGTAGCCGCGGCGCGCGGTCTCGCGGATGGAGCGCAGTTGTTGGAAATTCATATCGATGCTCCCTGGTCGACAAAGACATGCATGCGGCGCGGCTTGACCAGCAAGGTATCGCCCTCCTTGATATGCAGCTGGCTGTAACGCTCGTTCGGAATGACCGCCTCGATCAGTTCTGCCGTGTCGGCCCGCTCCAGGTCCAGCTGTGCCAGCGGTCCGATCGCGTGCGCGCGCCGCAGCTTGACGACTATGCCTTCGCCGCCGGGCACATAGCGCTCGATGTCCATATCGTGCGGCCGCACATAGGCGATGCCCTTGCTGTCCTGGACCGCAGCGTGGTCGCTCAGGGCGAAGCTGGCGTCGCCGCTGGCCAGCACGCCTTCGTGCACGCGCCCGTGGAACAGGTTCACATTGCCCAGAAAGCCATACACGAAAGGCGAAGCGGGATTGTTGTAGACCGCGTCCGGCGCGCCAAGCTGTTCGACCTTCCCCTTGTTCATCAAGACCACCTGGTCGGCCACTTCCAGCGCCTCTTCCTGGTCGTGGGTGACAAAAATACTCGTCACGTGCAGGTCGTCGTGCAGGCGACGCAACCAGCGCCGCAGCTCCTTGCGTACCTTGGCGTCGAGCGCGCCAAACGGCTCGTCCAGCAGCAGCACGCGTGGTTCGACCGCCAGCGCGCGTGCCAATGCGATGCGCTGGCGTTGACCGCCGGAGAGCTGGGGCGGAAAACGGTCGGCCAGCCAATCGAGCTGCACCAGTTCGAGCAACTGCTGGACCTTGTGGCGAATCTGCTGTTCCGACGGTCGGTCCTTGCGCGCTTTCACGCGCAGGCCAAAGGCGACGTTTTCAAAGACCGTCATGTGCTTGAACAGCGCGTAGTGCTGGAACACGAAACCGACCTGGCGCTCGCGCACGTGGCGCGCCGACGCGTCGGACGCATCGAGCAGCACCTGGCCCGAGTCGGGATGCTCCAGGCCCGCAATGATACGCAGCAGCGTGGTCTTGCCGCAGCCCGAAGGCCCCAGCAGCGCTGTCAGTTCGCCCGATGGGAACTGCAAGGACACGTCGTCGAGGGCGACAAATTCGCCAAAGCGCTTGTTGATGTTTTTAACTTCGATCGTCATGTCAGTGCTCCAGGTTGCGCGCTTCGGCGTCGACCGGATCGCGCTGGTGCAAGCGCCATTCGATGATCGACTTGATGGCCAGGGTCACCAGCGCCAGCAATGCCAGCAGCGATGCCACGGCAAACGCCGCCGCGAAGTTGTATTCGTTGTAGAGGATTTCCACTTGCAGCGGCATGGTGTTGGTCTCGCCGCGGATATGGCCGGACACCACCGACACCGCGCCAAATTCACCCATGGCGCGCGCATTACACAGAATCACGCCATACAGCAGGCCCCACTTGATGTTCGGGAGCGTCACGCGGCGGAAGGTGTTCCAGCCCGAGGCGCCCAGCACCAGCGCCGCTTCCTCTTCCTCGTTCCCCTGCGACTGCATCAGCGGAATGAGCTCGCGCGCCACGAACGGAAAGGTGATGAACACGGTGGCCAGCACGATGCCCGGCACCGCGAAGAGGATCTTGATGTCGTGCGCCTGCAGCCATGGCCCGAACCAGCCCTGGGCGCCGAACAGCAGCACATAGATCAGGCCTGAAATCACGGGCGAGACCGAGAACGGCAGGTCGATGAGGGTCAGCAGAATGCTCTTGCCGCGAAATTCGAACTTCGCAATCGCCCACGCCGCGCTGACGCCGAAGACGAGGTTGAGCGGCACCGAGATGCCGGCCGCGATCAAGGTGAGCTTGATGGCGGAGATGGCGTCGGGATCGGTGATGGCGGCCAGGTAGGCGCCTGCGCCCTTCTTGAACGCTTCCACGAACACCGCGACCAGCGGCACGAACAGGAAGAGCGTGAGAAAGGCCAGCGCCACGGTAATGAGGACGATGCGCACCCAAGCTGGTTCC
>JBJMVX010000076.1:0-2794 GCA_045810445.1 Massilia sp.
CTCGTGTGCCAGAGGGGCGGGCCTTGTTACTGGTAACGGCGGCCGCGGCAAAGTCTTGAAACCCTACGATACGCTATTGTCGCTGCGCTGGGCAACTGTGGATGCACTGTCAATGGTGCAACGCGGTATAATGTCGGCCTAAAGGTTTCCACTTTAACCCGCAGCCACGCTGCATCAACCACCTTCCAATCATGTTGATACTGCCGGGTTCCAATGCCCTGTCCGCCTTCCGTAGCCACCGCCTCCTGAGCCAATTGCAAGCCGTTGCCCCCGCCATTGTCGGCGTTCAGGCGCGCTTCTATCACTTCATCGATGCCAGCGCCCCGTTGTCAGATGACGACAAGGTCCGTCTTGAAGCGATGCTGACCTACGGCGAACCGGCAGCAAGCGAGGCGCAGGGTGGGGCGCAGGAAGCCTTTTTTGTTATTCCGCGTCTGGGCACAATTTCGCCATGGGCCTCCAAAGCCACCGACATTGCCCACAACTGCGGCATGGCCCAGGTCCACCGCATCGAACGCGGCATTGCCTATAGCGTAGCCCTGAAAGCCGGCATCCTGGGCAGCAGCCTGGGCGCCACCAAACACCTGACGGACGAGGAAACGGCTGCCGTGGCGGCCCTGCTGCATGACCGCATGACTGAAACGGTGCTACGCAGCGCCGACGATGCCATCCATCTGTTCCGCGCCCTGGAAGCGAAGCCATTCGAGTCGATCGACGTGCTGGGCGCTGGCAAACAGGCACTGGCAAAGGCCAATACCGATCTGGGTCTGGCCATGTCGGATGACGAAATCGACTACCTGCTGGAAGCCTTCACCCGCGCTGCCCGCAATCCGACGGACGTCGAGCTGATGATGTTCGCACAGGCGAACAGCGAGCATTGCCGCCACAAGATCTTCAATGCCGATTGGACCATTGACGGCGTGGCGCAGGACAAGTCCCTGTTCCAGATGATCAAGAACACCCACCAGTTGCAGCCCAAGGGCACCATCGTGGCCTACAGCGACAACTCGTCGATCATGGAAGGGGCCACCGTGATGCGCTTCTATCCACGCGGCGAAGGCCATGAATACGCACCGACGACGGAGCTGACCCACACGCTGATGAAAGTGGAGACCCACAACCACCCGACCGCCATTTCGCCATTCCCTGGCGCTTCTACTGGCGCGGGCGGCGAGATTCGCGACGAAGGCGCCACTGGTCGTGGCGCCAAGCCGAAGGCGGGCCTGTGCGGTTTCACGGTATCGAACCTGATGATTCCTGGTGCCGTGCAGGCCTGGGAAAATGCGGCCAGCGTCACAGCGCCCTTTGGCGAGCGCGCCACGGCTGCCGCTTACGGCAAGCCTGACCGCATCGCCTCGGCGCTGCAGATCATGATCGAAGGGCCGCTCGGCGGCGCTGCCTTTAGCAACGAGTTTGGCCGTCCTGTCCTGGGCGGATACTTCCGCACCTACGAACAGAATGTAGGCCGCCTGGTCGCCGGCACCAGCGACGCTGTATTCGGCTATCACAAGCCAATCATGATTGCCGGCGGCATTGGCAATATCTCTGGCCAGCACACGCACAAGAACGACATCCCGGTCGGCAGCCTGCTGATCCAGCTGGGCGGTCCTGGCATGCGCATTGGCATGGGCGGCAGCGCTGCCTCGTCGATGGCCACCGGTACCAACACGGCCGACCTGGACTTCGACTCTGTCCAGCGCGGCAATCCCGAGATGGAACGTCGGGCGCAGGAAGTGATCAACCGCTGCTGGCAGATGGGCGCTGATAACCCCATCATCTCCATCCACGATGTGGGCGCAGGTGGTCTGTCGAACGCCTTTCCTGAAATTACAAACGACGCCAAGCGCGGCGCGATTTTTGACTTGCGCAAGATCCCGCTCGAAGAAAGCGGCATGGCGCCCAAGGAAATCTGGAGCAACGAGTCGCAAGAGCGCTACGTGCTGGCCATTGCACCGGCAAACCTGCCACTGTTTGCCGCCATGTGCGAGCGCGAGCGCTGCCTGTTTGCCGCCGTCGGCGTGGCGACGGAAGAACGCCAGCTCAAGCTGATCGACCCGGAGCAGGGTAATTCGCCGGTCGACATGCCGATGGACGTCCTGCTTGGCAAGCCGCCAAAAATGCAGCGTGACGCCCACCATGTGCATAACGATTTCCCGGCCATCGACCTGACCGGCCTTGATCTGGCCGATGTGGCCAAGCGCGTGCTGCTGCTGCCCACCGTGGCCGACAAATCCTTCCTCATCACCATTGGCGACCGCAGTGTGGGCGGCACCACCGTACGTGACCAGATGGTCGGTCCGTGGCAGGTGCCGGTAGGCGACTGCGCCGTCACCGCCATGAGCTTTGAAGGCTACCTGGGCGAAGCCATGGCCATGGGTGAGCGTACCCCGCTGGCCGTGATCAACGCTGCCGCCTCGGGCCGCATGGCCGTTGGTGAAGCCATCACCAACATCGCCGCTGCCGCCATCAACGATATCTCCGAGATCAAGCTTTCGGCCAACTGGATGGCTGCCTGCGGCCAGCCTGGCCAGGACGCGGCCTTGTTCGACACAGTCAAAGCGGTGGGCATGGAGTTGTGCCCGGCGCTGGGCATCAGCATCCCGGTCGGCAAGGACTCGCTGTCGATGCGCACCACCTGGAAGGACGAAGGCGAGGCCAAGGCCGTCACTTCGCCAGTGTCCCTGATCGTTTCCTCGTTCGCGCCAGTAGCCGATATCCGCCGCTCGCTCACGCCGCAGCTGCAAACAGACCTTGGCGAGACCGCCTTGATCCTGCTCGATCTGGGTCGCGGCAA
>JBJMVX010000077.1:0-37936 GCA_045810445.1 Massilia sp.
ACGCCGCGCCCCTGGTCGCGCAAATTGCGCTGGCCACGCCGGACGAAGGCGACGCCACCAATACGGTTGTGCGGCGCGACAAGCCAGCTTCGTTTTCGCAAGTACGTTTCCCCAGTCACGGCAAGCGTCCCAGCAAGGCGCCGCTGGTCGTGACCGTGGTGGCCGTGCTGCTGGCCGCCGCTGCCGGCGCTGCCTGGTACGCCGGTGTCACGCCTGAATCCCTGCTCGGCCGCGCGGGCCAGCACCCAGCTGCCACCGCGGTGGTCGCGCCTGCATTGCCGCCGGCGTCGGCCAGTGCCACCGTGGCACTGCCTTCGCCAGTGGCTGGACAGAGCCCTGCAGGTGCCAATCCGGCGCCTACCGACGCCAAGCCGGCCGAAGAAATGCGCCCCGTGATCAGCAATGCCGTTCCCCTCATATCGGTGCCGCCTGTCAGCCAGGCCTCGGCCATCGGTGCGGGCGCCATGCCTGGCATCACGCCGTCCGGTGTTGCCCCAGCCGTCCCCGCGCCTGCGCCTGGCGCACCGGCTGCCGCCCCCGCTGTCCCTGCCGCCGAAGCCGACGCGCTGGTGCTGGCCGTGCATGAAGATTCCTGGGTTGAAGTGCGTCCCGCCAAGGGCCGTCCATTGTTCTCCGGCCTGGTCAAGGGCGGTCGCACGGAAACCATCAAGGTGACCGAGCCGGTGACCCTCATCGTTGGCAAGCCGAGCGCCGTTGACGCCACCCTGCGTGGCGCTGCGCTGGCCCTGCCAGCTGCCCCGGGTGGCAAGACTGCCCGCGTCTCCATCAAGTAATAGGTCCTTGTTCATGTCTTCTTCGAATTTGGCGATTCCCTCCGGCCCCCTGGCGCGCCGTCTCAGCCGGCGCGTGCTGGTGTCCCACGGCGAGCGCAAGATCTGGGTCGGCGGCGACGCCCCCGTGGTTGTGCAGTCGATGACCAACACCGATACTGCCGACGCGGTTGGCACCGCGATCCAGGTCAAGGAACTGGCGCGCGCCGGCTCCGAGATGGTGCGCATCACCGTGGACCGTCCGGAAGCGGCAGCGGCCGTGCCCTACATCCGCGAGCAGCTTGACCGCATGGAAATCGACGTGCCGCTGGTGGGCGACTTCCATTACAACGGCCATACGCTGCTGCGCGACTATCCCGATTGCGCCCGCGCGCTCTCGAAGTACCGCATCAATCCGGGCAATGTGGGGCAGGGCGCCAAGCGCGATACCCAGTTCGCCCAGATGATCGAGATGGCCGCGACCTACGCCAAGCCGGTGCGCATCGGCGTGAACTGGGGCAGCCTGGACCAGGCACTGCTGGCGCGCATCATGGATGAAAATGCCGCCCGCAGCGAGCCATGGAGCGCCCAGGCGGTCATGTACGAGGCGCTCATTACCTCGGCCATCGAAAACGCCGAACGCGCCGAAGAACTGGGCCTGGGACGCGACCAGATCATCCTGTCGTGCAAGGTCTCCGGTGTGCAGGACTTGATTGCCGTGTACCGCGAACTGGCGCGCCGCTGCGACTATCCGCTGCATCTGGGCCTGACCGAAGCGGGCATGGGCAGCAAGGGCATCGTCGCTTCCACGGCCGCCTTGTCGGTGCTGCTGCAAGAGGGCATCGGCGACACCATCCGTATCTCGCTCACGCCCGAACCAGGGGGCGACCGCACCAAGGAAGTGGTGGTGGCGCAAGAGATTTTGCAAACCATGGGCTTGCGCAAATTTGCGCCCATGGTCATTGCCTGCCCCGGTTGCGGGCGCACCACCTCGACCACCTTCCAGGAGCTGGCCGACGATATCCAGACCTATCTGCGCGAGCAGATGCCGGAGTGGAAAAAGCTCTACCCCGGTGTCGAAGGCATGAACGTGGCCGTCATGGGCTGCATCGTCAACGGCCCTGGCGAATCGAAGCACGCCAACATCGGCATCAGCCTGCCCGGCACCGGCGAGTCGCCAGCCGCGCCCGTGTTTGTCGATGGCCAGAAAACGGTCACCCTGCGCGGCGAAAAAATCGTCGAGGAATTCCAGGCCATCGTGCTCAATTACGTGCAAACCAACTACGGCAAGAAAGAAGCCATCACGCATGTCTGATAACAAAAAACCAGTCAAGATCAGTGCCATCAAAGGCATGAACGATATCCTGCCGGCCGACGCGCCGCTGTGGGAGCTGTTTGAAAATACCGTGCACTCGGTCCTGAAAAGCTATGGCTTCCAGAAGATCGTCACCCCCATCGTCGAAGACACGGCGCTGTTCAAGCGCGCCATCGGCGCGGTGACCGACATCGTCGAAAAGGAAATGTACTCGTTTACCGATTCGATGAACGGCGATGCGCTCACCCTGCGTCCGGAAGGCACCGCCGGCGTGGTGCGCGCCGTGATCGAACACAATCTGGCCTACGAAGGCCCGAAACGGGTCTGGTACAAGGGCCCCATGTTCCGCCACGAGAAACCCCAGCGCGGCCGCTATCGCCAGTTCTTCCAGGTGGGCGCTGAAGCGATCGGCTTCACAGGTCCCGACATCGACGCTGAACTGATCATGCTGTGCCGGCGCCTGTGGGATGACCTGGGCCTGGAAAACATCCGCCTTGAACTCAATTCGATTGGCGACGCCGCCGAGCGCCAGCGCCACCGCGCCGACCTGATTGCCTACTTCGAGGCGCACGCCGACCAGTTGGACACGGAAGCGAAGAACCGTCTGCACGCCAATCCGCTGCGCATCCTCGACACCAAGAATCCTGCCATGCAGGACCTGGTGAACAAGGCGCCCAAGCTGCTCGACTACCTGGAAGCGGAATCGATTGCCCACTTCGAGGGCGTCAAGCGCATCCTCGACCACAACAATATTCCGTACACGGTCAACCCGCGCCTGGTGCGCGGCCTGGACTACTACAATCGCACGGTCTTCGAATGGGTCACCGATTCCCTCGGCGCCCAGGGCACGGTGTGCGCCGGTGGCCGCTACGATCCGCTGATCGAGTCCTTTGGCGGCAAGCCCACGCCGGCCGTCGGTTTCGCAATGGGGATCGAGCGCTTGATCGAACTGATGAAAATGGCCGGTGAGCCGGCCGAAGCGGCAGCCTGCGACGTCTACCTGGTGCACCAGGGCGAGCAGGCGCAGATGCAAGCCTTTGTGCTGGCCGAACGAATTCGCGATGCCGGCCTCGATGTTGTGCTACATTGCGCGGCGGCGAGCGGTCCTGGCAGTTTCAAGACCCAGATGAAAAAGGCCGACAGCAGTGGCGCCGCGTTTGCCGTGATCCTGGGCGAGGATGAAATCGCCAACAGCACGGCCACCGTCAAGGCCATGCGCGCGCCCGAAGGCGAAGGCCAGCAGTCGAGCGTGGCGTTTAATGCTGTCGTCGATCACCTGGTCGACCAGATCATTGGCGGCGACCATGGTCACGACCACGACCACGATCACGTGCACTACCACCCTTAAGCAGTCTTTGACCCCAGTAACCCATTAACCATTCACGACAAGACCATGGCATACGATCTCGAAGAACAAGAACAACTCGCCTCGCTCAAGGCATTCTGGACCAAATACGGCAATGCCATCGTGTGGGTGGCGATCATCGCGCTCGGCTCCTACTCGGCGTTCAACTTCTACAAGATGCGCGTCAGTTCCCAGGCCGCCGAAGCGTCGGCCCTGTATGAACAGCAGCAGGTGGCGATGCAGGCCAAGGACAACGCCAAGGTGCAGCGCATTGCGACGGACATCGAAACCAAGTACGACAGCAGCAGCTATGCGCAAATGAGCGCGCTGGGCGCGGCCAAGAGCGCATTTGACGCCGGCGACCTGAAAGCGGCCAAGACCCAGCTCGATTGGGTCATTGCGCACGGCAATGAGGAATACAAATCGGTCGCCAAACTGCGTCTGGCTGGCGTGCTGCTGGACGAAAAGGCGTACGATGAAGGCATGAAGCTGCTGGCCACGCCGTTCCTGCCGCAATTTGCCGGCTCGGTGGCCGACCGCAAGGGCGACATTCTGGTAGCACAGAACAAGCTGGCCGAAGCCCGTAGCGCCTACCAGGCGGCACTGGACGCGATGGACAAGAGCGCGCCGGGCCGCCAGCTGGTGCAGATCAAGCTCGAAGCGATCGGTGGCACCGTAGCGACGCCCAAGGCAGCCGCTTAAGCTGTTGATCACCATGCGGCCCGTCCAGGCTTTTTCGGCCCGGACGGGCCGTGTGCGCTATCCTCTACCCGTTATCGAACAAGGTTAAAACACTATGCGTATGACCCAGAAGCTCGTTGGACTCGGTATGCTGGCCCTGATGGCCGGCTGCTCGACCCTCAGTTCGCTCAACCCGTTTGCCTCCAAGCCCAAGGGCAACCAGCCGGCGCCACTGGTCGAACTGAAAGGTTCGATGGTCGTGCGCACCGCCTGGAAGCTCGACATGGGCAAGGCCAACAACTACATCTTCACCCCTGCCATCGTTGGCAGTTCCGTGGTGCTGGCCGGCGCCGACGGTTCGCTGGCGCGCGTGGACGCGGCCACGGGCGCGCAGCAATGGCGCATCAAGGCAGCCATGCCGCTGACCGCTGGCGTGGGCTCGGACGGCAACATGATTGTCGTTGGCGGCGACAAGGGCGTGGTACTTGCCTTTGACATGAATGGCAAGGCGCTGTGGACCGCGCAAGCTTCCAGCGAAGTGCTGTCCTCGCCCGTGGTGGCCGAGGGCGTGGTGGTGGTGCGCTCGATCGATAACCGCATCGTGGGCCTGGACGCGAAGAACGGCGAGAAAAAATGGACCGTGCAGCGCGTGGCGCCTCCGCTGACGCTGCGCAACGCCCCTGGCATGGTGGTGGTCGACAAGGAAGTCGTGATCGCCCAGCCAGGCGGCAAGCTGCTTTCGCTGAACCTGGCCACGGGCGCTGCGCGCTGGGAAGTGGCCGTGGGCGAATCGCGCGGCGCGACCGAACTTGAACGCGTGACCGATATTGGCGGCGCACCTGTGCTGTTTGACAAAGACGTGTGCGCCGTGTCCTACCAGGGCCGCGTGGGCTGCTTTGACGTTGCCACCGGCGCGCCCAAGTGGACCAAGGACCTGTCCTCGGACGTGGGCGTCTCGGTCGACCAGCGCTTCGTGTTTGCCGCCGACGACAAGGGTGCCGTATCTGCCTTTAACCGTGAAGGTGGCGCCTCGGCCTGGAAGAACGACAAGCTGGGCTACCGTCGCCTCTCGACCCCGATTTCCTATGGCCGTGCGGTCGCCGTGGGCGACTTCGAGGGCTACATCCACTTCCTGTCGCGGGAAGATGGCGCATTTCTCGCGCGCGCCGCCACTGACGGGAGTGCCATTACGTCGCCACCCGTGGTGGCCGGCTCGAATCTGATTTTTCAAACACAATCTGGGACAGTGACCGCCATCGCGGTCGAATAAAAACACCATGAAGCCGGTAATAGCACTAATAGGTCGCCCGAATGTCGGGAAATCGACCTTGTTCAATCGCCTCACCCGCTCGCGCGATGCGCTGGTGGCCGACCTGCCTGGCCTGACGCGCGATCGTCACTATGGCGAAGGTCGTATCGGTGAGCGTCCCTTCCTCGTCATCGACACGGGCGGTTTCGAGCCCGTGGCCAAGGAAGGCATCATGTTCCAGATGGCGCTGCAGACCAAGCAGGCCGTCGCGGAAGCGGACGTCGTCGTCTTCATCGTCGACGGTCGTCAGGGCTTGACCCCGCACGACAAGACCATCACCGACTTCCTGCGCAAGTCTGGCCGCAAGGTCATGCTGGTGGTGAACAAGGGCGAGGGCATGAAGTACACCTCGGTCGTGGCCGAGTTCTACGAGCTGGGCATGGGCGACCCTTACGTCATTTCCGCCGCCCATGGCGACGGCGTGGTCGACCTGGTCGAGGAAGCGCTCAACGAAGCCTTCGCCTCGCGCCCGGACGTGCCGGAAGAACTGGAAAAGCCCGAGCGCGGCATCAAGATTGCCATCGTTGGCCGCCCGAACGTGGGCAAGTCGACCCTGGTCAACACCCTGATCGGCGAAGAGCGCGTGATCGCCTTCGACATGCCGGGCACCACGCGCGACTCGATCGAAGTACCGTTCGAGCGCGATGGCAAGAACTACACCCTGATCGACACGGCCGGTATCCGCCGTCGCGGCAAGGTGTTTGAAGCGATTGAAAAATTCTCGGTCGTCAAAACGCTGCAATCGATTTCCGAAGCCCACGTCGTCATTCTCCTGCTCGATGCACAGCAGGATATTTCGGAGCAGGATGCCCACATCGCCGGCTTCATCCTGGAGTCGGGCAGGGCGCTGGTGGTGGCCGTGAACAAATGGGATGGCTTGCAGTCGGACCAGCGCGACGAGATCAAGATTGACCTTGATCGCAAGCTCGACTTCCTCTCCTTTGCCAAGACCCATTTCATCTCGGCGCTGAAGGCCTCGGGCATTGCGCCAATGATGAAGTCGGTCGACGCGGCCTATGCTGCCGCCACGGCCGATCTGTCGACGCCGCGCTTGACGCGCGCCCTGATCGAAGCGGTGGAAAAGCAGGAGCCGCGTCGCAAGGGCTCGATCCGCCCGAAAATGCGTTATGCTCACCAGGGCGGCCAAAACCCGCCGATTATCGTCATCCACGGCAACGCTCTCGATGCAGTGGGCGAGCCTTACAAGCGCTATCTGGAAAAGCATTTCCGCGACACCTTCAATCTGGTTGGCACACCGCTGCGGATTGAATTGCGCGTTGGTAAAAACCCGTTTGCCAAAGGGGCGAAGTAATCGCCTTTACGGCAATTTACGGACGGACAAACGACGGAATTCGTCAAAACAGGTTACAGTAGCTTAGAGACATCATTCGCCTTTTAAGAATGCTGTTCTGGGCACTTGAAAAACAAGCGAGTCGCCTCCAATTCTTACCTACAACAACATCACGGAGCTGTCATGAGCAACAAAGGGCAACTGTTACAAGACCCATTCCTTAACGCCTTGCGCAAGGAGCATGTTCCCGTCTCGATCTATCTGGTCAACGGCATCAAGCTCCAGGGACACATTGAGTCCTTCGATCAATACGTAGTGCTTCTGCGTAATACGGTCACCCAAATGGTTTACAAGCATGCAATCTCCACCGTGGTACCGGCGCGCGCCGTCAATCTCAATCTTGATCCTGAAGCCGAGTAATTCCATGGGCGTGTCCCCTCTTGCGGGAGGCGTATGCGCGCAGCACTAGTTGGCATCGATTTCGGCGCCGGCGACTTCAACGCGAGCGTCGAAGAATTGTCGCTGCTCGCCCAGTCGGCGGGCGCGGTTCCCATCACCACCATCACCGCCAAGCGTTCCAGTCCTGACCCAGCCTACTTTGTCGGCAGCGGCAAGGCCGATGAAATCGGCCAGGCTTGCCAGGACCAGAACCTGGAAATCGTGATTTTCAACCATGCGCTCTCGCCAGCCCAGCAGCGCAACCTGGAAAAGCGCATCAACATCCGCGTGCTTGACCGCACCAGCCTGATTCTCGACATCTTCGCCCAGCGCGCCAAGAGCCACGAGGGCAAGCTGCAGGTCGAACTGGCGCAGTTGCAGCACCTGGCCACGCGCTTGATACGCGGCTGGACTCACCTGGAACGGCAAAAGGGCGGTATCGGCCTGCGCGGTCCCGGGGAAACCCAGCTTGAGACCGACCGCCGCCTGATTGGCGAGCGCGTCAAGGCCTTGCGTGCCCGCCTGGCCAAGCTGCGCAAGCAGCACGAAACCCAGCGCCGCGCGCGCGGCAAGAGCCATACCTTTTCCGTCTCCCTGGTCGGCTACACCAATGCCGGCAAGTCGACCCTGTTCAATTCCCTGACCAAGGCTGGCGTGTACGTGGCCAACCAGTTGTTCGCCACCCTGGACACCACCTCGCGCCGGGTCTACCTCGGTGAAGACGTGGGCAACGTGGTGTTCTCCGACACGGTCGGCTTCGTGCGCGAACTGCCGCACCAGTTGGTGGCGGCCTTTCGCGCCACGCTCGAAGAAACCATCCACGCCGACCTGCTGCTGCATGTGGTGGACGCGGCCAGCCCGGTGCGCATGGAACAGATCGAGCAGGTCAACCTGGTGCTCAAGGAAATTGGCGCCGACCATATTCCCCAGATCCTGGTCTGGAACAAGATCGATGCGGCCGGGCTTGAGCCAGCCGTGGAACGCGATGAATATGATAAGATCAGCCGCGTTTTTATCAGCGCCCATACTGGCGCCGGCCTGGACATGCTGCGCAGTTCGGTCCTTGAAATGGCCCGCGCCGCACCGGGCCAAGCGCATTTGTACGACGAGCAGGACGACGCCGAACCGGACTTTGCAGACGATGCAGAGCCGGCCGAATTGCAAACCTCCACACTAGCCGGATCCTGATAGATGCTTGCACCCTTCCTCAATCGCGTCGGCCGCAGGCTGGCGACTACGTTCCGGCCGGCGCAGCGCGCTGACCGTCTCGCGCCCGGGCCCCTGGCCCAGGATGGCCGCCGTCCCGGCGAAGGTCCGCCCGACCTGGACCAGATGTGGCAGGACTTCAATGCCCGCCTGGGCCGCCTGTTTGGCAAGAATGGCGATAGTGGCGGTCCTGGGAGTTTTCGCCCGGACGGTCGCAATGCCGGTCCCACGCTGGTGCTGATCGGTTTTGTGATTGCCATGGTGTGGCTGGGAACGGGCATCTTCAAGGTCAAGGCTGGCCAGACCGCCGTCATCACCACCTTCGGCAAAGTATCGAGCATGGCCTCGCCCGGCTTGAACTGGCGTTGGCCGGCGCCCTTCCAGACCCACGAGATTGTCAACGTGTCGCAGTTGCGCAGCGAAGAAATCGGCTACAAGGGCACCGTGCGCTCGAAGAACGTCAAGGAAGCGCAGATGCTCACCGACGACACCAATATCATCGACGTGCAGTTCGCCGTCCAGTACACCCTCAATGATCCGGTTGCGTGGCTGTACAACAATCGCGAAAACGACGCCACCGTGCGCCAGGTCGCCGAGACGGCAATCCGCGAAGTGGTCGGTCGCAACCAGACCGATTTCGTGCTCAACGAAGGACGCGAGAAGGTGTCCCACGATACCCGCGCCCTGATGCAGCAACTGGTGGACCGCTACAAGCTCGGTGTCTTGATCACCAACGTCACCATGCAGAACGTGGCCCCGCCCGAGCAGGTGCAAAGCGCTTTTGAGGACGTCAACAAGGCCAGCCAGGACAAGGCGAAAGCGAAGAACGAAGGCGAAGCCTATGCCAACGACCTGCTGCCCAAGGCCGAGGGCATGGCCATTCGCATGGTGGAAGACGCCGAGGGCTACCGCGTGGCCGTGCGTGAAAACGCGACCGGCAATGCGTCGCGCTTTAACCAGGTGGTAGCCGAGTACCAGCGCGCGCCAGCCATTACCCGCGACCGCATGTACCTCGACACCATGCAGGCGATTTTCACCAGTGCCAGCAAGGTCATGGTCGACGCCAAATCGAACGGCAATGTGGTGTATCTGCCGCTCGATAAACTCGCTGCCCAAACGGCGACCAACGACGCTGCCGTAGGATCCAAATCGGGACCGGTGATCGCCACCCCGCCTTTGCCGGCCGAGCTGTTAGCGCCTGTGGACCAGGCGCGCCAGCGCGATAACCGCGGCCGCGAATCCTCGCGTGATCGGGAGGTACGCTAATGAACCGCATTCTGTCCTCCCTCATTGCGCTGGTCATCGGTCTGATGATCCTCTCGTCCTCCATCTTCGTGGTCGACCAGAAGCACTACGCGATCGTGTTCGCCTTCGGTCGCCTGGACCATGTTGAAAACGCGCCTGGCCTGTTCTTCAAACTGCCATTCCCGTTCCAGAACGTGGAAATGCTCGACAAGCGCACGCTCACGCTCGACACGCCCGACGGCGACAAGTACATCACGTCCGAAAAGCAGAACATCCTGGTCGATGCTTACGTCAAATGGCGCATTGCGGACCCCAAGCTGTACTACGTGAGCTTCAATGGCGACGAGCTGCGCGCCAACAACCGCATGGCGCAAATCGTCAAGGCCGCGCTCAATGATGAAATCACCAAGCGCACCGTGCGCGACGTCATTTCCGGCCAGCGCAACGCCGTGATGCAGGCAATCCAGCGCAAGGTCGAAGTCGAGTCGGAACAGATCGGCATCGTCATCGTCGACGTGCGCCTGAAGCGCGTCGATTACGCCGAAGAGATCAACGCCTCCGTGTACGAACGCATGAAGGCCGAGCGCCTGAAGGCGGCCAACATGCTGCGCTCGACCGGTGCCAAGGAATACGAGGCATTGCGCGCCGAAGCGGACCGCAAGGCGATGGAGATCCGTTCGGTGGCCTTTGCCAAGGCTGAGAAAATCCGTGGCGAAGGCGACGCCGAAGCGTCGAAAATTTACGCGGAAGCTTTTGGCAAGAACCCCGAGTTCTACAAATTCTACCGCTCGCTCGAAGCCTATCGCGCCACCTTCAAGACCCATGGCGACGTGATGGTGCTCGATTCGAACTCGGAATTTTTCAAGTATTTCCGCAGCTCCGGCGGGGCGCCAGGCGCCGCGCCCGCGAAGAAGTAGCGAGCAGGGCGCAAGCGCACAACGCGCATTGCGCCGCAGGCCAGCGTCCCCGTGACGCACGCCTGCGGTGCAATGCGCGTTTGCTTTTGTGCCCCGGCCTTAGCCCCGCCGAACAATTCCTGGATGCCTCACTTTATTTTCAGGTAAAATTGATGGTTCGGCGCGACATTTTGCTGCACGTCCTGCCGTGCCTGTTGTTTGTCTTTTAACATATCAAGCTTCACCGCTTTTGCCCATGCCAAATTGGCTCCTGCCCGAAAATATCGCTGACGTCTTGCCCTCCGAAGCGCGCAAGATCGAAGAACTGCGTCGCCTGATGCTCGATAACTTCCGCCTGTACGGTTACGAGCTGGTGATGCCCCCCCTGCTTGAATACCTGGAGTCGCTGCTGACCGGCGCCGGCCAGGATACCGACCTGCGCACCTTCAAGCTGGTGGACCAGATTTCCGGGCGCATGCTGGGCCTGCGCGCCGACATGACGACCCAGGTGGCGCGCATAGACGCCCACCTGCTTAACCGCGATTCCGTCACCCGCCTGTGCTACGCCGGCAGCGTGCTCCATACCCGCCCAAGCGGCCTGCATGCCACGCGCGAGCCATTGCAGATCGGCGCCGAAATCTATGGCCACGCCGGCCTGGAAGCGGACGCGGAAATCCAGGAACTGGCGCTCGCTTCGCTGGCGCTTGCCGGTTTTTCCGACGTGCGCCTGGACCTCTCGCATGTGGGCGTGCTGCGCGCGATTCTCGCTGACGACGCTGCGGCCGCGCGCGACGAAGCGGCCCTGTACACACTGCTGCGCGCCAAAGACACACCTGGCCTGGACGCGATCAGCGCCGGCTATGCACCGGCCACGCGTGCTGCCCTGTTGGCGCTGCCGCAGCTCTATGGCGACATCAATGTACTGGCGCGTGCGCGCGAAGTGCTGCCTGCATCGCCCGGCATCACGCGCGCGCTGGCCGAACTGGCTGCATTGGCCGGCTCCGCGCTTGGCCGCGCCGACGTGGCCGTGGACCTGGCCGACCTGCGCGGTTACGCTTACGAGTCGGGCGCCATGTTTGCCCTGTACGTGCCTGGCCTGCCGAACGCCGTGGTGCGTGGCGGGCGCTATGACCATGTGGGCGAAGCATTTGGCCGGGCGCGTCCTGCCACCGGCTTTTCGCTCGACCTGCGCGAACTGGCGCGGCTGTTGCCGACCGCCGAGCGCAAACATTCGATCCGCGCGCCGTGGGGCAATGCTCCCGAGCTGCGCGAACAAATCGCCGCACTGCGCAAAGCAGGCGAGGTGGTGATCCAGAGTATGCCGGGTCACGACAATGATCAGGACGAGTTCGAGTGCGATCGCGTACTCGTCCTCGAAGACAGTAACTGGATTCTCAAAAACTTAGGCTAAGTGTGATGTCAAAGAAAAACGTGGCAAAGAACGTCGTTGTCATCGGTACCCAATGGGGCGATGAAGGCAAAGGTAAAATCGTCGACTGGTTGACCGACAACGCCCAGGGCGTGGTGCGCTTCCAGGGTGGTCACAATGCGGGCCACACGCTGGTCATCAACGGCCAGAAAACGGCGCTCCAGCTGATCCCCTCGGGCATCATGCGCGAAGGCGTGGCCTGCTACATCGGTAACGGTGTGGTGGTGTCGGTGCCTGACGTGATGCGCGAAATCGACAAGCTGCAGGCCATTGGCGTGGAAGTGGTCTCGCGCCTGAAGATTTCCGAAGCCTGCCCGGCGATTCTGCCTTACCACGTCGCCATCGACGTGGCGCGCGAAATGGCGCGTGGCGTCAACAAGATCGGCACCACCGGCAAGGGCATTGGCCCGGCCTACGAAGACAAGGTGGCACGCCGCGCGATCCGCATCGCCGACATGCTCAATGAAGAGCGCTTCGCAGAAAAACTGCGCGAAAACCTCGACTACCATAACTTCGTGCTGACCAATTACCTGAAAGCCGACGCGGTCGACTTCCAGAAAACCTTTGACGATGCGATGGCCCTGGTGCCACGCTTGAAGCCAATGGTGGGCGACGTGTCGTCCCAGTTGTACGCCGCCCACAAGGCCGGTGGCAACCTGCTGTTCGAAGGCGCCCAGGGTTCCCTGCTCGACGTCGACCACGGTACTTATCCATTCGTGACCTCGTCGAACTGCGTGGCTGGCAATGCTGCCGCTGGCGCTGGCGTTGGTCCCGGCATGCTGCACTACATCCTGGGCATCACCAAGGCTTACACCACGCGCGTCGGTTCGGGCCCGTTCCCGTCCGAACTGCCGACCGATGCTGGCGTTGGCCACCACCTGTCGTCGGTGGGCCATGAATTTGGCACCGTCACCGGTCGCGCGCGTCGCTGCGGCTGGTTCGATGCTGCGCTCTTGCGCCGCTCGGTCCAGATCAATGGCGTCTCGGGCATGTGCCTGACCAAGCTCGATGTGTTGGATGGCCTCGAGTCGCTCAAGCTGTGCACCGGCTACAAGCTCGATGGCCGCGATGTCGACATCTTCCCGGTCGGCGCCGAAGACGCGGGCCGCTGCGTGCCCGTGTACGAAGAGATGGCCGGCTGGAAGGAAAGCACGGTAGGCGCCAAGTCGCTGGCCGAACTGCCTGCCACCGCGCGCGCCTACATCAAGCGCATCGAAGAACTGGTCGGCGTACCTGTCGACATGGTGTCGACGGGCCCCGACCGCGTCGAGACCATCGTTTTGCGTCACCCGTTCGAATAACCAGAGCCAGAGGAGCCAAGCATGACAACCCCACCATCGACCGACAAGGACCTCTGGGTATCCTGGGACGAGTACAACCGCCTGATCGAGCGCCTGGCGCTGAAGGTCTATGAATCGGGCTGGAAGTTTGACCAGGTGCTGTGCCTGGCGCGCGGCGGCGTGCGTCCGGGCGACGTCTTCTCGCGCATCTTCGACGTGCCGCTGGCGATCCTCTCGACCAGCTCCTACCGCGAAGAAGCGGGCACCGTGCGCGGCGACCTCGATATCGCCAAGTACATGACGATGACCAAGGGCCCGCTCGCTGGCAAGATCCTGCTGGTGGACGACCTGGCCGATTCTGGCGTGACGCTGCAGAAGGTGACGCGTCACCTGAGCGAAAACTTCGAAGGCGTGACCGAAGTGAAGTCGGCCGTCATCTGGCTCAAGGGTTGCTCGTCGATCCGTCCGGACTACTTCCTGGACGAACTGCCGCACAATCCATGGATTCATCAACCGTTCGAAGACTACGACGGCCTGCGCCCGCACCAGCTGGCGGCGTGGATGAAGAAATTCGAGAAGTAATCCCCCGCTATTTGCCTGCCCCGCACTGTTCTTGCGAAAGCGAGAACCCATAGTGCGGCGGCATAGCGCTTCGGGTGAATCTGATCACAGGTGGAATAGCTCGCATGGCGCAAACGTTCATTCAAACCTTCATCCTGCTGATCCTGGTCACTGACCCCTTCGGCAACGTCCCCCTGTTTGTCAGCGCCATGGCGCAGGTGCCGCGCGAGCGTCGCTGGAAAGTGGTCGTGCGCGAGTGCCTGATCGCGTTCGCCGTCCTGCTGATCTTCATGTTCTTCGGGCGTCATCTGCTCACGGCCATGCAGCTGTCTGAAATTTCACTGCGCATCGGCGGCAGCGTCATCCTGTTCCTGATCGCGCTGCGCATGGTCTTTCCCCAGCCTGGCGGCCCTTTCGGCACCAGCGAGGAGGGCGGCGAGCCATTCATCGTCCCCCTGGCCATTCCCGCCATCGCCGGCCCATCGGCCCTGGCCACCGTCCTGCTGTTTTCCTCCGACAGCGCCACCGACATCATGGTCCATGTGGGCGCGTTAACTGCCGTCGGCCTGGTCTGGCTGGCCGTGTTCCTCAGCGCCGAACGCCTGCAGCAGAAGCTGGGGCCGCAGGTCATGACCGCTTTCGAACGCTTGATGGGCCTGATCCTCAGCGCCATGGCTGTGGAAATGTTCCTCGCGGGCATACGCGAATTCATCAAATCCCTGTGAATCTGCGATGAGCTGTCGTTTTTATTGCTAGGACATAGCAATAATTGTGGTTGTTAAGTGCAATCCTGTCGTATAGTGGATGGAGATCGTCCTGCCAACGCTGGCACGGGCGGCGCGTACCTACAACATCCACTGGAGACACTTCATGCATCTTGCCTTGCGCCGCTGCGCATTCCTGCTGGCCCTGGGCATCGGCCCTGCCGCCGCCTTTGCCGCCACGTCGCCTTATGCCACGGCCACCCATTCGCTGGGTATTGTGGGCAAACATGGGGAGTCGACGATCGCCTACGACATCAACGCCAAGGGCCAGGTCGCCGCAGTGCTGGAGGACGAGGAGGGCCGTCAGCGCGGGGTGCTGTTCGAGCATGGACAGATCACGGAACTGGGGCGCGACGATGGCATGTACAGCGAGGCGCGCGCCATCAACGATGCGGGTCAGATTGTCGGTTCGGCCAGCCACAAGGACGGTAGCTGGCGTGCCTTCGTCTTCGACAAGCAGGGCGGCATGCGTGAAATGCCCACCCTGGGCGGCATGAGCAGCTACGGCATGGCCATCAACCAGGCCGGTGCGACCGTCGGGTTTGCCGACACGGTGAGCGGGGACTGGCACGCCTTCGTCAGCCGCAACGGCAGCGCGTTGCAAGACCTGGGCACCCTCGGTGGCAAGATCAGCTACGCCAGCGGCATCAACCAGCACGGCCAGGTCGTCGGTACTGCAACCACGGCCACCGAATTTCGCCACGCCTTTTCCTATACGCCCGAGAGCGGCATGCGCGACCTGGGGACGCTGGGTGGGCGCCAGAGTTCGGCCACGGCCATCAACGACGCTGGCGTGGTGGTCGGCGCCTCGGAAACCAGGGACCGCCGCTGGCACGCCTTTGTACACGATGGCAGGAAGATGGTCGACCTGGGCGCGTTGATCGGCTACGGCTCCAGTTTCGCCACCGGTATCAATAGCAAAGGCCATGTGGTGGGCACGGTGCTGATGCCGGAAGAGCGCATGTCCT
This sequence comes from Massilia sp., assembly GCA_045810445.1. Taxonomy (GTDB): domain Bacteria; phylum Pseudomonadota; class Gammaproteobacteria; order Burkholderiales; family Burkholderiaceae_D; genus Telluria_A. The sequence continues at coordinate 15,499 of JBJMVX010000077.1, forward strand.
TTGTCTGGCGCGACGGCATCATGACGGTCCACCGCGGCGGCAAGGGCCTGCATCTGACCAACGCCATCAATGAAGCAGAACAGGTGATAGGCGCCACCTTCGACCTGCGGATGAACGCGGCCACCATGCCGTCCAACGCCATCCCGTCGATTGCGCGCAGCGGCAACAAGCTATTTTTGTTCATGGGCGTGGTCTTCGCGCTGGCCGCCCTTGGTGTCGCGTATCGCCAACATTTCAAGGCCGCGACGCTGCGTGGCTTTGGGGACTGAGCAGGGCGGCGGCAGGAGTATTGATCAAAAAACCAAGTTTTTTGGCAATGGCCTTGTTTTTATTGCTAAAATGGTAGTTTTATAAACATTCCCTTTTGGCCACCATGAAACTCACAGCATTTCCCCTTGTTGCCGCCCTGGCTGCCCTCAGCCTCAATCTGCACGCGGAAGAGACCAGCAGCAACGTCGAAAAATGCGAGAAGCCGCTGGGCACCATCGCGGTGAGCGAGAACCAGGGCGCCAGCCAGTCCCAGTTGCAAAGCTATGGCCTCGGCTCGCCTGTGGCGCTGCTGCGCATCATGATCCAGAATTCGAATTGCTTCACGGTCGTCGAACGCGGCGTGGCCATGCAGAACTTGCAGCAGGAACGCGCGCTGGCAGCGAACGGCGAAACCCTGGGCGGCTCAAACATCGGCAAGGGCCAGTTGCAGGCTGCCGATTTCGTGATGACCCCGGCTGTGCAATTTACCGCCGGCGACACCGGTGGTGTGGGCGGCGCGCTGAGCACCTACGGCGGCCGTTTCCTGGGTGGCCTGGGCGGCATCGTTGGCGGCGTGGCGGGCAACATCAAATTCAAGGAAGCTGAAACCAGTCTCCTGATCGCCGATGTGCGCTCCGGGATCCAGGTTGCCGCAGCCGAAGGCAAGGCCAAGAAAACCGATTTCGGCATGTCCGGCTGGAACTGGGGTGGCGCCGGTTACACCAGCGTGGGCGCTTACACCAAGACGCCTGAAGGCAAGATGGTGGCGGCCAGCCTGCTCGATAACTACAACCACATCGTGCAGACCATCCGCAATCAGTCCAGCCTGATCAAGACCAGCAGCGCGGCGAGCCGCGTCAACGCCGGCGCGTCCACGCGCGAAGGCACGCCGGTGTCGGCCGGCGCCAGCGTCTATGCGCGCCTGTCGAACGTGAAGGTGTATGCCGAGCCGCGCACCAGCAGCAAATTGCTGGGCAACCTGAAGCGCTCGGAAGAAGCCATTGCAACGGGCGAAGAGAAGGACGGCTTCGTGCGCATCGATGGCGAGAACGTGTCCGGCGGCTGGGTGCAGAAAACCCTGGTGACCACCGCGCCGGCACCCCAGTAAGCATCATGGGCGGGCTGGCGCCTTGTCCAGCCCGAACAACATGGGCGAGCCCTGCGGTACTACATTGGCCGGCAGGTGCCCGTCCCATTTGCGCACCGATTCAAGCTGGGCCTGCGCCTGCACCTGGCGAATGTCCAGGTCAATTTTCGCGATCGAGGCTTCCTTGGCCTTGACGAATTCTTCTGCCGCCAGGCGCAACTGGTAAGCTTCCTTGACCTTCTGTTCGGCCTTCTGCACGGCCATCGACGCTTCGAAGGTTTCATTGATCGACTTCTGGATGGCGGGATCGGCATAGGTCATGCCTTCGGAGTAGCCCAGATTGTCGATCGAGATGCCCTTGGCGCTGAAGGCGGCGCGCGTTTCCTCATACACCTTGGTGAAGATGGCTGCCTTGTCCTTGCGGGCGGCGTCGAGTTCGCGCGCGCCAAACTCGCGCGACAGCGCCGCCTGCACATAGCCGCGGATATTCGTGTCCGCCACGGCCGACAGCGGCGTGCCCGCATAGTGATAGAGGAACTTGGCAGCCGAGTGTTCGGGAATGGACGCCGTCATCACCACGCCGACCGTGAAGTCGATGCTCTCGCGCGACTCCACCGAGATGGCCTGGTTCGAAGTGCTGGTGCCTGTTTTCTCGGAATGGGTCCACTCACGCGTGACTGGCGTGCGGTCGACCGTGATCAGTTTGGCCGACAACATGTACTGGGTCCAGCCGCCGCCCGGCACACTGGTGTAGGGGATGACGACGCGCTTGGATGCGACCTTGTTGTCGGCCAGGTATTCCTCCGACATGAAGGCTTTCTGGGTCTTGCTGTTGCCATCCATTTGAATCAGGAAGGCAGTTTCATTGGGCTTGATCTCGATGACTTCGGGGCGGGTGCAGCCAGCGAGCGCGAGCGTGCACAGGACCAGCAGGGGTGGCAAGGCGACAGGTTTCATGATGGTGTGTTTTCCGAACGGGTGAGCAAGTAAAAGGCCAAGACAAACAGGGCGGTAATGGCCACGCTGACTAGTGGCGCTCCAGTGATCAGCGCGCGCAACACGCGGTAACTGGCATTGCTGTCATCGAGCTGTTGTACGGTCGCCGCTCCCAGTACAGGAGCGAGCAGCAGATTGGCCAGCGCCATCGCAGCGGCCCAGCCGATGGTGAGGAGGGCGGCGAGTGTCAATTTTCTTTTCATGGCATTCCTTAAATGAGGTAAGTGCAGGTTCATGCGGCAAACGCGCTGGCAGGCAGTTGCTCACGCAAGCCGATCACAAGCGAGCGCGCTTCGGCTTCGTCCAGCGAAGCGCCGATACGCACTGCCTTGGCGCCGTAGTCAAAGGCGATAGGGCCTGTGATGGCGCCAAAAAATGGTGGGCGCATGGCGTTCTGGTTATGAAAAGCGCTGATGGCAAAATCAACTGCGCGCAGATTGCTGATCGCCTCAAGCCCATAACGGCGGGTGCGGCCGATGCCAAAAATCGCAACACGGTAGGCGATGCCGCTGTGGTCTGCAGTGATGCGTTCTTTCCCCACAAGCTGCCACAAGATGGTGCTCAGGACGGCCAGACCGCCGATGGTCCACGCACCCAGCCAGACGCAGGTGAACACCAACGGGGCCTGGCCTGCCCCGGTGAATACACTGCGCGCACCATGAAAAAATCCGGTGCTCCAGATCGTGAGCCATAAACAGAGGAACAGCAGCACTGGCCAGCTGCGGCGCGCGGCAACAGTCACTTCAAACCGATCGCCAATGTGGGCCAGCTGATATCGTGGTAAGCCAGGTTCGAGATACATGGTTTGCTTCTGTAGTGGTGACAGAACCAGCTTAGCGAGGTGCGCGAAAAAACGGCGTAAAGACCTGCGCCTGGCGCGTAAAGAAAGCGTAAAAATGTGCGCCTGAAACGGTATGATGGCAAACATCACCATTCCCGCCTTCGCGACCAGGACACCATGAAATTCCTTGCATTCTTGCTCTGCCTTTCCCCCTTGCTGGCCAATGCGGCAATCTACAAGACGGGACCGGTTGTATTGCTCCAGCCGGAGGCCGTGCTGCAATCGAAGGAGCTTTCCGCTGCTGCTGTCGGAGAATACATGCGTGCTGGCGACGCAGCGGCAGCGGCAGTCATCAAGGCCGCGAAACTGCCACCATCGGGAGGATTTCTCGTGTTTGCGATTCGCGCCGACGGGAAAACGAACGCCTGGACTGATTTCGCGCCCCCCTTGCCGCGCGCGGTCGAGGAAAAGCTCGTGAAATCCTTGCGCGCGCTTCCCGCCTTCCACGTCGCTAGTGGAAGTTTGCTCATTGCCCAAAAGGTGACGGTCAATGGCGGTCCGGAGCCGGTCACCAACCTTCCTAACCCTGCTGCCTGGCGCGCTGCTGCGGCAGGACTCAAGGCGCCAATGCCGCTGGAAGAATTGGTCGAGCGCGCCTGGCCGTGAGCTTGCAAGTTAGCGCGCGGCCTGACCATTGCCCATGAAAGGAGCTACATTGAAACCGACCCTGTACTACCATCCCCTCGCTTCGTACTGCCACAAGGTCTTGATCGCGCTCTATGAGCGAGAGTGCGAGTTCGAGCGCCGCATCATCGACCTCGGTAATGCGGACGAACGCGCCGAGCTGCAAGCCCTCTGGCCGCTGGCGAAGTTTCCCGTCCTGCGCGATGGCGCGGCAGGGCGCACGGTGGCCGAGAGCTCCATCATCATCGAATACATCGATCACCATGCGACGAGCGGCACGCAATTGATACCGCTGGACTGGGAACGTGCAATGGAAGTGCGTTTATGGGACCGCATTTTCGACAACCATGTGCAAGGCCCCATGCAGGAAATTGTGGCCGACCGATTCCGGCCCGTGCAGCGCGACCTGGGGCGCGAGCGCGATGCGCTGGCCACGGCCTATCAAATGATCGAGACGCGCATGCAGGGGCGAAGCTGGGTCGCTGGGGATTTTGGCATGGCCGATTGCGCAGCGGCACCGGCGCTATTTTATGCGAGCACGATCGTCCCGCTGCCGGAAAACTGTCCGCAGTTGCAGGCCTACTTCGCGCGCCTGATGGAGCGGCCCTCGGTCCAGCGGGTGCTGGCCGAAGCGCGTCCCTATTTCAGCATGTATCCATTTGCTGAAGCGATACCGCCGCACCTGCGCTGATGCGGCGGCGCGCTCTTATTTGCCGCTGATCGAGACCACATTGTCGGCGCCGGGTGCGCCAAAGGCCTGGGTCTTGAGCACGTGCAGCTGGTCGCGCACCTGGGCGGCTTTTTCGAACTCGAGGTTGCGCGCGTGGTCGAGCATGAGCTTTTCCAGGCGCTTGATCTCCTTGCCGATCTGCTTCTCGCTCATGGCCTCGATCTTGGCGGTTTCCTTTTCGGTGTCGAGCATGTCGCGCGCCTGCTGCGGACTGTAGACGCCATCGATCATTTCCTTGATCTGCTTCTTGATCCCGACCGCGGTGATGCCATGGGTGACGTTGTGGGCCAGTTGCTTGGCGCGCCGGCGCTCGGTCTCGTCGATGGCGCGCTTCATCGAATCGGTGATGCGGTCCGCGTACAGGATGGCCACACCATTGAGGTTGCGCGCTGCGCGCCCGATGGTTTGAATCAGGCTGCGTTCCGAGCGCAGGAAGCCTTCCTTGTCGGCGTCCAGAATCGCCACCAGCGACACTTCGGGCAGGTCCAGACCCTCGCGCAGCAGGTTGATGCCGACCAGGACGTCAAAGGTCCCCAGGCGCAGGTCGCGCAAAATCTCAACCCGTTCCACCGTCTCGATATCACTGTGCAGATAGCGCACCTTGATCGCGTGGTCGGACAGGTAGTCGGTTAATTGTTCGGCCATGCGCTTGGTTAGCGTGGTCACCAGTACCCGTTCGTCCTTGGCTACGCGGTCGACAATTTCCGACATCAGGTCGTCCACCTGCGACAGGGCCGGCTTGACGATCACCAGCGGGTCCACCAGGCCGGTCGGGCGCACCAGCTGTTCGACGACATTGTCGGCATGGGCTTTTTCGTAGTCGGCCGGCGTGGCGGAGACGAACACGGTCTGGCGCAGCTTGCCCTCGAATTCTTCGAACTTGAGCGGGCGGTTGTCCAGCGCCGACGGCAGACGGAAACCGTAGTCCACCAGGTTGGTCTTGCGCGAGCGGTCGCCGTTGTACATGGCATTGAGCTGGCCGACCAGCACGTGCGACTCGTCGAGGAACATGAGCGCGTCCTGCGGCAGGTAGTCGACCAGGGTAGGGGGCGGCTGGCCGGGCAGGGCACCCGACAGGTGGCGCGAATAGTTTTCGATCCCCTTGGTAAAGCCGATTTCAGCCATCATCTCCAGGTCAAAGCGGGTGCGCTGCTCGAGCCGCTGCTCTTCGATCAGCTTGTTCTCCTTGCGGAAGAACTCCAGCCGCTCGCGCAGTTCTTCCTTGATCGTTTCAATTGCGCGCAGCACGGTTGAACGCGGGGTGACGTAGTGCGACCCGGGGTAGACCGTAAAGCGCGGGATTTTCTGGCGCACGCGTCCCGTCAAGGGATCGAACAGCTGGAGCGACTCGATTTCGTCATCGAACATCTCGACCCGGATGGCCAGTTCGGCATGCTCGGCGGGGAAGATGTCGATGGTGTCACCGCGCACGCGGAAGGTGCCGCGTCCAAAATCGACTTCATTGCGCGTGTACTGCATCGTGATCAGGCGCGCGATCACGTCGCGCTGCGAGACCTTGTCCTTGGCGCGCAGGGTCAGGATCATCTGGTGGTATTCGCTGGGGTTACCAATACCGTAAATAGCCGACACGGTGGCGACGATGACGACGTCGCGCCGCTCCATGAGCGACTTGGTGCACGAGAGGCGCATCTGCTCGATATGCTCGTTGATCGACGAGTCCTTTTCGATGAACAGGTCGCGCTGGGGCACATAGGCTTCGGGCTGGTAGTAGTCGTAATAGCTGACGAAGTATTCGACCGCGTTCTCGGGGAAGAACTCGCGAAATTCGGCATACAACTGGGCTGCCAGCGTCTTGTTGGGCGCGAATACGATGGCCGGCCGCCCGGCGCGCGCGATCACATTGGCCATGGTGTAGGTTTTGCCCGAGCCGGTCACACCCAGCAGGGTCTGGAACGAGAGCCCGTCGTTGATGCCCTCGACCAGGCCGGCAATGGCCGTAGGCTGGTCACCCGCAGGCGGGAAGGGCTGGTGCAGCTTGAACGGCGAATTGGGGAAGGTGACCACGGTCGGCGCCGGGTCAGGTACAACGGATAGTTCTGCCATACGATCAGACCTTTGTTAAAATAGTGTCCCGCTTGCGCGCCCCGCCATTACTGGGGCCGCTGTCTATACAACCTCAGCCGACAACCAAGTTTATCAGATGACTTCCAACGCTTCCGCCAGCCTTTTCGCTGCCATCGACATGGCCCCGCGCGACCCGATCCTGGGCATCACCGAGGCGTTCAACGCCGACACCAATCCGGAGAAAATCAATCTGGGCGTGGGTGTCTATTATGACGACAACGGCAAAGTGCCGCTGCTCGCGTGCGTGCGCAAGGCCGAGGAACTGCTGATGGAACAACCCGCGCCGCGCACCTATCTGCCGATCGAAGGCTTGGCGGCCTACGACAAGGCGGTGCAAGAGCTGGTATTTGGTGCCGACAGCGCCATTATTCAAGACAAACGTGCAGTGACCGTGCAGGCGATCGGCGGCACGGGCGCCCTCAAAATCGGCGCGGACTTCCTGCAGCGTTTCGCACCGGGTTCGGACGTCTACATCAGCGACCCAAGCTGGGAAAACCACCGCGCCCTGTTTGAAAGCGCGGGCTTCAAGGTCAACACCTACCGCTACTACGACGCTGCCACGCGCGGTGTCGATTTCGCCGGCATGCTCGCTGACCTGAAAGCCATGCCGCGCGGCGCCATCGTGCTGCTGCACGCCTGCTGCCACAATCCGACCGGTGCCGATCTGACAGCAGATCAGTGGGATGAGGTGATTGGCGTGGTGGTCGCCAGCGCGCTCGTGCCTTTCCTGGACATGGCCTACCAGGGCTTCGGCTCGGGCATCGCGGCCGACGGCGCCGTGGTGGCCAAATTTGCCGCCGCTGGCGGCCCGCTCCTCATTTCCAATTCCTTCTCCAAATCGTTTTCCCTGTATGGCGAACGGGTAGGGGCCTTGTCGGTGGTGGGCGCCAGTGCCGAAGAAGCGGCACGCCTGCTCTCGCAACTCAAGCGTGTGGTACGCACCAATTATTCGAACCCGCCTGTCCATGGCGGCAAGGTGGTGGCGCTGGCATTGACCACGCCGGAACTGCGCCAGTTGTGGGAAGACGAGTTGGCCGGCATGCGCGTGCGGATCAAGGAAATGCGCAACACCTTCGTGAGCAAGCTGAAGGAAAAAGCGCCAGCCCACGACTTCGACTTCGTGCGCGAGCAGGTCGGCATGTTTTCATATTCAGGCCTGACCCAGGCCCAGGTGGCGCGCCTGCGCGCCGAGTTCTCGATTTACGCAGTGGACACCGGGCGCATCTGTGTGGCGGCCTTGAACTCGAAAAATATTGACCGTGTCATTGACGCGATCGCGAAAGTCCTCTAAACTCTTGCTTCTTCGGATTGCGCGAAAGCACAATCCGATAGGCCTCAGAAAGGTTGTTAGCCCGATGCACGGTTCAGCTGCGAAGCTTGACAGTGTGCAGTGCGAAGACCATAATGTTGCCTCTTTTCCCTGATAGCTCAGTTGGTAGAGCGACGGACTGTTAATCCGCAGGTCCCTGGTTCGAGTCCAGGTCGGGGAGCCAGAATACGAAGGGCCACGTTGCAAGACGTGGCCCTTTTTGTTTGTCCGTACGCCTTGCAAGCTGGTGCTAAAAAGCTACCAGGTGTTACTTTTAATCCACAAAACGTGCAAGATGCTGGTCAGATGGGATGGCGGTATTTATGATGCCGACTGGAATAAATTCGCACGTTCGCGTCTTGCCATTTGTCTTTGTTAGATTGTCATGAAAAAAATCACCCTCGCACTTACCCTGGCGATCGCCGCCATGGGCGCAGCCCACGCCCAGGACAACACCGCCGCCCCTGCGGCCAAGCAAACCCGTTTCTTCCTGCACATGGGACTGACCGGTGGCGGCGACAAGATCGCCAACATCCAGTACACCGACGGTACCGACGGCAATGTGACCTTCGGCAGCCTGGTGCAACTCGGTGCTGGCGTCGACTACCGCGTCAATGAGTCCTTCTCGCTGCAGGCATCGATTAACGACCACGTCAGCAGCCAGGGTGGCGATAACGGTTCGGTCCGTTTCACCCGTTTCCCAATGGAACTGATTGCTTACTACAATGTCTCGCCCCAGTGGCGCATTGGCGCTGGTGCCCGCTACGTCAGCGGCGCCAAGATCAAGAGCCGTGGTGTGGCCTCCGACATTGGTAACGGTGATTTCGACAATGCGGTCGGCGCCCTGGTCGAAGCCGAGTACGCCATCGGAGAACACGTAGGCATCAAGCTGCGCTACGTGTCCGAGAAGTATCAGCTCTCCGGCACCAACTACAAGGCCAAGGGCAATCACGCTGGCGTATTTGGCGCTTACTACTTCTAATTGTTCGCGACATCGGCGCGAGCGCGCTGTTTCCGACATCTAAGCCACGCATTCTTGCGTGGCTTTTTTGTTTTTGCTGCCACCTTGAGCGCTTACCCTGATTGAGTTGCCTATTGTGCAAGTTGGGTCTATGATGCCCATCGGAACTTATTCGCACCTCCGCGTGCGTACTCATCCCTTACAACCGGAAACTTATGAAAAAATTTTGCTTCGCGCTTGCGCTCACGATCGCTTCTGTGGGCGCTTTTGCCCAAACCGCGCCGGTCGCGCCTGAACAATCCGCAGTGCGCTTTCTCGTCGGCGGCGGCCTGACCTTTGGCGGCGACACCCTGGGCACGGCCACCTACACCAACGGCACGGTGTTCGACCTGCACGCTGGCGGCCTGGTCGATCTGCACGCTGGCCTTGATTTTCTGGTGACACCTTCGTTTTCCCTGCAAAGCACGATTGGCTATCATGTGGACGACGCATCGGCACGCAATGGCGACCTGCGCTTTCACCGGATGCCGCTGGAACTGCTGGCCTATTACCATGTCAATCCCAAGTGGCGGCTCGGTGGCGGCGCGCGCTATCTCAGTAGCGTCAAGCTGAGCAGCAGCGGGGCCGCAGCCGGCCAGGACGTCGATTTCGACAATACCGTGAGCGCTGTGCTGGAAGGCGAATACCTCCTGTCCAGGCACTGGGGTTTCAAGGTCCGCCTGGTGAGCGAAAAACTCAAGGTCAGCGGGACCTCGAAAACCTTCGATGCCGACCATATTGGTCTGATGGCCAACTATTATTTCTGATCGTCGCCAGCGCATCACGACAAGCTACCCACCGCGGTAGCTTTTTTTTGTTTGTTAGATGGTCTTTTTTGACAAGCAACATTATCGAGAGGATACTTCCCCCGGCCCCAAGGGGCATTCCTTTTCCTTATCCAGCGAGACCGATCATGAGCAAGCGTAGCGACGTGCAGGCCCCCCATTTTCTCCGCGCGAAACGCGTGCTGCTCTTGCTGTCAATGGCAGCAGCGGCCGGGGCCGCCGCCGCTGCCAGCGTCGCGCCCGACTTCCTGGTAGCGAATACCGACCCCAAGGCTGCACCAGCCAAGGATTTTTTCCAGTACGCCAACGGCGGCTGGCTCAAGCGCAATCCGATCCCGGCCTCCGAATCGTCCTGGGGCGTGGGCAATGTGGTGCAGGAGCAGTTGTACGTCAACCTGCGCAAGATTAATGAAGAAGCAGCGGCCAAGCCGCAAGCGGCTGGCAGCGACCAGCAGAAAATTGGCGACTTCTGGGCCAGCGCCATGGACCTGAGCAAAGCCGAGCAAGCTGGCGTGCATCCGCTGGACGCCGAACTGGCACGCATCGCCGCCATTGGCAATGCCCAGCAGGCGCTGGACGTGGCGTTCGCCATGCAGCCACTGCGCGTCGGCGTCTTGTTCAGCGTTGGCGTGTTCCAGGATGAGAAGGCCAGCGATACCATGGCCCTGCATCTGGGACAAGGTGGCCTGGGGCTGCCCGACCGCGACTTTTATTTCAATGCCGATAAATCGGTGGCAAAAATCCGCAAGGAATACGTGCTCCACATCGGGCGTACCCTGGCCTTGATGGGGCGCGAACCGCGCGCCGCCGCCGCTGCGGCGAACCAGGTCATGGCGTTCGAAACGGCGCTGGCGCAGGTGTCGCGCAAGCTCGAAGACTTGCGTGACCCGGTGGCCAATTATCACAAGATGTCGCTGGCCGAACTCACTGCCAAGTACACGCCTTCGATTGCCTGGGAAAGCCGTCTCGCGACCTGGCATCTGCAGCCGGGCACCGTGGTGGTGGGCCAGCCCGAGTTCTATGCCGGCCTGGAAGCCTTGTTGGCCAAGACGCCGGTTCCGGTGCTGCAGGACTATCTGCGCTACCACCTGGTCGATGGCTACGCGACTTTCCTGAGCAAGAAATTCGATGACGAGCACTACCGTTTCCATGACGTGGTCGTGAACGGCCAGAAGGCACCGCGCCCGCGCTGGAAGCAGGTGCTCGATGCGCAGGACGGCGCCATGGGCATGGTCCTGGGCCGCATCTTCGTTCAGGAGTATTTTCCGGAGGCGGCCAAGCAGCGCTATGTGAACATGGTCGAAGCGATCCGCACGGCCTACCTGGCACGCATCAACGCGCTCGACTGGATGAGCGAGCCGACCAAGGTCAAGGCCCGCGCCAAGCTGGCCGCCATCAGCAAGAAGGTGGGCTATCCCGACCACTGGAAGGATTACAGCACGCTGGTCATCGGCCGTGAATCCTACGGCGCCAACATGATGAGCGCCTCGCGCTGGCAGTTCAATGACATGCTCTCCAAGTACGGCAAGCCGGTGGACCGCAGCGAATGGAGCATGACGCCGCAAACCTACAATGCTTATTACAACCCCTCCAACAATGAGATCGTGCTGCCAGCGGCCATCTTCATGATCAATGGCGTCAAGGATGCGGACGTTGACGATGCGGTGGTGTATGGCTATGCCGGCGCCTCGACCATCGGCCATGAAATCACCCACGGGTTTGACGACCAGGGCCGCCAGTTCGACGCGGCCGGCAATCTGGAAGACTGGTGGTCGGCCGAAGACGCGGCCAAATTCCAGCAGCGTGCAGCCGTCATGATCGCGCAATTTAATGAGTACACACCGCTGCCCGGCATGCACATCAACGGCAAGGCCAGCCTGGGCGAAAATATCGCCGATTACGGCGGCATTCTGCTGGGCATCGACGCATTCAAACAGACCACCCAATACAAGGAAGGCAAACTGATAGGCGGCCTGACGCCGATGCAGCGTTACTTCCTTGGCTATGCGCTCGGTTGGATGACGCAGCAGCGTGAAGGCGCGCTGCGTAGCCACTTGATGAGCGACGTGCACGCGCCTGCCAAATGGCGGGTACTGGGACCGATGGCCAATATTCCGGCCTTCCACGAAGCCTTCGGCGTCAAGCCGGGCCAGCCGATGTACCGCGCGCCAGGTGCGCAGGTGCAGATCTGGTAGGTCGGGTGGGCAAGTCCTGAAAAAAGATAGTTTAGGGGCTGGCAATCTGCGCCGCAGCGGCTATAATGTTGCCTCTTTTCCCTGATAGCTCAGTTGGTAGAGCGACGGACTGTTAATCCGCAGGTCCCTGGTTCGAGTCCAGGTCGGGGAGCCAGAATTTGAGCAGGAAAAAAATCAAGGGCTCGCACGTTTCGGTGTGCGAGCCCTTTTTTTGCTGCGGCCTTCGGCAGTTCACGGCCGGCGCAGTGATTCGTGCATGATGGCGGCCGGATATTTGCGCGCATAGGCTGCCCACATCCAGTCCGATTTCGCCATTTTCCCCAAGGCTTGTTCCAGCAGCGCGCGGTCCGCTGGCGGCAGGGCGCGGCGTGACAAGTAGATGCCGCCATCGATCCAGGACAATTCATCGAGCGACTCCACGTGCAGGCGCGCCAGCATGTCGTGCAGCTTGGCGTCATTCTGGATTTCACCAAAGGCGGCGATGGTGGGCAGGATGGTCATGTCTGCAATGTTCGCCTGTAGCATGCGGGCCGCCTCGTGCGGGTCACGCACCAGCAGCAAACGTTTTTGCGCGCTCAAGGTGTGTTCCAGGTCCCGGTAGGCAGGGCCGTAGTCGAAGCCGCGCACCAGCACCACGCGCAATTCGGGGCGCGCGATCAGGTCCTTGATCGAGGTGACGGGCGCGCGCTCGGCGGCCAATGAAATCAGGGTAGGTCGGGCCCTTATCATGGTGATGAAGACGCCGTCATGGTCGCGGCTTTCGGTCCGCACTGCCGAGGTCAACATGTCGGACTGCCCCTGCTCGAACATCATCTCGGCGCGCTTGCGCGGCACTTCCGAGAGCGCGAACTTGCAGCCTGTCCTGGCCGACAAGGTGGCCAGCAACTCGGGAATGATGCCGCTGATCTGCCCATCCTTGACGATCACCGAGTATCCATAAGGCGAAACCGGCACCGAGATGGGGCGTGAACAGCCGGCCCAGACCGGGTTCATCCATAGTGTCAGCAGCAAGACGAAGGTACACGCGCGGCCCATGGCCAGCCTCTCTTGTCGGTTCATCGACCTTGTTGATTCTCGATCATAAGCGCCGTGATGCCAAGAACTAGTTTTCATTGCCGAAAATTAATGGTTGACGACGACCACGAAAGTTGCAGTGATTAAGGAAGAGGGCAGCGGCGTGCTACACTGGAATTTCCCTGATTGCTAAGCATGGCGTCGATGCCCCGGTCCCACTTCCCCCTAGCTACTTCACATTGGCGGCCGCTGTGCGCCTTGGTCTTTTTGGCGCTGATTTGCTGCACGCCAGCGCGCGCGGCCATCGACAAGCGCGAAGTGCTGGTGCTGTTTTCACTTGGTTCGGACGCCTCGTCTGCGTGGCAGCGCAAGCTGGCCCATGGCATTGCCGGCGAGGTGGCCGGCGGCGAAGGCGCACCGGCCCCCGAGGTCTATGACGAGCGGCTCGACGTGGGTCGCACGGGCGAGGCCGAAGCCCACGCCGCCATGGCGCCGTATTTGCGAACCAAATATGCGCACGTGGCCCTGGACGCGGTGGTGGCCGAAAACTTCCAGGCCGGGCGCTTCCTGGCCAGCCATCCCGAACTGTTTCCCGGCGTGCCCAGGGTGTACGTCAACCACGGCCGCCATGGCTGGTCCCCACCAGACGGCATTGGCCTCGAAATCAATTTTGACTACAAGCGCGCCATTGCGGCGATTCCCCTGGCGCTGCCCAATGTGCGGCGCATTGTGGTCGTTGGCGACGCCACGGCGCGCGGCCAGGAATGGATCGCCGGTGTGCGCGCATTGGCCTCATCCTACGACGGCCGCATCGCCTTCGACTTCTGGGACCATCAGCGCTTCGAGCAGTTGTACCAGCAGGCCGCGCAACTGGGCCCGGACACGGCCATCTACATGTTTCCCACTTACGCAGACAGCAGCGGCGCGCTGGGCCAGCCCGCCGTGGTGGCGCGCAATCTGGCCGCGCGCGCCAGCGTGCCCGTGTTTACCTATGTGGACTCGCTGATGGTGCCCGGTGTGGCTGGCGGCTATGTGATCAGCGGCGAACGCGTGGGCCACGCCATTGGCCGCATCGTGCTGGGCAAACCGGCGCGGCTTGACGACGTGCAGACCTATGTGTTCGACGCCCAGGTCGCGCGCCGCTTTGGCATGCAGCGCGTAGCCGATGCGCTCTGGCTCAACGACGAGGTGACGCTGTGGGATCGCTACCGCTGGCAGATCATCTGCGGGATCGCGCTGATCCTGCTGCAGGGCGCCCTGATTGCGGCTTTGATGCGGGCCCTGGGCGCGCGCCGCCGCACCACGCTCGCGCTCAGTCTCGAACGCGAGCAGCTGGAAGACAAGGTGGGGCAGCGCACGCTGGAACTGCAGGTGGCCAACAACGCGCTCGAGCGCCAGATCACCACCGATCCGCTGACCGGGATTGGCAACCGGCGCCGCATCACGGCGCGCATCAGCGCAGAACTGGAGCGCGCGCGGCGCTTTCATCATCCCCTCGCGCTGTTGGTCATTGACATCGACCATTTCACCTCACTCAATGATCGCTACGGCCATGCGACGGGCGACCGGGTACTCGTTGCCGTGGCCAAGGCGATGGCACCCGACTTGCGCGGCAGCGACAGCGCGGCGCGCATAGGCGGCGAAGAGTTTGCCGTGCTGCTGCCCGAGACCGGCGTGCGCCTTGCCTGCGAAGCGGCCGAGCGACTGCGCCTGTTGATTGGCTCGCTGATATTGAGCGGCGACCAGGGCCAGAGCCTGTCGGTCACGGTCAGCATTGGCGTGGCCAGTTACGATCCGGACGGTGGCCTGGAAACCCCGGCCAGCTTGTTGGCGCGTGCCGAGGCGGCCGTGCTGCGGGCCAAGGCCAGTGGCCGCAACCTGGTGGAAGCGGCCGAGGGTGGGCCGTAATGTTTTTTCTTGTGGACTGCCATGACACTGCATATTGAAACTCCCCTCATCGAATCGGGCGCCATGGCCGGCAAGGACGGCCAGCGCGTATGGCTGAAAATGGAGGCGATGCAGCCTCCAGGTTCCTTCAAGCTGCGCGGCATCGGCCATGCCTGCGAACAGTACCGCCTGCGCGGCGCCACGCGCTTCATTTGCTCCTCGGGTGGGAATGCCGGTATCGCTGCCGCCTATGCGGGGCGCCGGCTGGACGTGCCGGTGGTGGTCGTGGTGCCCGAGACGACGACCGAGCGCGCACGCGAACTGATACAGCGCGAATGCGCGGGCGTGATCGTGCATGGCACCTCGTTCCAGGAAGCGAATGCGTATGCGATGGCCATGCTCGGTCCCGGCGACGCCTTCATCCATCCGTTTGATGATCCGCTGCTGTGGGAAGGCCACGCCAGCATGATCGATGAAGTGGCGCGGGCCGGCCTGGCACCGGACGCTGTGATCCTGTCGGTGGGCGGCGGCGGCTTGCTGTGCGGTGTGGTGCAAGGCTTGCAGCGCAATGGCTGGGGCCATGTGCCGGTCATCGCGGTTGAAACCGCGGGCGCGGACTCGCTGGCGCAATCGCTCTCGGCCAACGCACGCGTGACGCTGCCCGCCATTACCAGCATCGCCACCTCGCTAGGCGCGCGCACGGTCGCCGAGCAAGCCTTCGCCTGGTCCAGCGAGCATCCGGTGCGCAGCATCGTGGTGTCGGACCAGCAGGCCGTCGACGCCTGCCTGCGCTTCATGGATGATCAGCACGTGGTGGTGGAGCCGGCCTGCGGCGCCGCGCTGGCCGTGGTGTACGGCGCCGCGCCGGAACTGGTCGGCTACAAGAACGTGCTGGTGATCGTGTGCGGCGGCGTGACGGCCACCGTGGCCCAGTTGCAGGCCTGGGGCGCTGCCTGAGGGACTGTCACAGACCGTACAGGATGTCCTGGATCGCATCGTAGATCGGATAGACCCTGGGCCCGGACTTGGGCCAGCCGACCATGTCGAAGTGGTCGTAGCCATGGTAGGTGCCGAGAAAATTCCAGCTGCCGCGCACGGAGTGGCCGTCGTAGTCGCGCACCGGATGGCCATGCGGCGCGCGCATGCTGACCGTGTTGACCACCCCATCGTTCTTGAACCAGCTGGCGTCGACGATTGCGCGCGCGGGGTCAAGCTGGGTATAGGCGCCCATGCCGTGGCGGCCAAACGAAGGAATGATCCATTCCCCGGCATACGGGCGCGTCAAGGGCGCCATGTCCCAGCGCGGATACTGGTAGCGCGCATCCTGCACCGGTGCGAGCAGACGGTCCGTGTGGTTGCAGCAGGGCGCGCCCGCTTCGGTGGCGTCGTTGGCAAGCGAGTAGTAGTACACATTGGGCGAGGTGCGCACCCAGGCGTTGAAGGCGCGGGCACCGTCCGGCCCCATCTCGTACTGCACCGAATCGTAGCTGGCCGTGTCCCACCAGGGAGCAGCCTTTACCCGCGCCAGGAAGTCGCTGGCCGATTCGCCGTCGGTGCGCAGCAGCGGACCATTGCCGATCGCATCATGCAAGCTGGTGCCGTCGTTGGGCGAGGACAGGGTGGTGGCGCTGACAACCCAGCCAGTCTTGCCGCCGCGGTAGAGCTCGCCGCCGCCTTCGTCGCCGTAGGGTGAACCATGTTCCAGCAGCTCGATCAGGCAGCGTATCGTCTGTCCGCCCTGGCTGTGGCCAATCAGGTGGATGGGGTGGGCAGCGTCCCATTGCGGAAACATGGCGATCGGATAGTGCTGGGGATTGTTGGCCGGATCGGCGGCCCAGCACTGGCCCATGGCGCGGTGCGCTGCCGGGGTGCCTGCGGTACGCGCCAAATGCTCATTGCCATAATCGACACAGCCGCCCTTGATCTGGGCAAACAGTTCTGCCGAACGGTCCCAGCTTGAGCTGATGGGGCCCACCGCCGCCACCAGCACCGTGTGGTGCCCGCCATGCGTGCGCATATGGGCGGCAATGTCGTCAAAGCCGCCCCAGTATTTGAAGCCGGTCTGCTTGAATTGCTCGGGACCGAAGCCGAGAAACCCGTGCACCAGCACGAGCGGATCATTGTTGGCGGCAACGCTGTCGTGCAGCGCGACCAGCAAGGCGAGGGCGCTGAGCAGTTTGATGCGTAAGGGCATGGGATGGCTTTCCGGGAGTGGAGGTCGCCACCAGTGTAGGAGGCTGTCCCGGCCTGGCCTTGAAGCGCGCTAAACTTCGGCGCGATCAAGTCAGTGGCCGCTGCCGCCCACGGCGCCAGGCCCGCTGGCCAGCGGCCCTTGCCAAACCACATCGTGGTCCACCGAGTAAAGCTGGCAAGCTTGCTGGCTCTTGCTGGCACACGCGGCCAGGGCGCGCGCGTCGGGCTCTTCGCCTTCTTCGGCCCAGCACCAGGCACCGTTTGGTGACACGGCAAACGCCCGTGGTGTCATCTTGTTTAAATAGTCGCGGTAGGCCGCACGGCCGCTCTCGCTCAGGTAGGGCACGGCAGCCACATCGTCCAGACGGGCGAAATTGCTTTTCGCTGGCATCGGCGCTGCCCCGACGGCAACGACTTCCTCGGTCGGCATGCCGCGCTCTCGCAGGAAGCGTTCGGTGTCGCGCCACCAGATTTTTTCACCGTCGCGGCTGGCCAGCACGCCGTGGGCATCGCGCTTGAAGCTGCCGAACTGGATCAGGCGCACGCGACCGCCGCCACGGACAAAGGCCTGGTGCAAGCGTTCGACCAGGTCGGGGCCGAACAGGGAATCGTTCAAGCCATACAACCAGAGGGTGGGCACCTGGTTATGCGCACCATAGTCGCCAAAGGCCTGCACCAACTGGCCGCGCCAGTCGCAGCCGGCGCCGTCGTCACGCAGGCCGCCGGCAAAGTTGATCAGGCCGCGCAAGCCGGGCAGTTTGCTCGTGCCCAGGGCCAGCGTGGCCAGGCCGCCATACGACTGGCCGGCCACCACGATGTGCTCGCCATCGATCCAGGACTGGCGGCGCGCATAGCTGAGCACATCGCTCACGTCGGCAGCCTGGGCATAGCCGTTGGCGGTCATGTCGCAGCCGAAGTCCGCATAGCGGCCGGTGGAGGCGGCAAAGCCCTGGCGCATGGGGACCAGGACTGCGTAGCCACGCTTGACGAAGGCGGTGGCCATGACGATGAAGCGTTCGCGCGGCTGGCTCTGGGGCGCGCCGGCTTCTTTTCCGTGGTTAATGATCAGCAGGGGAAATGGACCAGGACCGTTCGGACGAAAGACGGTGGTCTGCAAACGCACATCACGACCGGGGCCGGCAGGGATGTCGATGACTTGTTCGTTGAGGCGGAAATCGAGGACGGGGGCTTGTTCGTTTGCCAAGCTGGGGAGCGGACTGAAGCAGGCAAGCAGGCTGGCGGCGAGGAGGTGTGCAAGGCGCAGCACACGGCGCGTGGTGAAAGTGATCATGGAGCCCGGGGGTGAACATTGCCCAAACGAATGTACTGATTTTAGGCATGTGTTTTTCTGCGGGCAATACCGGATTGCTAATTTGGCGCAGGAAGGGCGTGATTTTTTTTGCCCTTGTGAAGAAGGCTAGTGCTTTTCGCTACGGTTATCTGCTGAGGCTGTTGTGTTTACACACGTAAATGTCAGGCGCGCGTTATTCTTAAAACATTAGTCATTGCTTTATTACAATTTCCAATGTATGATCCTCTCAGGAAATGAAATTGAACGGGTATCATCAAACGATGTTGCCTTTCAGCTAGTGGCCCAATCCCCGCCACGGTGAAAAATCATCAGTTTTCTTGTCCTCGGCGTCTATGTCGTTCTGGTTCAAGCAGCAAACTGTCTCTAACTGATTTCATCGTGAAGAAACCCGTCATGCATACACTCAATGTGAATGCGCCCTCTGGCGCCCAGATTCTGGCTTACAAGAGCGATACCGCCTTGTTCCCGACACGCGCCACGCCGGTGGGCGAGCCAATGGACGGCGCCTCGCGTGACTTTGTTGTCGCCCTGGCCACGGAACGAGCCAACGACCCAGCCTTTTGCATCCTCTGGCAAGCCCTGGTCGCGCGCAGCGAAAGCCCGCAGAAGATTTATCAGACGCCCGCCTATTTCCGCTTCCTGCAAGAAGCCCGCAAGCCACACGAACGCCTCGAACTGGTCACCGTGGTGCGCCTGAGCGATGCCGCCATTGTGGGCGTGGTGCCCGTGCGCGTGGACATGCAGGAACTGAACTTCAATGTCGGCCCGCTGATGCTGCACGCGGCCAAAGTTGAAATGATCAGCCTGCTGGGAAGCATTCCTGCCGTACCCGGCGGTCCGGCCGTGGCCGACTATCTGGTGAACCAGATGCTGGAACTGTTTCCGAACGCCAAAGCGGTCTACATGCAAGCCTTGCCTGCGGCCAGCGGCCATTGGCATGACCTCAATCATGTGTCGAGCATGTTGTCGACCAGCTTGATGGGCCCGTGGCGCGAATGCCACACCATGCCGCTGCCAAAAACCTTTGAGCTGTACCTGGAAAAATTCAGCGCGAAAAAGCGCTACAACCTGAACCGTCAAATCCGCCAGCTCAGCGACCAGGTCGGTACGCTGGAACTGGAACGTATCGAGCGTCCGGAACAGGTTGCAGGCATGATGCATTCCTTGAAAACCCTGGTCTCGCGCGAAGAACACAAGGCCATCCTGAGCGAAGCGACGTTTGCGCGTCTGGCCGGGCAAGGTTTGCTGCTATGCTACGTGCTGCGTTCAGGTGAACAGATTCTGGCTGCGGTGCTCGGTACGCGCTCGCCAGACACCCTGCACATCCACAATATTTTTGTCGAGAAAAAACACTTGGCGCTTTCCATTGGTACCTCGGCCATGCACCTGACCATCAAGGATGTCACCAGTCTGGGCTGCTTCGACCGCATTGACTTCGGTTACGGCACGCCCAATCACGAGTTCCGTTCCTCGCACGTGCTGGAAACCCGGGCCCAGGTACTGCTGTTCGACCGCACCAAAAGCATCAGCCTGCTGTTTTTCATGCACCGGCATTTCAACGCGCTCAGCGAAGGCATGATCAGCATGGTCAAATCGCTGCGCAAGCAATGCCAGACCTTGCGCAAGGCCTTGCCTGCCTGAGGCGTCCGCCTTGCCCGCCCCAGCGCCGGCCAGGCGCGCTCTGTGCGCGCGCTGCACCCGGCCGCTGGCGGCCTGCATCTGCCGCTGGATCAGCGCGCTTGATTGCCAGGTCGAACTTCTCATCCTGATGCACCCACTGGAAGTACGCAATGCCAAGGGCAGTGCGCGCCTGCTGCACCTGAGTCTGGCCAATGCCGTGCTGGTCGAGGGCGAGTCCTTCGATCCGGATGCGCTGGCGCACCTGCTGCATGCTGGTGGACGCACGCCGGTACTCTTGTATCCAGCCACCCCCGGCGTCAGCGCGCCTGCCATCGACGCGCGCGCCCTGGCGCAACCGTCCACGTTGCGCCTGGTCGTGCTGGACGGCACCTGGCGCAAGAGCCGCAAGATGCTGCACCAGAACCCGCAACTGCAGACCTTGCCGCGCCTGGCCTTGTCCGATATGCCCCCATCGCAGTACCTGATCCGCAAAGCCCATGCAGCGGACCAGCTGTCCACGCTCGAAGCGAGCTGTCACGCGATTGCGCGCCTGGAGCCGGGCGTCGACGTGCGGCCGCTCTTGGCCGCGATTGACGACTTCGTCGCCCAGTTTCAGGCGACGGGCGGTCGCTTGCAGGGGCCCGCACCGTAGGATTACTGCTTGAATGTGGGCCGCAGGCGTCGTAGAATACTGTATGTTTATACAGTATGCAGGTGCCCCGTGGCCGATCCCAATGATGAGTCCGAAGAACGCGTAATGCTGCCACCGCGACCACTCGCGGCGCAAAAAGGACGGGGTGCAGTCTCCAACCTGCAGGGACGCTTCGAGGTGAATGCGCGCGAGCGTTTTGACGACGGCTGGGTCGATGAAGACGACGAGCCGGCGCCATTTAAGACGCAAGTCACCGATGAATTCGCCAAAACCATCCTGACGCGCAATACCTCGCCCGATATTCCTTTTAACGTTTCGCTCAATCCCTACCGTGGCTGCGAACACGGCTGCATCTATTGTTTCGCGCGTCCGACTCACAGCTACCTGGGCTTGTCGCCGGGCCTCGACTTTGAAAGCCGCTTGTTTGCCAAGGTCAATGCGCCCGAGTTGCTGCGACGCGAGCTGGCCAAGGCCAGCTATGTGCCCGAGTCGATAGCAATAGGCGTGAACACGGATGCCTATCAACCTTGCGAGCGTACGCTGGGCATCACGCGCCGTGTCATCGAGGTCCTGCACGATTGCCATCACCCGATGGCGCTCATTTCCAAGTCCTCACTCATCGAGC
This sequence comes from Massilia sp., assembly GCA_045810445.1. Classification (GTDB taxonomy): domain Bacteria; phylum Pseudomonadota; class Gammaproteobacteria; order Burkholderiales; family Burkholderiaceae_D; genus Telluria_A. The sequence goes on from JBJMVX010000077.1 coordinate 36,703, forward strand.
GCGACATCGACCTCATCGCCCCCATGGCGGCGGACAATCTGGCCATTGCAGCGGTCACGCTCACCACCCTGGACCCGGCCATCTCGCGCACGCTGGAACCCCGCGCGGCCGCGCCGGAGCGGCGCCTGCGCACCATACGCCGGCTTGCCGAGGCCGGCATTCCGGTGCGCGTGAGCGTTGCGCCCATCATCCCTTTTGTCACCGAGCCGGAGCTGGAAAAAGTGCTGGAGGCCGCCCGCGAGGCCGGTGCCGTCAGCGCCCACTATGTGGTGCTGCGCCTGCCGTGGGAAGTGAGCCCCCTGTTTCAGCAATGGCTGGAAGCGCATTTTCCCGACCGGGCACAGCGGGTCATGAACCGGGTGCGCGATATGCGGGGCGGGAAAGACTACGACAGCGACTTCAGCAAGCGCATGTCGGGGGAGGGCGTGTGGGCGGACCTGATACGCCAGCGTTTCGTCAAAACAGTCGCCAGGCTGGGTATGGACCTCAACAGCGGACGCTTCGCCGAGCTCGATACCACGCGTTTTCGCCGCCCGCTGGTGGTGCCAGGTACGCCGACCAAGCAATGCGGTAATGCGACCGGGCAGCTTGATCTGTTCGGGTGAGCCAGGTGATGAAGCCGTGCGCAACGATGCCAGCACTGGGAAATGACAAAAGGAAACAAAGGATCGGTAGAATGCCAGTATTAAACTAACAAAGGGACGCAGCGCTATTTATGGAAATGAAGACCTTCCAGCCAGGATTTCGCATCTCAGCGAGGGACCTGGGCGCAATTGCGCTAGCCGTCGTTGGTGCAGCATGCGCGCCCAATATGCCCATAACGCTGGGATGGGTGATCCTATTTGTCGCCTTTCACTTTTTTTTGTTTTGCAACGTCTTTCGTATCGCCCGCCACTTGGAGCTGATGTGGGCAATGATGTTTGTGTTGTTGGCGTTGTGTGGTATCACCACGGGCGAGCCTGGATTGCTTGCCCTCTATTGCGCGTCGTCCATGTTCGCTGTCGGGCTTATCGCATGGCATATGCGCCAGCCCTCGTATCACGGTATCGGATGGCAACGCATTAACCCGGCGCTTCCGCAATGGTGGCAGGATCATGGGCGAAACTAGCGCATGATGCCATGACTGATATCGCCGTAGAACCCCGCCACCTCGCCTTGCGCATGCTGATCAAAGCATTGATTGCGGCGACCATCGTCCTTTGTGTGGGCGCCATCGCATTCCCCTTGGACGGTG
>JBJMVX010000078.1:0-4874 GCA_045810445.1 Massilia sp.
GTCCAGCGAAATGCGGTGCACTGCCTCGATGGTGCGGTCGACCAGCGCATCGACGTATTCTGCCCGCTCCTGCAACTGGGGCTGGTCGGGCGGCAGGCGGCGCGTGAGCATGGACAGGGCCATTTTGATGGCCGTGAGGTTGCCGCCCAGGTCGTCGTGGATTTCACGCGCGATGCGGGTGCGCTCCTGTTCCTTGACCTGTTCTATGTGGGCAGTCAACTCGGCCAGGCGGGCACGCGAGCGCGTCACTTCGAGCTGTTCGAGCTTGCTCTCGGTGATGTTGGTCATGATGCCTTCCCAGTGCACGCTGCCGGCAGGTTCCGTCATCGCATGGGGTGTCGAGCGCAGGTTGATCCACTTCTGGTCGTTGTAGGCGTGGATCCAGATGCGGCCTTCCCAGTTCCAGGCGGTGAGGGCACTGGCCGAGGCGTGCATGGCGTCAAGGTAGCTCTTGCGGTCGTCCGGCACGATCAGCTCGAGAAAGCGCGCCGGGTCGGCCTGCAATTCGGCAGCGGTGAGCCCCAGCAGGGCAGCGCAACCTTCACTTAGATACGGATAGGCCACGCGGCCATCGGCATGCAGGATGAATTGGTAGACCAGGCCGGGCGTGTTGCTGCCCCTGGCTTGGTGGGCATAGTCGTGGCGAGGCGGAACTGGACTCATGGCAATGCGCGTGGACTGTGGTGAACGCATGATACGTGAAAACCCCGTGCCAGCCCGTACTATCGACGCCGCTGTGCTAGGCTTTGCAGCATGAAAAATCTCCTGTTGTGGCTACTGGTTTGCCTGCTGGGCCTGCCCGCGCGCGCGGCCGATCCGCGCTTTACCGTGCTCACTGTTGATACCACCAAGCAAAGGTTGGAACTCTTCTTGAATGACGAGGCCGGTCATGGCTGGCGCCGCATCGACAGGCTGGCTGCTGCCTTGCAGGCGCGCAAGCAGCACCTGGTGTTTGCCATGAATGCGGGCATGTACCATCCTGATTTTGCACCTGTCGGTTTGTTTGTGCAGGATGGCAAGCAGATCACGCCGCTGAACCTGGATGATGGCGTGGGCAATTTCTTCCTCAAGCCAAACGGCGTGTTCATGGTGTCGGACGCCGGGCCACGCGTGGTGGCGTCGACCGAATACCCAGCGTTGGCCAAGGGTGTGCGCCTGGCCACCCAGTCGGGCCCGCTGCTGCTGCGCGATGGCTTGATCCATCCAGCCTTCAATCCGCAATCGAACTCGCGCCTGATCCGCAACGGCGTTGGCGTCGCGGGCAGCAAGGCCTACTTTGTGATCAGCGACGTGCCGGTCAATTTTTACGAGTTCGCCAGCTTCTTTCGCGACCAGCTTCATTGTCGCGACGCCTTGTATTTGGATGGCTCCATTTCCAGCCTGTATGCGCCGGCATTACAGCGCGACGACGCGCGCGCGAACCTGGGGCCCATCATCGGCGTGGTCGAATAAAACATGATACATATTTTGGCCTGCCCATCATGCAGCCGTATCACCCGGACAGGACTGGCCGCTGTCGTTACAATGAATCCCCATGAATAAAGCATTTGTCAAAGAAGGCGACGGCGACGAGGACGAGGAAGCGCTGGCCCTGGCGCAGGCTATCCCTGCCGGCGCCAAGAATTACATCACCCCTGCCGGCTACCAGCGCATCAAGGACGAACTGCTGCAACTGATTGATGTCGAGCGGCCTGAAGTGGTGAAAGTGGTGCACTGGGCCGCCTCCAACGGCGACCGTTCGGAAAACGGCGACTATATTTATGGCAAGCGCCGCCTGCGCCAGATCGACGGCCGCATCCGCTTCCTGACCAAGCGTATGGACTCGGCCGCCGTGGTCGATCCCAGCACGCACTTTGGCAATGACCAGATTTTTTTCGGGGCCAGTGTCCGCTACCGCAATGCGGCCGGCGAAGAGCACAGCGTGACCATCGTCGGCATCGACGAACTCGATCCGCTCAAGGGCAAGATCAGCTGGGTGTCGCCGGTGGCGCGCGCGCTGACCAAGGCACGCGAGGGCGATCTGATCACGCTGCAAACGCCGCTGGGCCCGGAAGAACTTGAGGTGCTCAGCGTGAGTTATCCGCCGCCCGAGGACTGATTTCTCACTTTATAGCGAGTTGTCGATGTCGATTGCCCACAGCAGTTTGAATCACTTCCTGCGCATTGCCCTGGCTGCCGAAGTCCATTCGCGGCCCTCCTTGCGCCTGTCCGGCACGGAAGCGCTGACCCACCTGGCCGTATATTCGGGCGGCCAGCACGATGGCAGCGCTGCCCACAACCGCTTCCAGCACCAGTTGCTCGCCTCCCTGTGCCTGTACTTTGGCGTGTCCGGCCCCAACCTGGACGCCAAGTATTTTTTCCATGATTTCGGCAGCTTCCGTTTGCAATGGGAGTCGCACACCGAATTTGCCACCTATACTTTTGCCGAGCAGCTGGCACCGCCCGCAGCGTTGGACCATGCGTTTGACCAGGTGCCGCTGCGTCACGTGCCTGAAAAATGGCTGCATGGGCTGGAGGGCACCGTCATGGCGGCCACCCATGTGGTGCTGCTGACGATGGACGCGACGCTGGCTGACATGCGCCAGCTGTTTGGCGCCAATCTGCTGGTGGGCACGGACAGCCAGAATTTCGCGCGCGTGTGGACCGATTTTGCCATCGCCCCGGACGGCTTCGGGCGTGTGGTGGTGCAGGACCTGGGCATGCAGTATCAGCAGGCCGGCCGCCTGGTGCAGCGGGTGCTGGAAATTGAAACCTATCGCATGATGGCCCTGCTAGGCCTGCCGCACGCACAGCAGGCCGGCCCCGCGCTGGGCGCCATCGAAACCGAGTTGGCGCGCCTGTCGGCCGGCATGACCGATTCCACCGACAGCGTGTCGCCCGACGCGACTGACCACGAGCGCGAGCTGCTGCAAAAGATCACCGCGCTGGCGGCGCGCATGGAGAAGCTGGCGCTGGAAAACAGCTACCGCTTTTCCGCTTCCAAGGCTTATTACAGCCTGGTGCAGGCGCGCATCGAGGAACTGCGCGAGACACGTATTCCCGGCGTGCCCACCGTCCGCGAATTCATGGACCGGCGCCTGGCCCCGGCCATGAACACGTGCGAGTCGATGGTGCGGCGCCAGGAAGCGCTGGCCGAGCGCATAGGCCGAACCAATGACCTGCTGCGCACGCGCGTGGGCATCGTGCAGGAGCAGCAGAACCGCCGCATCCTGGAGTCGCTCAACACGCGCGCGGCCCAGCAACTGCGGCTGCAACAGGCAGTGGAAGGCTTGTCGGTGGTGGCCATTTCCTACTATTCGATAGGCCTGGTCAGCTATGCCGGCAAAGCTTTGAAGGCCGCCGGTGCACCAGTCAATCCGGACGTGCTTACAGGCGTCATGATCCCGGTGCTGATCGCGCTCGTGTGGCTGGGATTGCGGCGCATGCACCACAAGGTCACCAGTTAGTTGAATCCAAAAAGTGCAGGGTGGCGAATAAGAAGGCAAGGGTGGCACGTATAATCGCCCGCAACCGCTTATTCGACCATTCATGAAACCAGCATACCGTCCGCTCGCCTGCGCCCTTGCCCTGATGTTTGCCGCCACGGCCCAGGCCTCGGACGATGACGACCGCCCCTTGACGCGGGTGGAGGTATCGGCCTCGCGGACCAGTCAGATCGGGGTGGCCGATTCAGCCAATGCGGGTGTGGTGACCCAGGCGCAGCTTGACGCGCGCACGGTCTATCGGCCGGCCGAACTGCTGGAAGCGACTCCCGGCCTGATCGTCAGTCAGCACAGTGGCGAGGGCAAGGCCAACCAGTTTTACCTGCGTGGCTTCAATCTGGACCACGGCACCGACCTGCGCACCACGGTCGACGGCATGCTGGTCAACCAGCGCAGCCACGCGCACGGTCAGGGCTGGAGCGACCTCAATTTCCTCATTCCCGAACTGGCCACCCGGCTCGATTACAGCAAAGGACCTTACCGCGCCGACGCGGGCGACTTCGGCGCAGCGGGGACGCTGCAGGTGCGTTATGCCGACACGCTCGACCATGGCATTGCGATTGGCGGCATCGGTCAGAATGGCTTTCGGCGCGCGCTGCTGGCCGATGCGCCAGCGCTGGGCAATGGCAATCTGCTCTATGCGCTCGAAGTGTTCCACAACGATGGCCCCTTCACGCGCGGCGACGATTACCGCAAATTGAACGGTGTGCTGCGTTACAGCGAAGGCACCAGCGTCAATGGCTGGAACGTCACCGCCATGGCCTACCAAGGCGACTGGAACGCCACCGATCAGATTCCTCAGCGCGCAGTGGCCGATGGTCGCATTGGCCGTTTCGATGGCGTCGACAATACCGACGGCGGGCGGGCCCACCGCTACAGCCTCTCTGGCGCCTGGCATGCTGATAGCGATGCTGGCGCGACTTCGGTCAATGCCTACGTGGTGGCCAACGAACTGAATCTGTTTTCAAACTTTACCTACTTCCTGGACGACCCGGTCAACGGCGACCAATTCAGCCAGCCGGACCGGCGCGTGACCAGCGCCCTCAATGCCGAGCAGCGTTTTGGCGACTATCGCGTGGGCTTGCAGGTCCAGAACGACAACATCTTCAATGGCCTGTACAAGACGGTGGCCAGGCAGCGTTTGTCGACCACGCGCGAGGACCATATCGTGGAGACGTCCGCCGCGCTGTTCCTGGAGAAGTCGACGCGCCATACATCATGGCTGCGCAGCGTGGCAGGTCTGCGTTACGACTACTATCGCTTCAAGGTGGGCAGTGACCTGGCCGCCAACTCGGGCCGCAGCCAGGCCAGCCTTGCCAGCCCTTCGCTAAGCCTCATCGCGGGGCCGTGGCAGAAGAGCGAGCTGTATTTCAATGCAGGGGCGGGCTTTCA
>JBJMVX010000079.1:0-8318 GCA_045810445.1 Massilia sp.
AAACGCGGCCGTCATCGGCGCCACCTGCAACGAGCTCACTGCCGCCATCAAGGCTTCACGCCAGATCACACCAGCTTCCGAATGGCTGCTCGATAACTTCTACCTGATCGAAGAGCAGATCCGCACCGCCCGTCGCCACCTGCCGAAAAACTACAGCAAGGAGCTGCCACGCCTGTCCAACGAGGAGGCCGACGGTACCCCGCGCGTTTACCAGATTGCCCTGGAAATCATCTCTCATGGCGACGGCCGCGTCGACCCGGAAAGCCTGACCCGCTTCGTCGACGCTTACCAGCACAGCAGCACACTCAAACTGGGCGAACTGTGGGCCATCCCCATCATGCTGCGCCTTGCCCTGATCGAAAACCTGCGACGCGTGGCGGCGCGCGTGGCGGACAACCGCACCCAGCGCGACCTGGCCAATACCTGGGCCGACCAGATGACCGAAACGGCCGAGAAGAATCCCAGCGACTTGATTTTGCTGGTGGCCGACATGGCCCGCTCCGGCCAGGCCATGAACAGCGCCTTCGTGGCCGAGCTGGCGCGCCGCCTGCAGGGGCAAAGTCCGTCGCTGACGCTGGCGCTGCAATGGGTCACCACCCGCCTGGCCGACGCTGGCCTCACCATTGAGCAGCAGATCCAGGCCGAGATCGGCCAGCAGGCAGCGGACCAGGTGTCCATTGCCAACAGCATCGGCAGTCTGCGTTTCCTTGGCACCATGGATTGGCAGGAGTTTGTGGAGACCATGAGCGCGGTCGAGCAACTGCTGCGCCAGGATCCTGCCGACATCTACGGCAAGATGGATTTCGCCACCCGCGATAATTATCGCCACGTGATTGAAAAACTGGCCAAGCAGTGCGGCCACACCGAGGTGGCCGTGGCCGAGCAGGTGCTGGCCTTGGCCCAGGAACAGCGCGACCTGGCCACTGGTGGCTTGGACGAGCGCACCCGCCACGTCGGCTACTACTTGGCCGGCAAGGGCTTGCGCCAGCTCGAACAGCGTCTGCAAGCGCGTTTTTCGCCGGTCGAATCATTGCAGCGCCTCGGGCGTGGCGCTCCTCTGGCCGGCTATCTGGGCGCTATCGCCATCCTGACTGCCTTGTTTACTGCCAGCGTCGTGCGCCACGCGTGGCTGAGCAATGTGGATGAAACGATGCTGGTGCTGATCGGGGTGCTGACCGTCATCGGGTCCAGCCAGCTGGCACTGGCGCTGGTGAACCTGATGGCGACCCAGCTCACGCGCCCCCATCCCTTGCCGCGCATGGACTTCAAGGAAGGCATTCCCGGCGACGCCTGCAGCATGGTGGTGGTGCCGACCCTGCTCTACAGCCGCGACAATGTGGCTTCCTTGTGCGAAGGCCTGGAAGTGCGCTACCTGGCCAACCGCGACCCCAATCTGCGTTTTTGCCTGCTCACCGATTTTGCCGACGCCAAAAGCGAACATCTGCCGACGGACGATGAGCTGGTGGCACTGGCCAGCGCCGGTATCACCGCGCTGAACGACAAGTACGGCACCGGCGAGGGTGGCGCACGTCACGAGCCGTTTCTGCTATTGCACCGTCCGCGCCAATGGAATGCGCAGGAAGGCGCCTGGATCGGTTTTGAGCGCAAGCGCGGCAAGCTGGGCGACCTGAATGCCTACCTGCGCGGCGGCGCGCGCGACAAATTCTCCGTGGTGGTCGGCAGCACCGAAGGCCTGGCCAGCATACGTTATGTGATCACGCTCGACACCGACACCCAGTTGCCGCGTGACGCAGCGCGCAAGTTCATCGCCACCATGGTGCATCCGCTGAATCGTCCGCAAATCGATCAGCGCCAGCGGCGCGTGGTCGAGGGCTACGGCATCCTGCAGCCACGCGTGGCAGCGGCCTTGCCGGGCGAGCGTGCGTCGCGCTACGAACAGTTGTGCGGCGGCGAACCAGGCATCGATCCCTACACCCGCACCGTGTCCGACGTCTATCAGGACGTGTTCTTCGAAGGCTCCTTCGTCGGCAAGGGCATCTACGATATCGACACTTTCGAAGCGGTGCTCGGCCAGCGCTTCCCCGATAACCAGATTCTCAGCCACGATTTGCTCGAAGGCTGCTACCTGCGTGCGGGCCTGCTCAGCGACGCCCAGTTGTACGAGGAATACCCTGCCCGCTACAGCGACGATGTCAGCCGCCGCCATCGCTGGACCCGCGGCGATTGGCAACTGGCTTCCTGGTTGCTGCCCTCGGTGCGCAACGCCAGCGGCAAGCGTGAGCCAAATCCGCTCACGGCCCTGTCGCGCTGGAAGCTGTTCGACAATCTGCGCCGCAGCGTCATCCCATCGGCACTGACGGTGATGCTGCTGGTGTGCTGGGCAGTCATGCCAGCACCGGCTTTCTGGACCCTGGCCGTGCTGGCCACGATTTTCCTGCCCACGCTCATTAGTGTGGTGTGGGACGTGGCAGAAAAGTCGCACGATGTCCTGTGGCGCCAGCATTTTTCGACCGCGATGAAAAGCGCGCGCCTGCTGTTTGGCCACTCCATCCTGACCCTGGCCTTCCTGCCGTATGAAGCCTGGTTCAGCGCCGACGCTATCGTGCGCGCCCTGTGGCGCAGCCTGGTGTCGCGCCGCCACCTGTTGGAATGGCGCCCATCGGGCTTGTCGCGATCGAGCACCGACATGGCCAGCAATTGGCGCAGCATGTGGGTCTCGCCTGCCTTGTCGGTGACCGTGACGGCACTGCTGGCATGGTTCCGGCCCGACGCGCTGCCCGCGGCCGCGCCGGTGCTGCTGCTGTGGTTGACCGCGCCCGTCATCGCCTGGTGGATCAGCCTTCCCGTCGAGCGCGACGTGGCCAAGTTGGCCTCGCCCCAGACATTGTTCCTGCAAAAACTGGCGCGCAAGACCTGGAGCTTTTTCGAGACCTTTGCCGGCGCCGAGGACAATTGGCTGGCACCTGACAATATGCAGGAGCATCCTGCCAAAGTGGTGGCGCACCGGACCTCGCCAACCAATATTGGCATGTCGCTGCTGGCCAATCTGACGGCCTGGGACTTCGGCTTCGTCTCGGTGGCGCAGGTGCTGCAGCGCTGCGACGACACCTTCCGCACGATGGCGCGCATGGAGCGCTACCAGGGACATTTCTATAACTGGTACGACACCATCACGCTCGCGCCCCTGCATCCGCGCTATGTGTCGGCGGTCGACAGTGGCAACCTGGCGGGCCATTTGCTCACGCTCGCCTCGGGCCTGAACGGCCTGGCCGACCAGCCCATCGTCAGCCCCCAGACCTTTGACGGCATCCGCATCACCTTGAACGTGCTGCAGGAGCAGGCCGATGACGCCGGGGCCCCGGCCAAGGCTGCCATCGCGCGCATGGATGAAGCGCTGGCGACGGAACGCCTGCAAGACATCACCACGCTGCCTGGCCTGGTCAAGACGCTCGGTGTGCTGGCCCATGGCGCAGACGCCATTCTGGCCGCGCTCAAGTCGCCGCCCGACCCGGCCCTGCAATGGTGGGCTGAAAAACTGGCCGAGCAGTGCCGCACTGTGCATGACGAGTTGATCGAATTGGCGCCGTGGATGTGCACGGCCCAGGAATCGGTGGTGGACGCGAGTCTGATCCGCATCCCGACCCTGCGCGAGCTGGCCGGCTTCACGCTTACCGGCAGCGCCAGCTCGGACCTGGCGCCAAACGAACGCGAACGCCAGCAAACCCTGACCGAGCTGGTTGCGCGCGGCAGTGCGCGCGCGGCGCGCCGGGTCGAGCAGATCGACAAGCTGGCCGCCCAGGCACGCGATTTCGCCAACATGGATTTCCGCTTCCTGTACAACGCCACCACCGACCTGCTGGCCATCGGCTACAACGTGTCGGACCGTCGACTGGACGCGGCTTGCTACGATTTGCTGGCCTCCGAAATTCGCCTGTGCAGTTTTGTCGGCATCGCCCAGGGCCAGTTCCCGCAGGAGCATTGGTTCGCCCTCGGTCGCCAGCTGTGCATCATCGGTGGCGAACAGTTGCTGCTGTCCTGGAGCGGCTCGATGTTCGAGTACCTGATGCCGCTGTTGGTCATGCCGACCTATCACAACACCCTGCTGGACCAGACCTACCGCTCCATCGTCAACGCCCAGATCGACTACGCACGCCAGCGCAACGTGCCGTGGGGGATTTCGGAGTCGGGCTACAACATCGTCGACGCCAACATGAACTACCAGTACCGCGCCTTCGGCGTGCCCGGCACCGGCATGAAGCGTGGCCTGGCGGACGATTTGGTGGTCGCCCCCTACGCCACCATGCTCGGACTGATGGTGCACCCGGAAGCGGCCATCGAGAATCTGCAGCGCATGGCCGAACTGGGCTTCATGGGCAAGTATGGTTTTTACGAAGCGATCGACTACACCACCTCGCGCCTGCCGCGCGGGCAGAACTTTGCCGTCATCCGCTCCTTCATGGCCCACCACCAGGGCATGGGGTTCCTGGCCATGAGCTATCTGCTGCACGACCGGCCAATGCAGCGCCGCTTCGAAGCCGACCCGCTCTTGCAATCGACGCTATTGGTGCTACAGGAGCGCGTCCCGCGCGCGGGCGCCTTCCATTCCAACTCCGGCGAACTGTCCGCATTGCGCCCGCCCGATCAGGAAGCGAGCAGCATGCCGATGCGGATCATCACGCAAACAAGCACGCCGCAGCCCGAGGTGCAACTGCTGTCAAATGGGCGCTACCATGTGATGGTCACCAGCGCCGGCGGCAGCTACAGCCGCTGGAAGGACCTGGCAGTGACGCGCTGGCGCGAAGACGCCACCTCCGACAACTGGGGCAATTTCTGCTACGTGCGCGACGTTGACAGCGGCCAGTTCTGGTCCACCGCCTTCCATCCGACCATGGTGGAACCGAAAAAATACGAAGTGATTTTCTCGGAAGGGCGTGCGGAATTCCGGCGCCACGACCGTGGCATTGACCTGCACACGGAAATCGTGGTCTCGCCGGAAGACGACATTGAAATGCGGCGCACCCGCATTACCAACAAGTCGTCCACCAGGCGCGTGATTGAATTTACCAGTTACGCCGAGGTGGTCATGGCGCCCGCCGCGGCCGACGCAGCCCACCCGGCTTTCCAGAAGCTGTTCGTGCAGACTGAAATCCTGCGCAACGAAAACGCCATCCTGTGCACCCGCCGTCCGCGTACCAAAGACGAGCAGATGCCATGGCTATTTAATCTGATGACTGTGCACGACGGGGCGCTGCTGGACGTGTCGTTTGAGACGAGCCGCAGCGAATTTTTGGGCCGCGCCAACAGCACAGTGGCCCCACGCGCCATGCTCGAACCCGAGCCACTGGGCGGCAGCGAAGGCTCGGTGCTCGACCCTATCGTCGCGATCCGCTACAAGGTGACGCTCGAACCGGACGAGGTGGTGACCCTGGACGTGGTCACCGGTATGACCGAGACGCGCGATGCGGCGCTGCACCTGATCGACAAATACCAGGACCGCCACCTGGCCGACCGAGTGTTTGAACTGGCATGGACGCACAGCCAGGTGGTACTGCGCCAATTGAATGCGACCGAGGCTGACGCCCAGTTATACAGTCGCCTGGCCAGTAACGTCATCTATCCGCACGCAGCGCTGCGTGCCGAAGCGGCCACCCTGGTCCGCAATCAGCGCGGCCAATCTGGCCTGTGGGCCTATGCAATTTCCGGCGACCTGCCCATTGTGCTCATGCAGATCAAGGACCCGGCCAATATCGAGCTGGCGCGCCAGATGGTGCAGGCGCATGCCTACTGGCGCCTCAAGGGCCTGGTGGTTGACCTGGTGATCTGGTACGAGGACCAGTCGGGCTATCGCCAGGCGCTGCACGACCAGATCATGGGCCTGATCGCTTCGGGCATCGATGCCCAGGCCATTGACCGACCGGGTGGCATTTTCGTGCGCCTGCTGGACCAGATCTCGAACGAGGACAGGGTCCTGATGCAGTCGGTGGCGCGCGCCATCCTCTCCGACAGCCGCGGCACCCTGGCCGACCAGGTCAAGCGCGCCGTGCCGCTTGCGCCCAAGCTGGCGCTGTTGACGGCGGAGGCGCGCAGCGAGCCTTATCAGTTGCGCACCACGCGTCCCCGCACCGAGCGCAATCTGGTGCTGCACAATGGCACCGGCGGCTTCACGGCAGATGGCCGCGAATACGTCATTCGCACCACGGCGGACGCGCGCACGCCTGCCCCCTGGGTCAACGTGCTGGCCAACCCCAATTTCGGCAGCGTCGTGTCGGAAAGCGGCCAGGCCTATACCTGGAGCGAAAACGCGCACGAGTTCCGCCTCACGCCATGGGACAACGACCCGGTGTCGGACCGCAGCGGCGAAGCCTTTTATATTCGCGACGAGCAGACCGGCAGTTTCTGGTCGCCGACTGCGCTCCCCGTGCCCGCCACGGGCGAGTACGTGACGCGCCACGGCTTTGGCTACAGCGCCTTTGAGCACAGCGAGGAGGGCATCTTCAGCGAGTTAATGACCTATGTGGCGCTCGACGTGGCGATCAAGTATTCGGTCATCACGCTGCGCAACGACTGCACCGTGCCGCGTCGCCTGTCCCTGACCGGCTATGTGGAATGGGTGCTGGGCGACCTGCGCGCCAAGTCTGCCATGCATGTGACGACCGAGCTTGACCCGGTCAGCGGCGCCCTGTTTGCACGCAATGCCTACAACACCGAGTTCACGGGCCGCGTGGGCTTTTTCCACGTCGACGCGCAAAACCGTACAGTGACGGCGGACCGTACCGAGTTCATTGGGCGCAACCGCACGCTGGCCAATCCTGCCGCAATGGGGAGGGCTCGCCTGTCCGGCAAGATCGGCGCTGCGCTTGACCCCTGCGCGGCGCTGCAGGTGATGGTCGATCTGGCCCCTGGCGAAGAGCGCCAGATCGTGTTCATGCTGGGCGTGGGCGGACGGCGCAATGCCGACGCCACTGGCATCATCGAGCAGTATGCCGGCAGCGAGGCGGCGGTGGCAGCGTATGAAAAAGTGCTCAAGCACTGGGATCACACACTGGGCGCCGTGCGCATCGAAACGCCGGACCCCGCACTGGACGTGCTGGCCAACGGCTGGTTGATGTACCAGACCATCGCCTGTCGTCTGTGGGCGCGCAGCGGCTACTACCAGTCCGGCGGCGCCTTCGGCTTCCGCGACCAGCTGCAGGACGCAATGGCGATGATCCATACCGAGCCGCATTTGCTGCGCGAGCAGTTGCTGCTGTGCGCCGCCCACCAGTTCGTGGAAGGCGATGTGCAGCACTGGTGGCATCCGCCATCGGACCGCGGCGTGCGTACCCACTGCTCGGACGACTACCTGTGGTTGCCGCTGGCGGCCCACCGCTATGTGATCGGCACGGGCGACCGCAGTGTGCTCAGCGAACCGGTGGCCTTCATTGAGGGGCGCCTGCTAACCCAGGAAGAAGAATCCTATTACGACATGCCGGGCCGCTCTGGCCAGCGCGCCGATCTGTACGAGCACTGCGTGCGTGCCATCAAGCGCGGCTTGCGCTTTGGCGAACACGGTCTGCCGCTCATAGGCACCTGCGACTGGAATGACGGCATGGACCGGGTGGGCAACGAGGGCAAGGGCGAGAGCGTGTGGCTGGCCTTCTTCCTGTATGAAGTGCTGCAGCGCTTCTCCGAGGTGGCTGTGGTCAATGGCGACCATGCCTTTGCCACGACTTGCCAGGCCGAAGCCGTGAAGTTGGCGCGCAACGTGGAAGAACATGCCTGGGATGGGCAGTGGTATCGCCGCGCTTATTTCGACGATGGCACGCCGCTCGGCTCGCACACCAACGATGAATGCCAGATCGATTCGATCTCGCAAAGCTGGGGTGTGCTCTCGGGCGCGGCCAATCCCGAACGCACGGCGCAAGCCATGGCCCAGGTGGACCAGCGCCTGGTGCGGCGCGACTACGGCCTGGTGCAACTGCTCGATCCTCCGTTTGACGATGGCGTGCTCAATCCCGGTTACATCCGCGGCTATGTGCCCGGCGTGCGCGAAAACGGTGGCCAGTACACCCACGCCGCCATCTGGACCGCCATGGCCTTTGCCAAGATGGGCGACACCGAACGCGCCTGGGAGCTGCTACGCATGATCAACCCGGTGCACCATGCGGCCACGCCAGCCCAGGCGGCGCTGTATAAGGTGGAGCCGTATGTGATGGCAGCGGACGTGTATGCGGTCTCGCCGCACGTGGGCCGTGGCGGCTGGACCTGGTACACCGGCTCGTCGGGCTGGATGTATCGCCTGATTGTCGAGTCGCTGCTGGGCCTGAGCCTGGCGGGTGAACGCCTTACCGTCACGCCGCGTCTGCCGGACGATTGGC
>JBJMVX010000080.1:0-8227 GCA_045810445.1 Massilia sp.
AAAACGCGGGTCAGCGGCGGCTGCGGCGGTCGAAGCGGGTGTTGTTGATGCGCGCGCTGCCCGGTCCCTGGACCAGCACATCGGTATTGGTGGCCACCAGGTTCTGAGCGTTAAGGCTGCCGGAGCCATGCAGGGACACTTTGGCGCTGGTGACGTTGCCGCTCAGTTGGACGTCGCCCGGCCCATTCATGTTCAGCACCAGGCGTTTGCCGGCCATGGACGCCGATAGGCCGCCTGATCCGGACAGGCCGGCGTCGAGGGTGCCGCTGACGCTGGCCAGGTGCATTTCGCCGGGACCGCTGCCATTGAGGTTGGCATCAGTGACGTTGAGGTGGTCCGCGTCCAGGTCGCCCGAACCGGAGACGTCGGCGCGCAGCACGCCCACCGCGCCGTCCAATGTGGCATTGCCCGGGCCGGTCAGCTGGATACGAGCTTGGGGCGCTGCCAGTCCATGCGCCGTCAAGTCGCCCGAGCCGTGCACTTCGGCGTCAAAGCTCGTCAGCTTGCCAGCGATGCAGGCGCCGCCTGGTCCGTCAAGACGGGCGCTGGCGCTGGTGGCGGCCAGCTCGCAGCCTTCGAAGTCGCCCGATCCCGTGACCACGACCTTGAGCTCGCGCGTACTGCCCGACAGCGAGACGTCGCCAGGGCCGTGCATTTGCGCGTTGACGCTGTTCGCTTGCAGGCCGCTCAAGTGCAGGTCGCCCGAACCGCTGGCGTCAATCTTGACGTCGCCGTTGGCGCCGACAAGCGTGACGTCGCCTGGGCCGGACATGGTCAGTTGCACATTGGTGGTGTGCATTTTGTCGAGATTGAGATCGCCGCTGCCGCTGCTGCCCACGCTCAAATCGCGCACGGTACCGCTGGCGTGCACGTTGCCAGGACCATCGACCTGGAGGCTGAACTGGTCGGCGCTGACCTGTTCGACTTCCACGTCACCGCTACCGGAAGTACGCAGCGCCTGCAACATGGGCGCGGTCAGTGTGATGGTGGCGCGTTCGCGTTGTTTGCCAAACGAAAAGTGCCAGCCGAACTGCTTGCGTCCGCTGATGATCAAGGTGTCGCCGCTGACGCGCGTTTCGATGTCGGCCAGTTGAGCGCGCGTGCCGGACGCGGTGAGCGATTGCGGGCCCTGGGCCTTGACCACGACGTGGTAAGGCCCATCGAGCTTGACCTTTTTGAACGTGCCGACCTGACGCTGTTCTGAAACCTGCGCGCTCGCGTCTTCGGCGAAGCTGGCCTGGCTGACGCACAGTCCCAGCGCCAGTGCGGCGACGAGGGTGGTTTGTTTGGTGAGCATATGCATGAGGTATTCCTTGAATGGGCAGCGAAGGCTGAACAATAGGACAAGCATGCAAGTCGCGCCTGGCCTGCGCGACAGAATGACGAAAACGCGGCGTCAACTGAAGAAATTGGCCCCCAAAAGCAGCAGCGCCCCGGACCGATAACGGGCCGGGGCGCAGCTGGAAGTGCAGTGCTTATTTGCTGAAGAAGTCGAACTGGCTAGCTTCCGTCGCGCGGTGATTGCGGACAGCTTCTTCTGCTTCGGCGCGTACTTGGGCGCGGGTCGGGCCAGCCGATTTGTCGACCAGGATCACAGGCACGTTCAGGCTTTTTGCAGCCACGCTCACTTGGGCGGCAGCGGCAGCGCTGGTGGCAGCGGCGTTGGCCACAGGCAGATCGGCGGCGAAAGCGGAACCGGCGAACACGACAGCAGCAACGGCGACAAACAGTTTCGATGCATTCATGGTATTTCTCCTAGTAAAGTTTAGCGTCGCGTTTCGTTTTGCGGCGGTGATAAGCGCGTTTGCTTATCCATGAAAAGAAGTTTATACCCATCGTCCTCGGCAATAAAGATGATAAATCGCAATGCGTTATTGCTGAAAACGGGATAGTGCAACAGGGCGGCTGTAAACGGAAAAAGCGCCTTGGACCGCACCGGCATGGCCGGGCGGCGCAAGGCGCCTTGTGTCTGCAGCGAATTACTTGCTGAAGAAATCGAACTGGCTGGCTTCGCTCGAACGGTGGTTGCGAGCAGCTTCTTCCGCTTCGGCACGCACCTGGGCGCGAGTAGGACCGGCTGGCTTGGTGGCAACAGCTGGGACGCTCTGGGCGGCCACGGTGACTTGGGCAGCGGCGGCAGCAGCGGTGCTGGCGGTGGCGTTAGCGGCTGGAACGTCAGCAGCAAAGGCGGCGCCGGCAAAGGCGGTAGCGGCGATCAGGGCAAACAGTTTCGATGCGTTCATGGTGATTCTCCAAAAGATAAGGTGAGCGCCGTTACTGCGTTTCGCGGCGGTGACGAGCTGTTTTGCTCATCCATGAAACGAAGTCTATCTCTTTCGATTCGCGCAAAAAAGGCGATAAATGGCAATGCCTTGTTGCGCAAATCGGGATAATAGTTTCCAGGTGGATATAAATCTCGACTGTTTCCCTCTGTAAACGGCAAAACGCCACGGCCTGCAAAGGTCCGTGGCGTTCGCTCGTGGCGCCGCATTGCTCAGTTTTTCAGCCAGTCGAACTGGGCTGCGTCGGTGCTGTGGTAGTCGCGCAGGGCCGCTTCGGCTTCAGCGCGTACCTGGGCGCGGGTCGGACCGGACGACTTGTCGACAGCGATGGCTGGCACGTTCAGGCTGGTGGCGGCGACGCTTGTGGCGGCGGCGTTGGCGGCTGGCACATCGGCGGCGAAAGCAGAACCGGCGACGAGAACAGCGGCGAGGGCGGTGAACAATTTCGATGCATTCATGGTAATTCTCCTTGAAGGGCTAGCGTCGCGCGGCGATGGGCAGCGTGAAAAATAAGTGGGCGATTACTTGCTGAAGAAGTCGAATTGGCTCGCTTCCGTCGCGCGGTGGTTGCGGGCGGCTTCTTCGGCTTCTGCACGCACCTGGGCGCGGGTCGGGCCAGCCGATTTGTCGACCAGGATCGCTGGCACGTTCAGGCTTTTTGCGGCAACGCTCACTTGGGCGGCAGCGGCAGCGCTGGTGGCAGCGGCATTGGCTACAGGCAGGTCGGCGGCGAAAGCGGAACCGGCAAACACGACAGCAGCTACGGCGAAGAACAGTTTCGATGCATTCATGGTATTTCTCCTAGTAAAGTGACGTCGCGTTTCGTTTTGCGGCGGTGACAAGCGCGTTTGCTCATCCATGAAACGAAGTCTAATCCTTGCGCGGTTCGCAAAAAAGGCGAATACTGGCAATGAACTGTTGCGAAATTAGGGATAATTGGAGGCGAGATGGACAGACTGCAATCGATGCGGGTATTTGCCAAGGTGGTCGAGCATGGCAGTTTCGCCCGTGCCGCCAATGCGCTGGAGATGTCCAATACGGTGGTAACGCGCAATCTGGCTGACCTGGAAGCCCACCTGGGTACGCGCCTGCTTAACCGCACCACGCGCAAACTGTCGCTGACCGAAACCGGGCAGCAATACCTGGAGCGTGTGAAACAGATTTTGGCGGACATTGACGACGCCGACGCGGCCGCCTCATCAACCTCACGCAAGGCTAGCGGGACCCTGCGCGTGTATTGCCAGACCAGCTTCGGCCAATCGCAGCTGGCCCATCTACTGCCGCTGTACGCCCAGGCCATGCCCGACGTGGTGCTGGACGTGACCCTGGCCGACCATGTGGTAGACCTGGTGGAAGAGGGCTTCGATGCCGGTATTTTGCTGGGCCTGCAAAAGTTCGATGCCACCATGATCGCGCGCCGCCTGGCCATGTCCACCCTGGTGTTGTGCGCCTCGCCAGACTATATAGCGCGCAACGGTTCGCCGGCTACGCCCTACGATATCGTCGACCACAAGGTGCTCAATTTTGCCTTCGAACAGCTACGCCACAGCTGGCCCATCACCTTCGATGGCACCCAGGGCGACGTGCCGATCACCAGTCGTATGGTGTCGAACAACGGCATCATGCTGCGCCACGCCGCGCTGGCGGGCATGGGCATCATGGTGCGCTCCTCGTTCACCCTCGAAGACGATTTCAGCAGTGGCCGCCTGGTGCAATTACTCAAGGGCTACCACCTGGGCACCATGCCCATCAACCTGGTCTATCCGAGCCGGCGCCTGATGTCATACAAGGTGCGCACCTTCGTCGACTTCATGAGCGAGCAGTTTCCGCGACCCGAGAGTGATCCCTGGCTGGATCTTGTGTGACGCGTTTCTTTCGCGCCACACCGGAGAAAATTCCAGCGGAACCGAGCTCTGCCTGTGATATATTTCTATCTGGAATTTAGTGATAGCAGAAGGGCATGAGAGATGTCATTCTGATTCGCCGGAAACAACAACAACAAGTTGCTCGAGCAGTTCGCTGCTCAACTCGAAAGCCCGCGCTTGCGGGCTTTTTTTCGTCTGGCGGCAGCAGACTTGCCTGTGCCGTGCCAGAATCAGTCGATATCACTGTCGTTCGCGGTGATCAAACGCGAAAGGAAGCACCCTTGAAATTCGACTGGCACGGCGGTCCCATCACGCGCGCAACCCCGGTGGATGCGGACTACAGGAATACCCAGAACGTGCGCCGCTTCCTGCGCGAGCAATGCGGCGAGGACTTCAAATTCGATACCGATTTGATGGCCTGGATACGCAACGGCGAGGCCAAGAACATGGGCCAGGTAGCCGACGAGTGGCAACGGCGCCAGCGTGCGTGACGGCTGGCGCACCCCAACTGACAGGGGCGGCATGCAAGGCCGGTACGCAGAAGCCGGCCCGCGAGCGTTCGCCTGGTCATGAACGCGCTACATGGTGTCATAATATGCCAGCACGCCAGCGTTGGCAGTGTCCTCACAGGAGCATCGAATGAGCAAAGCGCAAGACAGTAAAAAAGAGACCAAAAAAGAACCGGCCAAGTCTGCCAAGGAAAAGAAGGAAGCGAAAAAAGTGAAGAAGGAAGCGCGCAAGTAAGTCCGTTCAGCGGAAGCTGCGGTGCACAAGGCCAAGCAAAGCTGGCAGCGTCGGTCCCTGGGACGCGCGGTCCAGGCGCTGCTTTGCCTGTGCGCGGGCAGCGCGCTTGCGGCGCCGTCCACCTTCGGCCCCGTCATTGGCAGTGCCGTCCTGTGTCGCAGCCAGCTCGATAACGCCTACTTCTATTCCTACCTGTCGACCGCCTTCGGGCCGGCCTACAAGCATGAGGGTGGCGCCTACTGGTTCAAGGCCGACGGCAATCTGTGGGGCGCACCGGTGACGGACGTGCTGCTCAGCGACGACACCAGCGAACTGGTATTCGTGGGCGCCGTCAGTGAGCTGGCACCCGACAAGCTGGAAGAGGCGGTACGGGCCAACGTGGGCGTTGCCCATGTGGCGGCGGATGGCTCGGCCTACCCGATGCGCCTGTCGCGTCCAGGCAGCGCCATCGTCTACTTCAAGGCCAAATCCAAGATCTACTGCGCCAAATACAAGCCGTTGCCGACGCTGCGCTGACGCGTCGCCATTCCAGGGAATCCATGTACACGCAATTTTTCAGCCTGAAGCAATCTCCGTTTTCTATCGCACCCGATCCGCGCTACCTGTATATGAGCGAACGCCATCGCGAAGCGCTGGCCCACCTCCTGTACGGCATTGGCAGTGGCGGTGGCTTTGTGCTGTTGACGGGCGAAATTGGCGCCGGCAAGACGACTGTGTGCCGCTGCTTCATCGAGCAGATTCCGTCGAACTGCCAACTGGCCTATATCTTCAATCCCAAGCTGAGTGTCGAGGAACTGCTGCTGTCGATCTGCGATGAATTTCGCATTGGACTGACTGCGCCTGGCCCGGGACCGGTCAGCATCAAGTCGTATGTGGACGCGATCAATATCCACCTGCTTGCCAGCCACGCGGGCGGAAAAAACAATGTGCTGATTATCGACGAGGCGCAGAACCTGTCGGCCGACGTGCTCGAACAACTGCGCCTGCTGACCAACCTGGAAACGAACGAGCGCAAGCTGCTGCAGATTATCCTGATCGGCCAGCCGGAACTGCGCACCATGCTGGCGCGGCCTGAGCTGGAACAATTGGCCCAGCGCGTGATTGCGCGCTACCACCTGGGCTCCCTGTCCGAGCAGGAGACCAGCGGCTATATCGCGCACCGCCTGCATGTGGCCGGTGGCGGGGCCGCCGTGCAGCCGTTTCCAAGCAAGCTCATTGGTCGCATCCATGCGTTGACCCACGGTGTACCGCGCCGTATCAACCTGCTGTGCGACCGCGCGCTGTTGGGCGCCTATGTGGAAAACAGCCCCCAGGTCAACCGCACCATCCTGCGCCGCGCGGCCGAGGAAGTGTTTGCCGACCATGCCGCTCGCACTGCCGCAACGCCACGTTGGCCGATGTTCGCTGCAGTCACGCTGACCTTCGTGGCCGTCGCTGCCGCTACCGTCTGGCGCCTCGCTCCTGCGCCGGCGACGGCTGCCGTGGCCAAGGTGGCCCCCAAGGCGGCGCTGGTGACGCCATCACTGCCTGGTGCCCCGTTGGCGCACGGGGACGAACAAGAAGCCTTGCGCGAACTTGCTGCCCTGTGGGGCGGCACCCTGCCTGAAGGCGATACCTGCCAGGTCGGCTTGAAGCACAATCTGCGCTGCCATCAGGGCAAGGGAGGCTTGTACGAGGTGCGCCTGCTTAATCGCCCCGCAGTTCTCACATTGCGCGATGGCCCCTTGGTCAGCTACGCCGTGTTGACCGCGATGGACGATAACAATGTCACCTTGCGCCGCAACGGCAAGACCCAGACCATTCCCGTCGCTGCGCTGGCGGCACGCTTTGACGGCGCCTTCACCACATTCTGGAAGATGCCCCGCTTTTACCGTGACCAGATCGCGGGTGGCGAGCAGGGACCGGACGTGGACTGGATCGCGGCCCGATTGGCGCAGTTAAACGGCGTGGCGCCGCCGGCAGAAAACCTGCCGCTGAACGCCGCCATGCGCGAGCAGCTACGCAGCTTCCAGACGCAGCAAAACCTGAAGGCGGACGGCGTTGCCGGCCCGCGCACCTATATGCGCCTGAATCAGTTGACAGGCGTCGCCGAGCCTCGCCTGCTGGCCGCGAAAACGGGATCACAATAATATGTCCTACATACTGGAAGCCCTCAAGAAAGCCCAGGCCGAGCGTCAGCTTGGCAGTGCGCCCACCATCCACGCCATGCCGATCCAGGCTGCGCCTGCGCACGCCGGGAAAAACGCGCAACTGCCCTTGTGGATAGGTGCTGGCGCTGTCGTCCTGTTGGTGGCCGGTGCTGGCATCATGTGGTGGCGCCAGGCACCAGCGCCTGTGGTCGCAGTTGCGCCTGCAGTACCTGCGCCGACGCCAGCGCTCGTGGCAGCACCAACCCTTCCCATGCCGATGCCGCAAGTTGCGCCCATGCCGGCGCCTGTGCCAGCGCCAGTCCACATGCCAGTGGCCAAAGCGCCACCGGTGGCCAAGCCGGTTCCTGCACCGGTTGTGGCGCCAGCGCCCGTAGCCAAGGCTGCCGTGGCCGAAGCACCGCCTGCCGCACCTGCGCTCGAAGACTCCCTGCCATTCATGCGAGACCTGCCCGAACAGGTCCGGCGCGAGCTGCCGCAAGTGACCCTGGGCGGCTACATGTATTCGAAAAATCCCGCTGATCGCCTGATCCTGATCGACAAGGTGCTGCGCCATGAAGGCGAAGAAGTCGCGCCCGGGCTGACGCTGGAAAAGCTGCTGCCGAAAGCGGCTTTGATGAACTACCGCGGCACGCGTTACCGCGTGGCCTACTAGGCGCGGCGGGCATGGAAAAGGTCGTCGGCGTGGTCGGCTGGTCCGGCAGTGGCAAGACACAGCTGCTGGAATACCTGGTTGGGGCCCTGGCCGCGCGTGGACTGCGCATCAATATCGTCAAGCACAGCCATCACGATATCGTGCTCGAACCGCCGCACAAGGACAGTGCCCGCTTGCGCATGGCTGGCGCGGCCGAAGTGATGATCGCTTCTCCGTTCCGTGTTGCGCTGATTCGCGAATTGCGGGGCAGCCCAGAGCCCACGCTGGCCGAACAGCTCACCCGCCTGGCGAGCGCCGATCTGACCCTGGTCGAAGGCTACAAGTGGGAACCGATCGACAAGCTGGAAGTGCACCGGCCGTCGCTCGGACAGCCGCCGCTGTATCCCCAGGATGCCCATATCGTGGCGGTGGCCTCGGACGTGACGCGACCGCCCGACGCGCCAAACAGCCTGGTCTGGCTGGATTTGAACGCCCCAGCTGACGTACTTGCCTGGCTGACAACGCGATATTTATCAAATAAATCCTAAAGTTCTT
>JBJMVX010000081.1:0-5038 GCA_045810445.1 Massilia sp.
AACTTTCGCTACGTTATCCCCCACTCCAGGGTACGTTCCGATATATTACTCACCCGTTCGCCACTCGCCGCCAGGTTGCCCCGCGCTGCCGGTCGACTTGCATGTGTAAGGCATGCCGCCAGCGTTCAATCTGAGCCAGGATCAAACTCTTCAGTTCAATCTCTGTTTAATGTCATTTCTGACAGATCGCTCACTCAAAATACTGACAGGCCACTTCTTTCGAAGCGCCTATATTTCTTCTTTGTGAACATTTGATAATTTAAGTATTCAACATCGCTTACGCTTTGTTGGCACCTTCATCAAACGCCCACACTTATCGACTGTTAATTTTTAAAGAACTTATTCGGTACTGCTACCTGCGCATCACGAAGCGTTGTGTTCGTTGCAGCAGAGAGGTGAGATTATGCAGCGTTTCGCGTTTCTCGTCAACCTCTTTTTGTTACTGGACTCTTTAACATCCACCCCAACTATGCCCGCCAACTGCTTGATTTAGTTAACGTTTTCATCGGGGAGGCAAACTATAGCAAAGCCCGACTTCCCTGACAAGAGGCCCGGCCAGTTTACTTTTCAGGTCGGCCCTCCAATTGCATGATTTACAACTTGCGGGGCCATCGGCTACTATCCTCTTATATAGGCATCCACATATATAGAAGGACAGCACCGCGGTGAAACTGATTCGTAAAACCAGCCTGGAACGCCGGCAAGGCGATAACACGATTCGATGTGAAATCACGCTCTATGAAGTCCCCGGCGTATCGGGCGCTTACCTGGTGAACCTCTACCAGGGCAAGCCTGGCGAAGAAGGCCGCGATAGCACACGAACGCCGCAGCCTGTCGACATGGCGACTGCGGAGACACTGTATGCGATGGCATTGGTCGAACGGATGGCGCAAGGCTTCATGGACCCGGCCGCGCATCCCGTCACGGCAGCCGACGCGCCCGCACCGCGCGACGCAAGCGCCCCGCCACTGACCCCGGCCGACCTGGCAATCCTCGGGCGCCTGGAAGCTGGCAGCTGGAAGCGTCTGAGCCAGCAACAGCGCAACCGCACACTCTGGCGCATTGGCGAACGTCGGATTCGGCAGGCGGTTCCAGTACTGGTCGATCTGATCGCGCGCGGCGATCCCATGCAGGACTACTGCATTGCCTGGGCCATCGGCCGCTGTGGTGACGTCGGCGCGGCGATCGCCATGCATGAGCTGCACCGCCGCGGCAGCAGTGACGCGGTCAAACGCATCGCCCTGCAGTCGTGGTTGCAGCTGGCCGACCAAGAAGCGCTCAAACAGCACGGCCTGTCGCTGACTGACAATTGGCCCGCCAGCTTGCGCGAAGCATGGGCGACGCAGAATGCAGCCGGCTTCGCCAATCTGTACGGACGCACTGAATTGTGGACCTCACTGTCGCTGTCTGACTGGTTGGAGCAGCTCGATCAAGTCGCGATGGCCTACCCATTCGCGCGTGCGCTGCTGCTCGCGCAATTGACCGAGTTACCGCTGAAGGCAGGCGTCTTTCGCGCCGTGCGCCATATCTACAAAGCCGCTGAACTGCGCGCCGATCCGGAACTCTTTGGCCTGCTGCATCATCGCTTCGAAACCACGCCGGACAACGGCACATCGCGCCACCTGTACATCCAGCGCCAATATCGCGCTTACGAGGACGAAGCGGCGCGTCCAGATAGCACCGTGGCCTATGGCCAGCGCACCCGCGACTACCTGTTGCGCCGCAGTTGGCGTACTCTGCGCCGCCTGGGCGACGATCAATCGCCTGAATTCATCGACATGGCGATGGGCGCCCTGCTGGCGATGAATGACACTGACGCAGGCAAGGAATACGTCACCGATGGGCGCCACTACGACCGCTATGGCCATTGGCTGCTGTTCAACAGCATGCTGCGCTCACACGGCGCGTGGACCAGTAGCCGCAGTGGACGCAGTTGGTACCAGAGCGGCGCCATCGCGCAGCCCACTGGCCGTGAGGAAGCATTCCCAGCATTGTGGGATGCCCGCCCTGACGCTCTACTCACTTTGATGCAGAGCAGCCGCTGCGAAGGCGTGCATGAATTTGCCGCACGCGCCCTGCTGGAAAATACGAGCTTCTGCGAGGCCTTGTCCCTGGACGTCCTACGCACGCTTCTGCGCAGCGCCTACACGGCGAGCGCACGCTTTGCCTTCCAGGTAGCGCGCCGGCGCTTCGAGCCTGGCGTGCCGGACACCGAGTGGCTGCTGCTCCTGCTGCAATCGACGCTGCCCGAAGCGATGCAATACGCAATCGACTGCATCGCGCGCGACCCCGTGCGCTATAGCGGCGACGCGCAACTGGTACTTGCCGTTCTGTGTTCACCAGTGCAGCAGATCCGGCGTCAGGGTTGGTTGCTATGCCAGGGTGCACAAGCCATTCCGGGGATGCCAGAAGCGATCCTGCTTCGCCTGCTCGACTGGCTTGACCAGAGCAGCAGTATCGACAACGCCGAAAAAGTGCTGCCTGCGGTGACCGCGGATATGCAATGGCTGATCGAGACCCCCTTCCGCACGGCCGCTGCCGACGTTTCGCACGCACGCCTGCTGGCACTGGCCACCCATCGCCTCTCAAGCGTACGTGCGCTGGCCTGCGCATGGCTGTTACTGCACTCCCAGCCCGCGTCGTCCATTCCAGGCGCCCTTCTGGGCGCGCTGCTGCAGGATCCGGACCTTGCGGTGCGCGCCCTGGGTGTGCGCCTGTTCGGCAGCCTGCCGGACCAGCTCCTGGCCGTCCAGGCCGACCTGATCGCAGCCTTTTGCACCAACACCGACGCAGGCATGCGCGCCGCCATCGATCCGGTCATGCAGCGCGTCGCGCCGGGCGACCCCGCGTTTCGCACAGCACTGCTGCCAGCGCTGCTCGATTGCCTGTTTCGCAGCGAAACCGGCGAAGGCGTCCACGCCGATATTCTTGGCTGGCTGGCCGGCCCGCTCGCGGACTCGAACGAACTACGAGACGCCGGTTTGATCACGCGTCTGCTCTCGGCACGCGCCAAGGGCGCACAACTTGCAGGCGCCCAGTTGCTGCCCAATTTTGTGGCGAGTCAGTTCAGCGTTGCCGATTGGGCGGCGTTCGGCCGCAACCCGGTTGCCAGCGTACGCAAATGGGCGTTTGACGCGTTTGAGCAGCATCCCGAGCAAGTCCGTGCCAATCTGGAGCAAGCCCTGCGCCTGTTCGACAGCCGCTTCGACGACAGCAAGGCGTTCGCCACACACTTCTTTGAACAATGTTGCGGTCCGCAGGACTGGAACGCACTGCTACTGGTGAACCTGTGCGATCACCTCGACCCTGTTGTGCAGCGTTTTGGCCGCACCATGATCACGACCCATTTCAATGTCGCCGACATCACCGAATTCATGTTCAAGCTGGGGCAGCATCCGTCGGCCAACATGCAGCTCTTTGTCAGCGGCTGGCTGGAAAGTGCCTGCGCGGGTGATCTGCACAAGCTGCAGCGGCTCGAACCTTACTTCCTTAGCGTGCTCTCGCAGGTGAACCGGGGCCGCGTGGTCAAAGGCCGGGTCCAGGCTTTCCTGCGCCAGCAGGCCACACTGTCAGAGGACATCGCAGCCTTCGTCGCGCGCATTTTCACGCGCCAGGTGCTGACGGTGGCCATCGGCGACAAGGCCCAATACATCGAGGGCCTGCGCGCGATCCAGGAACGCTATCCCACACTCACTGACATCATGACGATACACGCACCACGGCGGGCCGCAGCATGAGGTTCCAATACCGCTACTACGGCGAAAGCGCTGTGACCAACAGCGCGTCCGGCACCGCCATGCGCTTCGCACCCGACACCTTGCGCCCGCCCACCCATTTCATCGGGCAGTTGAACAAGCACATTCCATTTCGCGAGGGGATGTCCGCCCTGCACGAGGTGGTCGTTGCCGACCAGCGCTACCAGGCCCCGGACAAGACTGCCTACAAAGCCTGGATGGCCGAAAACGAAAAGGGACTGCTCGCCGAATACATGGCGACCGAGGCATCCCTGCGTGCGCGCATCGGGCCGATGAAGACCGAGCTGCAGGAGCTGCGGGCGCGCAAGCACGCTGTGATGCAGCCCTTCTGGGGCGCTCAGAAGAAGTATTTCAACTGGTTGTACACCGCCAGTCGCGAACTGTGGATCGTGCTCGACCCGGTCATCACGGTGCACCCCGACCGCGTTTTTTTCG
This sequence comes from Massilia sp., assembly GCA_045810445.1. Taxonomy (GTDB): domain Bacteria; phylum Pseudomonadota; class Gammaproteobacteria; order Burkholderiales; family Burkholderiaceae_D; genus Telluria_A. The sequence goes on from JBJMVX010000081.1 coordinate 4,191, forward strand.
AGTGCTTCAGTCGTGACGAGTCGAGCTATGCTTCGCTCAGTTGCAGCCACAATGTCTTCGATCGCGCCGGCGACTTCGCCTGCGGCACCACCAACATCGACTACTCCGAAAGCCTGTACGGCGAATTCCAGAAAATCCGTGACTACAAGAGTACGGAATTGGCAATCGATCCCGAGGGCTTCCAGGTCAAGACGGCCGACGATCCGGTTTTTATAGAAGAAAAAATCGACGTCCCCGACACCTGGGTGCGAGGCTTTCTCCAGGTGAGCAGCGCGATGAACATGCCGTCGCGCCGCATCGATCTTCATCCCATGGACGTGCACAATTTCTGTCTGCAGCTGCGTCGCAAGAAGGAACGCGCGGGACCGCGCTCGATGCGTTTCGTGCTCACGCCGGGCGAACCGGTGCGCGTGGTGTTCGAACCGTGGAACGACGAAGTTGTATGCCGCCGCTCGATCTACCAGGGCAGCGTGGCTGAAGAAATCCGCGTGTGGGGCCGGCGCCGGCTGCTGGTATTGGAGCGATTGCTGCCGGTGGCCACCAGTTTTACGGTGCACCTGATGGGAAGCGGCCTGCCCAGTTTCTGGATCGCCAACCTGCCGGACATGCAGTTCACACTGGGCCTCTCTGGCTGGACCGCGAACGACTGGTCGCAGGCGGGCCAGTTCGATTTGCTCGCTCCGCGTGGCCAAGTTGACGACGACAGCAAGGTCAAGGTCCTCGCCGCGTTGCAGCGGCGCTGGTTTGGCACGACCGCGCAGCTGGCTGAAGATACTGGCCTCTCGCCATTGGTCGTCAACAGCGCGCTGGCCTTGTACACCCAGGCCGGGCGCGTGATCTTTGACCTG
>JBJMVX010000082.1:0-16811 GCA_045810445.1 Massilia sp.
CGCACATCCATTCGCCCCTGGGCGGTCAGGGTTTGAACCTGGGCCTGGGCGACGCCATGAATCTGGGCTGGAAGCTCGCCGCGACCATCGACGGCAGTGCGCCAGATGGCTTACTCGACACCTATCACATTGAGCGACACCCGGTCGGCGCGCAGGTGCTGGACTGGTCACGCGCCCAGGTCGCGATCATGCGCCCCGATCCGCATGCCAAGGCCCTGCACGCGATCATGCGCGAGCTGATGGCCACGCGCGACGGCACTACCGCCATTGCAGGGCGGGTGTGGGGCGTAACCAACCAGTACGATCTCGGTGGCGCGCATCCGCTGATCGGTCGCAGCGCACCAAATTTTGCGTTTGATGACGGCAGCTCCCTGGCTGCGGCCATGCACGACGGCCGCGCCTTGCTGCTCGATTTCCATGGCAATCCGGCCCTCGCCGCACTGTCCGAACGCTATGCGGGTCGCATCCACTATATTGCACGCCCAGCCGTCGATACATGCCGGCTGAGCGCCTTACTGGTGCGCCCGGATGGATGCGTGGCCTGGGCCACCGATGGCGCTCCCGATCTACCTGCAATCGAACTGGCACTCGCGACTTGGATGCGCTTAACGATTGCACAATAGCCAACGAGTTCCCCCATTGGCGCCGGCTCACGGTATCATCAATGCTAGCCAATTGAAGCTGCCACGTCCGACGGTGTAAATGAGTAAGAAAACACGCTACGTCTGTTTGTCCGAAAGCGATCTGCCCGCGGGGACAGCGCTGCCATGGTCCATTTTCCTGCGCTCTGGCGAACTATTGGCGCCAGCAGGGTTCGTGGTGCAGGACAGCGTCATGTCCTTGCGCTTGATGATGGCCACGCCGATGCGCGCGGCCACCGAGGCCGATGACCCGGCCAAGACTGTCGAAGCCGAACCCGATCCGGGCCTGGAAAAAATCGTCGCCCGCAGCCTCGACCCACTCCAGTACCTGAAGCACAATGCCGAAGGTGTGATCCTGGTTTTCAAGCTGCCCAGCGACCCGGAACCGCGCAAGGCGCAGGTGGAATTTTATGGCCGCATTCCCGGCCAGGCAGTCATTGTCTCGGCGCCACCGCTTGGTCTGGGCATCGGCCAGACCTGGCAAAGTTTCGAGGGCTTGCCCATCTCGGCCCAGATCATTTACGGCAAGAGCCTGAGCATTTTCAAGACGGCGGTCCTGCGCTATGCCGCCATGCCCAGCGGTCACCTGTTCCTGAAGTATCCGACCGAAGCGGCCACCCAGCCATTCCGCCAGACCCTGCGCGTTGATGCGCGCATTCCGGCGTCGGTGCAGATGGCGGACGGCTACACGGTGCCTGCCTTGATCACCAACCTGTCCGGCTCCGGCTGCGCGGTGGCCACCGGCTTTGTGCTCGGCCAGCCGGGCGCACGCTTGACCATGTCGTTCCGCCTCAAGATAGGCGACAAGCCGCAGCTACTGACCGTGCCCTGCATCGTACGCAGCATCAAAGGCAAGCCCTCGCAGCAGATCCGCTACGGGATCGAGTTTGAAGAGTCGGCCATCGACACCACCGGCATGCAGCTGCTGCGCTCCTACGTTTATGAAAACCTGGCCGAACGCTAGGCCCTACCCACTACTGCAAGGCTGACCCATATGCTGGCATCCCGCACCCTGTTGTTTGTTACCCTGCTGGCCATTGCGTCCGGCGCCCAGGCCAAACGGCCACGTGGCGGCGGATCGGAAGCGGGGCAGTTCGATTATTACGCCGTTTCGCTGAGCTGGTCGCCCTCGTTTTGCGCGACCCACTCGGATCCCACACAATGCGGCCGGGGGCTGGGATTTGTGCTGCATGGTCTATGGCCGCAGTTTGAGGCGGGCTACCCGCAAAGCTGCTCCACCGAGCGTTTGCCCGGTGCGGTGCGCAGTCAGTACGAGTCCTTGTACCCGTCGCCCAAATTGATCGGACATGAGTGGGACAAGCATGGCACGTGTTCAGGCCTGGATCCGGCCGGGTATTTTGCGCTCTCGGCACGCTTGAAACAGCAGGTGGTGATTCCGGCAGCGTATCAACAGCCTGCAAGGCCGGTGCGTGCCAGTGTGGCGGAATTTGTGCAGGCGTTCAAGTCCGCCAATCCGGCGATGGCCAGTAACAGCGTGCTGCCATTCTGCGCAGGTGGGGGACGGTTTCTGAGCGAGCTGCATGCCTGCTTCGACAAGGGCGGACGTTCGCGCAGCTGCAGCCAGGGCGAGATCAAGCGTTCGTATAGCAGCTGCCGGCAGGAGACCTTCTTGCTGGAGAGTGCGCGCTAAGGCCACAGCACTGTCCTTGCGAAAGCGAGGACCCATAGCGCCGGTGCTCCGCGAAAAACTAACTCTCAGCTCATATGCTATGGGTCCTCGCTTTCGCAAGGACAGTGGGGCTGGGGTGAGTTACGATCCGGCCTTGCGTCCCAACTCGCTGATATCAGCGCTTTCCAGCACCCGCTTGCGGGCTCCGTTGCGCACCGCTGCCAGCATCGCCTGCCCCACATGGCGCGTGCTAAGCACCTGCTTGGGCAGCGCTGCACGCAGCAGCGGCAGCAATGGCTTGGTCAGCGAATAAAAAATCCGATAAGCCGCAGTCTTCGATTTGATCCCGTCCAGCGGCTGTATCATCCCCGGCCGGAAAATGTAGACACCCCTGAACGGCAGCTTGAGCAAGGCATTCTCCGTCTTGCCGCGTACCCTCTCCCACATGACCCTGCTCGTTTCACTGCTGTCGGCCCCAGCGCCAGATACATAGATGAACACCATATTCGGATTAATCGCGACAAGCTTTTGGGCCACTGCCAGCGTCATGTCGTAGGTCAGATGCGTGTAGTCCTTCTCGCTCATGCCCGACGAGGTCACGCCGAGACAAAAGAAGCAGGCATCGAAGTCGGACAACTGCTCGTCCACGCCTTCGTAATCCCACATTTCTGCGTGCACCATCTCGCGTAACTTGGGATGCTGCTGACCGGTCGGCGTGCGGCCCACGGTTTTCACCAACTGCACATCCGGTGCCTGCAAACACTCTCGCAGCACGCCCTGCCCCACCATGCCGGTGGCGCCAAATATCAGTACATTCATGTCGCTGCCCTCCCATGATCCTGATTCGCCGCCAGCATGGGCCGCAGCTCCTGCCACACCATCGGCGATTCCATTTTCTCCATGCAGTCATGATGCCCCAACGGACACTCCCGCTGGCGGCACGGCGCGCAGGCCAGCCGCAGCGACATCGATTTGGCCATATCCGAAAACGGTGGCGCATGATCAGGATCAGTCGGGCCGTACAAGGCAATCACAGGCCGGTTCAAGGCCGACGCGATGTGCAGCAGGCCTGAATCGTTGGCAACGACTGCCCCGGCGCAGGCAATGAGTGCAATGGCTTCGTCAAGGCGCGTTACGCCGGCCAGGTTGAACATGCCGGCAGCGCCCGTGATCGCAATGATCTCGTCGCAAGCCACCTTGTCCTTGGGCGAACCAAGCAGGCCGATTTGCGCATCCGGATACTGTGCCTGGATGGCCTGCGCCAGCGCTGCGAAGTGGCGCGCGGGCCAGCGCTTGGCGGCACCAAACTCGGCGCCCGGCGCAAAGACGACCAGCGGGCGCGCCGTAGCGATACCAACGCGCGCGCAGGCCGCTGCGATGTCGGCGTCATCGACCTGCATGGCAGGCCGTGGCACGGAAGCCAACAACGCGGCCCGCGGTTCCCCGGCCAACGCCGCATAGAACGGCACCATGGCCCGCTTGGGCGTGTCGTCGTAGTGCATGCGATTGATCAGGCCATGCCGCATCTCGCCTTTGTAACCTACCCGCACGGGGATCCCGGCAAGGAAAGGGATCAATGCGTACTTCAGGGTATTGGGCAGCACGTACGAATCCGCATAGCCGCGCTGACGCAGCACCCGCGCATACTTCCAGCGCTCACGCAGCTGCAAGGGACCATGGCGAAACGGGGTTTCCAGCACGCCGTCAACTTCGCGCATGGCACGCCAGACCGATGCCACCGAAGGCGGTGCCAGCACATCGATGGGCCGATCGGGGTTGCGCTGCTTGAGCAATTGCAAAAGCGGCTGCGCCATCACGGCGTCGCCTATCCAGTTGGGCGAAATGACGAGCGTGCGGGCTGCTGTCATTGTTCGCCCTTTGCGAAATCGAGTTGATAGAGCTTCGCGTACATGCCATTTTTTGCCAGCAGTTCGTCGTGTCGACCAGCTTCGATAACGCGACCCTGGTCCACGACCACGATCTTGTCGGCGCGTTCCACCGTGGTCAGTCGGTGGGCAATGACCAGCGTCGTGCGACCGGCCATGAGCGTATCGAGCGCCGCCTGCACCACGTGTTCGGACTCGTTGTCCAGCGCCGAAGTCGCTTCGTCCAGAATGAGAATTGGCGCATCCTTGTAGATGGCGCGCGCAATGGCCACGCGCTGACGCTGACCACCGGAGAGACGCATGCCGTTTTCACCGATGCGCGTGTCCACGCCTTCGGGCAGTTGGGCCACGACGCTATCGAGGTGAGCGGCCTTGATGGCTGATGCAAGGCGCGCCGGATCGATCGCGTCAACCCCATAGGCGACGTTGGCAGCGAGCGTGTCGTCGAACAGCACCACGTTCTGGTTCACCATTGACAATTGGGCACGCAGGCTGTCCAGTCGAATGTCCTGATAGGGAATGCCATCAAGTGTGATGGTGCCGCTGTCGGGCGTGTAGAAGCGTGTCACCAGATTGACGAAGGTCGACTTGCCCCCGCCCGAAGTACCAACCAGCGCCACCGTTTGTCCCGGCGCGATATCGAGCGTGACATGGTCCACCGCCAGTGGGTTTTCCGGGCCATAGCGAAACGACACGTCCGTAAATTGCAAGTGGCCCTTCGAGCGCTCAATAACGCGGGTGCCCGGATCGGCTTCGACTGGCGAATCGACCATGGCAAACACGGCTTCGGCCGACGCCATGCCACGCTGCAGCGGGCCGTTGACGCCAACGAGCGACTTCAAGGGCGCAAGCAGCATCAGCATCATGGCGATGAAACCGGTGAATTCGCCCTGCGACATGCCGCTGCTCATGGCAATCACAATCACCACCGACACCGCCATCGCGGTCGTGGTCTGGGTGATGGGCACCGTGGCCGCGCTGGCGACCGTAAGGCGCTGCGAAAAACCGCGCAGTGCCTCGCTACGGGTTTCGAAGCGGCGACGCTCATAGCGCTCGCCGGAGAACACGCGAATGATCTGATGTCCGCGCGCCGCTTCATCGACCACCTGGGTCATCTCCTCGGTCACGCGCTGGTTGTCGCGACTGAGGTTGCGCATGCGCTTGGCGGTGGTGCGCACGATCAGGGCGGTGACGGGCATGACCACCAGCGCGATCAGCGTCAGGCGCCAGTTCATGTACAGCAGGCCGCACAAAAGGCCAATGAGCACGAGCACATCACGCACGAAGGCCAGAAACACGGAATTGATCATGTCCACCACCTGGCGCACTTCACCAATGACGGTGTTGATGATTTTTCCTGACGATTCCTTGTGAAAGCGCGCCACGGGCAGGCGCAGCAAACGGTCGAACACCATGCGCCGCAGGTCGTTGAGCACCCGGCTCATGACCCAGTTGTTCAAGTAGGCTGTAGAGAACGTAAAGACCCCACGACCGACGAAAATCGAGAGCAGGATGGCCGGCACCAGCCACAGGCTAAATTCAACCCGGTTCGGACCGAATCCCTTGTCGAGCAAAAGCTGCAGCGCCTTCGCCAGCAGCGGTTCAGTGACCGCCGTCCCTGCCATCATCAGAAACGACAAGGCAGCGCGAGCGCGGTATGGCTTGAGCACCGCGAGCAGGCGCGCGATGATGACCTTATTTTCCAATGTCTTCTTTCTATTGTCCGTTCGTCGCGATAGGGTATTTTCTTGATACCATATGCACTTGAGAGCTATTTCCCACCCAGGCAGAAAAGGCCATGCATTTCATTATCGCTGATGACGGCGTCACTGCCAACACGCGGCCAGTCCGGCAACCCCTGCCAGGGTCCGGGATAGCGGGCGTGCGCCCCCGGAGCGCGCCATGAAAGTGAGCATCAGCGTCCTGGTGGCGGCCCACAACGTGCAGCGCACCATAGGCGCCAGTATTCAGTCGATTCTCGACCAACTGGGGCCCGCGCATGAACTGGTGGTCGTTGACGATGGCTCCAGCGACAATACCCTGGCGCTGCTGTTCAAGCTGCAGGAAGCCTGGCCGGGCACGAATTTTCATGTTTTCAGCCAGCCTAATGGCGGCATCGCCAGTGCGCGCAACCATTGCCTGCTGCTGGCGCGCGGCGACTATCTGGCCTTCGTCGATGGCGACGACCTGCTGCTGCCTGGCGCCTTGAGCGCCATCGACAACGCCATCACTGCCCACCATCCAGACGTCATTGCCTGCGATTTTCGCATGTGGTACCCGCAGGACCCGGCCAGCACCCGCAACGTCAGGCTGGGCTACCCGGTGGGCAAGCTGCTGCGCGACCAGGAACGCATCATGCGCATCTTCTTCGCCGACCGCCACATGTACATCTGGTCCAATGTGTTCCGGCGCGAGATTTACGCCCAGTTGCCCGATCCCGTATTCCCGCCGGGCCGCCTGTTCGAGGATGTGTCCACCGTACCGCGGCTGCTTAGCCACTGTACCAGCCTGCTGCACCTGGCCCACCCCATCATCGACTACCGCCAGAACGCGAGCGGCGCCGTGACGGAGCAATGGTGCCTGGACTTCGCCAATGCCTTGCCACTGGCGCGGCGTCACTTGCAGGCGCGCGGCGTGGCCGATTCCGTTCGCCGCCACTTCGATGTGGCAGTGGCTTACTTTTACGTGGGCGTGGTCAAAAATTCGTATTTGCTGCCGCGCGCAGACGGACGGCGCGTGCGCACCCAACTCAAGCCCATTTTCGGCGCCAGCCTGTTTGGCGACTGCGGCACCCTGGTGTCGACCGCAGGTCGCGATTTCATGACCTCGAACGATCACACGCTCGACGCGGTCATCATCCGGCAGGTGGAAAGTGCACTTGGCGGTGGCATGGTGCTCAACTTCCGCCGCGCCACCAGCCGCAAGCTTAAACTGTGGCGGCGTCTGCGCAATGCGCGCAAGCAGGTAGTCGCGCCACAGCGGCCCCATTCCCCCCTCTGAACCACAGTTTCATCACGCCGCACAGCTCGTCGGTACGTGGCGACGCCAACTTTTAAGGTAGCAAGCAGCAATGGCAGACAAAAAACTACGGAGCCCCGCGGACATGCGTTGGCCGGAAGAATGCGCTGTTTGCGGCGGCGAAGCGCACAAGCGCCTTGCGGTTGACTCATCGGCGGTGCGGGGCGTCATCAATGCTGGGCTGGCACTGATTGTCACCAGCAAAGTGACACGTATCGTCCATCCTGTTTGCGAGCAACATTTTGGGAAAGCCTGGTTGGCCAGCGGTCTCTCCCAGCGCAGCCAGTTTGGCGTATTTGCCGGGGTGCTCACGATTTTTGGCGTCGTCGACCTCTTCGCCAATCTGATTCGCGTGTTTGCCGGGACCAACACGGGTGTGTCGGTCCTGGAAATACTTCTGATGGCTTATCCCTTCGCTTACTGGAGCATCTACGTTTGGGCAAAAAATAATACCCCGGTCCGTATCTGTGCGGTCCAGCCACTTGCCCTGGATTTTGAATTCGGCAACCCGGCCTATGCGCAGCGATTTGCCACGCTCAATGAGCAGGAACTTGATGCATCGGGCAAAAGAAGCCGCGTGGGCGTTCAATTTCTCTGCCCCAAGAAGGAAATGAATCGTGTTGCTGAAGAAGGGGATCTTGCCTTCCAGGCTCAGCAGCCAAGGTCTGCCAATCCCTACCTGGCACCTGCCGATCCTTTGTTGGCCGGCTATTGGAATCGCGGTTTCGCCGTGGCAGAAAAGCGGGCACAGGCGCAAAAGCCGCGCGGCTGAGGAAGGCCTGCTGCAGAAGGCCGATTTCGCAAAAAGTTTCTCCATGTGTTACGCGACGTTACATTGGTAGCATTCACATACTATTTCCATACAATCGGGCCGATGATAATTCGGCATTGCAGCACTGTTCCTTGGTATCATGTGTGCATACAAGCACCATGAAAAACCAATGCAAGCTTCCCCCCTGATTTCCCTCATCATCAGCACCTATAACCGGCCTGATGCACTGGCCGCCGTTGTTGAAGCGTGTTTTAGCCAGACCGACCAGCACTTCGAGATTATCATCGCCGATGATGGTTCGACTGCCAGCACCGAACAATGTGTGGCGCAGCTAAAGGCGCGCTCGCCTGTGCCGCTGCAGCATGTGTGGCAGGAAGATGATGGCTTCCGGCTGGCGATGGCGCGCAACCGCGGCACGCGCGCGGCTCACGGCGAGTATGTGATTTTTCTCGATGGCGACTGCATTCCCCAACGCGATTTCATCGCCCAGCACCGCAAACTGGCGCAGCGCGGCTACATGGTCACTGGCAGCCGCGTGCTGCTCAGCGAAACCTTCACGGCCCAACTGCTCTCCGAGCATATCGACCTGCCTGGTGCCAGCGCCGCCGCCAAATTCGGCCTGCGCCTGCGCGGCCACATGAACAAGGTCTTGCAGCTGCTGCTGCGCCTTCCCGACATCGGCCGCGCCAAGCACCGCTTCAGCTGGCGCCGCATCAAGGGCTGCAACCTGGCCATGTGGCGCAGCGACCTGGAAAAGGTCAACGGCTTCGACGAAAGCTTCCGGGGCTGGGGGCACGAAGATTCGGATGTGGTGGTGCGTCTGTTCAACGCCGGCATCATGCGCAAGGATGGCGCCTTTGCTACCGAGGTATTCCACCTGTGGCACCGCGAAGCGCAGCGTGACCAGGCTACCAGCAACCGCCACCTGGTGCTCGAACGCGCCGCCAACAAAACCTATCTGGCCAGCCAAGGCCTGAACTCGTCATCGAATCAGCCATGAAACCACTCGTCAGCATCGTCATCCCCGCCTACAAGGTCCAGCGCTACATCGAGGACTGCGTGCGTTCGGTGCTTGCGCAGCTGCAGGACCACCATGAACTGATCGTCGTCGACGATGGTTCACCCGACAATACACTGGCCCTGGTCAATGCCCTGCGCGAGAATTGGCCAGGGTCCAACTTCCATGTCCTGAGCCAGGCCAATGAAGGCATTGCGGGGGCTCGCAACCACTGCGTGCGTGCCGCCCGTGGCGAGTACATTGCATTTGTCGACAGCGACGACATCCTGCTCGCCGGTTCCCTGGCCCTGCTGGACCAGACCATCGCTACTCACCATCCCGACGTGGTCTGCTTCGACTTTCGCATGTGGCATCCTTCCGATCCGGGCAAGACGCGCGACGTGGTACTGGGTTATCCAACCAACACGCTGATACGCGACCAGCAGCAGATCCTCAATACCTTCCTGTCGGACCGCTACATGTACGTGTGGGCCAATGTCATCAAGCGCGAGATCTACGGACAACTGCCGGACCCGGTATTCCCGCCTGGCCGCGTGTTCGAAGATGTATCGACCCTGGCGCGCCTGCTCAGCCAGTGCACAAGCCTGGTTCATGTGCCGCACAAGATCATCGACTACCGCCAGCACCCGGCCAGCATCACGCAATCGGTGTCCGAAAAATGGTGCATGGATTTTGCGGCGGCGTTGCCAGTCGCGCGCCAGCACTTAATTGCGCGTGGCGTGTCCGAATCGGTACGCCAGCATTTTGACGTGACGGCGGCCTGGTTCTATATCGGCGTGGTCAAGAATACTTATCAACTGCCGGCGCAGGCGGGGCGTCGCGCCCGCGCCGCGATCAAGCAAAGCTTTGTCGATAATCTGTTTGGCGACTGCGATGCCATGCTCGCAGCCATGCAGGATCCAGCCTTCCAGACCCTCGATCGCAGAGCCGACCTGCTCATGCTCGGCCAGGTGCGCAATGCCTTGTCGGGCAACCTGGTATTTCACATGAAACAGTCCGCCAGCCGCAAATTCAAGATGTGGCGCCATCACCGGAAGCTCAAGCGCCACATGAACGCCCAGACCCTGCCAGCGACGCCGTAAGCCCTAGTATTCGACGGCGACTTCGCGCGCACCCAGCACCTGTTCCAGCGCCAGCGTGAGCGCGTCCGATGGCGCCACGCGCCAGTCGTCACCCAGTTGCAGCATGCATTCGACGCCCTGCGGCCTGATACGCATGGCCACTGGCAGGCCGGCAGGTGAACGATGCGGCTGCAGGACCTCCACGATGCGGTGTGAAGCGACAGCGCCAGGCAGCGACAAACCGAGGCGCTGGCCGTAGTGCACGCGCGCCAGCGTCATGTCGTACACCTTCTCCGCGGTGATGCGCAGGCCGCCGTTAAAGCGGTCTTCCGATACCTTGCCGACCACCGCCAGGAATTCGTCTTCCTTGAAGATGTTCTTGTTGGCGTCAAAGACCTCGTTGTAGACGGTCACTTCCACCACCGCTGTCTTGTCGTCGAGCGAGACGATCAGGATTTTGCCGCGTTGGGTCATCTGGGTCCGCACGCCCGTGATCACGCCACACAGCATGCGCGGCTCGCGCGACGGGTCCAGGTCGGCCAGCTTGGTGCGCGCAAAGCGGCGCGCCTCGCCCGCAAACGAGTCGAACATATGACCGGACAGGTAGAAACCGAGCGCGATTTTTTCTTCGGCCAGCTTCTGGCGGTCGGTGAAGGGCATCGCCTTCACGTACTCTGGTGGCGCCACCAGGTCGCTATCGTCGCCGCCAAACAGGCTGACCTGGTTGACCGAGGCCAGTGCCTGGTCGGCCACTTCAACGGCAAATGCCACTGAGGCCAACAAGATGGCGCGGTCGACACCGAAGCAATCCATGGCACCGGCGCGAATGAGCGACTCGATGGTACGGCGATTGATCTGCTTGCGGTCGACCCGCTTGCAAAAATCGAACAGGTCCTTGAAGGCGCCACCACTTTCGCGTGCTGCAATGATCGCTTCAATGGCCGACTGGCCTGAACCCTTGACCGCGCCCAGGCCATAGCGAATATTGGTGACGCGCTTGCCGCTCACCGAGGGCGGTGGACCTTCCGGCATGAAGCGGTAGTCGGAGTGGTTGATATCGGGCGGGAGCAAGGTCAGTTTACAGACGTCGATCGCGTCTTCCACCAAAATCTTGATCTTGTCGGTGTCGTCCATTGCCAGCGACAAGTTGGCAGCCATGAAGGCGGCGGTATGGTGCGCCTTCAGGTAGGCGGTGTGATACGACAGCAGCGCGTAGGCGGCAGCGTGCGACTTGTTAAAGCCGTAGCCCGCAAACTTTTCCATCAAGTCGAAAATCTCGTCGGCCTTGGCGGCCGAGAGGCCGTCCTTGGCGGCACCGGCGCGGAAAATCTCGCGGTGCTCGGCCATTTCCTCAGCCTTCTTTTTACCCATCGCGCGGCGCAGCATGTCCGCGCCGCCCAGCGAGTAGCCGCCCACAATCTGGGCCATCTGCATCACCTGCTCCTGGTAGACCATGATGCCGTAGGTCTCGGACAGAATGACTTCGGTGCGCGGATCGGGATAGTCGAATTTTTCGCCGTGCTTGCGTTTGCAGAAATCGGGAATCAGGTCCATTGGGCCCGGGCGGTACAGCGCCACCAGCGCAATGATGTCCTCGAAACGGTCGGGGCGTGCGTCTTTCAACATGCCCTGCATGCCGCGCGACTCCAGCTGGAAGATGGCGACCGTCTTGGCCTTGGTCAGCAGGTCGTAGGACGCCTTGTCGTTCAGTGGCAGCTTCTCGAGCGCGAAGTCGGCATTGGCCGGATCGAGCTGCTTGATGTAGCGCACTGCACGGTCAAGGATGGTGAGCGTGGTCAAGCCCAAAAAGTCGAACTTGACCAGGCCGACCGCCTCCACATCGTCCTTGTCGTACTGCGACACCACGCCCGAATCACCACCCTGGGTGTAGAGAGGACAGAAATCGGTCAGTTTGCCCGGCGCGATCAACACACCACCGGCGTGCATGCCGATGTTACGGGCGATGCCTTCGACCTGCTGGGCCAGCGCCAGCAACTGCTTGACCTCGTCCTCGTTTTCCTGACGCTCCTTGAGCATCGGCTCTTCTTCAATCGCGTCGGCAATCGTCACCGGTTTGCCCGGCTTGAAAGGGATCAGCTTGGAAATACCATCACAGAAGTTGTAGCCGAAATCGAGTACCCGGCCCACGTCGCGAATGGCGCCCTTGGCGGCCATGGTACCGAAGGTGGCGATCTGCGAGACCGCCTCCTTGCCGTACAAATCCTTCACGTGCTGGATGACGCGGTCGCGCCCTTCCTGGCAGAAGTCGATGTCGAAGTCGGGCATCGAGACGCGTTCAGGATTGAGGAAGCGCTCGAACAGCAGGTTGTACTGCAGCGGATCGAGGTCGGTGATCAGCAGCGAATACGCCACCAGAGAGCCTGCGCCCGAACCCCGGCCCGGTCCGACCGGCACGCCGTTTTCCTTGGCCCACTTGATGAACTCGGCCACGATCAGGAAGTAGCCCGGGAATTTCATGTTGCAGATGGTGTCGGTCTCGAACTTGAGGCGCGACTCGTAGCGTTCGCGCTGCGCTTCGCGCTTGACCGGATCCGGGTACAGGTGAATGAGGCGCTGCTCCAGGCCCGCTTTCGATTCGGCCACCAGGAATTCGTCGATCGTCATGCCCGGCGGAGTCGGGAAGTTCGGCAGCTGCGGTTTGCCCAGCGTGAGCACGACGTTGCAGCGCTTGGCGATTTCGACCGAATTGGCCAGCGCGGCCGGCATGTCGGCGAACAGCGCGCCCATCTCGGCCTGCGACTTGAAGCGCATCTCTTCGTTAAAGCGCTTGACGCGTTTGGCGTTGGCCAGCATCTCCCCTTCCGCGATACAGGTGCGCGCTTCGTGGGCGATGAACTCGTCGGGCGAGAGGAACTGGATCGGGTGCGTGGCCACCACCGGCAGCCCGAGCTTGGCCGCCAGCGCCACTGCGTGGCGCACCTGGGCTTCCTGGTTCGGCTGGCCGGCGCGCTGAATCTCGATGTAGAAGTGGCCAGGGAAGACGCTCGCCCATCGCTGCGCGCAGCGTTCGGCCAGCGCCAGGTTGCCGTTCTCGATGGCGGTGCCGACGTCGCCGAAGTGCGCGCCCGAGAGCACGATCAGGCCATTGGCCTGGCTCTGGCCGGGATGCAGGGTGGACTCCGACGTGGCCAGCTGTTCGAGCCACTCGGGACGGATTTCGGCGCGGCCCTTGTTCTGGTTGGTCAGCCAGGCGCGCGAGAGCAGATCGCACAGCTGCAGGTAACCCATGTGGTTTTTGGCCAGCAGCAGCAGGCGGCTCGGCTTGTCCCGATTGTCGTCGTTCGAAATCCAGGCATCGACGCCGATCACGGGCTTGATGCCCTTGCCGCGGGCCGCCTTGTAGAACTTGACCATGCCGAACAGGTTGGCCAGATCAGTCACGGCCAGGGCGGGCTGCTTGTCCTTGGCGGCGGCGGCCACGATGTCGTCAATGCGCACCAGGCCGTCGACGATCGAGTACTCGGAATGGACGCGCAGGTGAACAAACCCGGGGGCAGCCTTCACTGGCGCGGCCGCGCCCTCAACTTCCATGACTTCCATGCTCATCTTCCCGTTCGCCTGCTTTGCAAAGCCGCTATTTTACCGCGCCGCAAGCGCTCGCTCGCGCTCTTTCGCACCGCGATCCTGCGCATCAGTACAAGAGCGCCCATACTGATAACGGAAAGTTAATATTGATGGGGCGCCGGTGGCGGATTGACGTGTTGCAGTCGTCCTCGCGAAGGCGGGGACCTATAGCACGTCCCCGAAGTTGTTCGGCATGGTATGGGGCCGGCGCATGCGCCGGCACCTTCGCGAGGACGACGCTTTGGCGCGCCTGCCACTCGGGCTTCTAGCCCGACAGCGACTCGGCCCCAGCCATCAGCGACTCGACCGCGCGGTCGAACAGGGGCGCGTTTTCCAGCGGGCGCAGGCTGCCTTCCTCCATCGCCTCGAGCAGCGGATCGCGCAGGTAGATCTCGGCTTGCGGCTGCCCCGCCACGGCGAACACGAAAGCGCTGTCGCCGGCCGGCGCGGCCGTCAGCATAGCTTGCACGAACTCCTCTCCGACCTTGACCTCGAAGGGATTGCCGGGCCGGGCCCAGGACAGCAGGTCGGCGTCGGCCGCCTGCGACATGCGGGCCGCCGCCTTGGAATGCAGGGTCGCTGCCACCTGGCGCCGGCCGAGGGCGGCCTCCAGCTCGAATCCACCCACCCAGCCATCACTCGCGCCCACGTCCTCGTGGATCGCGAAGTCGCTGAAATAATGGCGGAACTGCTCGAGTGTCATGGCGCGCCGCGCGAATTCCTGTTTGCCGCCCAGGACGTCCATGTGCACCGCCACCAGGCGGTCGAACGCGGCCTTGGACGGGCCTTCCGGCAGCGAGATCGAGGCCATCCCTTCGCGCACCTTGCGCACCAGTTCCGGCAGCATCTTGACCAGGATGGCGCGGTCTTCCTGGGTCACCTTTTCTTGCGCGCTCCACAGCAGGTCGGGCAGCAGCGTCACCGCGCCCATCGCTCCGGCGCCGGGGTGGCTCAGCACCCGGGCCCAGGTCCCGAGCAGGAAATCGGCCAGGCGCGGATCGACCTGCAGCGGCTGCAGCGCCGCGCTCAGCGCCACGCCGGCGCCGGCCAGGCGCGCGCTGTCGGCGGCCGCTTCGGCCACCGCCTCGGCGCACAAGGCAAAGCCCGGCACGATGGCGCGCAGCTGCGCTTTGACGCGGCTGTCGAGCACCCGTTCGGCGTCGGCGAAAACGCGCAGATCATGATCGAACCGGTCCAGGATGACGCCCACGATCGAGCCCAGTTCGCCCTCGGCCAGCACCGGTCCGGGCAGTTCGGGCGCGACGATCGCGCCCAGCGAGCCGAGACGGTCGACCAGGCGCCGCACCGGATGGCTGGCCTGGTGCAGCAATTCAGGCTCCATCAGCGCGGCGCGCACGAAGGGCACGAACAGCCGCTCAAACTGGTGCTGCATGGCCGCGGTCATGGTTTCATCCTGCACCATCGAGTGGAACAGCAGCGCTGAGACATCCATCACGCGCGTCTGCTCGGAGTCGCCGGCCGGCTTGTCCGGATGGTCGGCCAGCAGCACGCGCAAGCCGAGCGGCGCCGGGGCCTGGTCGCCGCTGGCGACCGCGCGCTGGATCGCCAGCAGCACCGTGTCGAGCGCGTTGCGGGTATCGTGGCCCTGGGCGTCGGCGATCATGGGCGCCACGGCCGCGCCGCGCGGCTGGTGGAACATGTCCCACACCAGGTCGAGCAGGTCCTGCACCTGGCCGCCGGGCGCAAATTCGGCCGACGCGTGATGCAGTTCGCGCAGGCGCTGCAGCGTCGGCAGCATGCGTGCCTGGAGAGCGAAGTCGGGATGGTCGGGGGCGAGGCGCGCGAGCGGTTCGGCGAGGCCAGCACCGGCATGGCCGCCGCCCTGCCCGTGACCGTGTCCAGGCCCTTGATCGTGGCCCCCGCCACCGCCACCGCCACCGCCACCGCCACCCCCACCGGCGCGCCCGCCCAGGGCGAGCCGGCGCGCGGCCGCCTGCCAGGCCAACCGGTCGCGTTCGGCGCGCGACATGGCGGTCGGACGCGAGGTCAGGCGGGCGTTGACGCCGCCGGACTCGAACACGTCCAGAATGCCGGCATAAAAACCGGGCAGGCGCCTGGCCATGGCCAGGCCCAGTGCCTCGTAGAGCAGCTTGGACTGCGCTTCTTCCCACATCAGTTCGCGCAGCGCCTCGTGCAGGGCGCGCGCCAGCAGATAGGGCCGGAAAGGATTTTCACGCTCGCGCGCTTCGCGGTCGTCGTGCATGACGGCGATGGTCAGGTTGACCCGGCCCAGCGGCCCGCTCTCGGCATCGCGCAGGCGTCCGACCAGGCGTTCGACCTCGATATGGCGCACCAGCACGTCGTCGTCGATCAGGGTCAGGCTGCCGTAGTCGATGTCCTTGGCGGCCGCGGCGCGCTGGTCCACGTGCATGGTCACCATCGCCCGTTCGAGCAAGCCGGCAAAGTGGCGTTCCATGCGGGTGCGCAGGGCGCGCGCTTCGGCGCGCAGGAAGGTGCGCAACTGGTTCAGGTTGCGCATGTCGTTCGGGCCGGCCCCGCTCATGTCCCTGGTCATCTGCGCGTCGGCTTCGACGACCGTCTGCTCGGCCAGGCTGGAAAAACTGAGGACGGCCTTGTCTTTCGCCAGGCGGATGATACGTTTCGGTATATGCATGGGATTCCGCAGTCAAAGGTGAACTTGCCGGGGACTTGGCTTCATCATAGCGCACAATGACGGCCGCACCGGTCTGTAACATTCTCTATTGCAATATATTACATGAGCGTGTCACATTTGACTACATTGTTATAAAAATTCTAACAATGGCGGCGGCCGGGTTTGGGCCGGCGCCGGACACTGCTTTATAATATGGCCTGTTTCTTAGTCCGCCACTGCCATGTCATCCGCAACATCCCACGTTAATATTGCCGCTTATAAATTTGTCACCTTCGACAATACGGAAGAAATGCGCCCTGTGTACCAGGCGCTGTGCAAGGAGCTGGGCCTCAAAGGCACCATCCTGCTCACTCCCGAGGGCATCAACCTGTTCCTGTCCGGCCCGCGCGGGCAGATCGACCAGTTCCTGGCCTGGCTGCGCAGCGACGCGCGCTTTGCCGACATCGAGGTCAAGGAAAGCTATTCCGAAGAACAGTCGCACAAGCGCATGCTGGTCAAGCTCAAGAAAGAGATCATCACCATGCGCATGCCGCTGATCAAGCCGGAGCTGGGGCGGGCCCCGGCC
>JBJMVX010000083.1:0-13258 GCA_045810445.1 Massilia sp.
AATTCCGTGTTGAGCGAACTCTTGACGAAACGGCCCAGGCCCTCGATGGCTTTGAGGGTCACATTGCCAACGAAACCGTCGCATACGACGATGTCGGCAGTGCCCTTGAAAATGTCATTGCCTTCGACATTGCCGTAGAAATTAAGTACGCCGCGTTCATGGTCTTCGCGCAGCAGCTTGGCGGTGGCCTTGACGGCTTCATTGCCCTTGATTTCTTCGGTGCCGACATTCAACAGCCCGATGGTGGGACGCGCAATGTTTTCCATGGCCGACACCAGCACCGAACCCATGATGGCAAACTGGTGCAAATGGTGGGGCTCGCAGTCAACGTTCGCGCCCAGGTCCAGCATGTAGGTCGGGCCGCCCTTCTGGTTCGGCAGGATCGAGCAGATGGCTGGGCGGTCCACGCCAGTCATGGTCTTGAGAACATAGCGCGAGACCGCCATCAGGGCGCCGGTATTGCCGGCCGAGACGCAGGCCTGGGCCTTGCCGTCCTTGACCAGCTCGATCGCCACGCGCATCGAGGAATCTTTTTTGCGGCGCAAGGCCACTTCGATGGGGTCATCCATCTCAACCATTTCAGACGCGTGCACAATGGACAGGCGCGGATGGTCTTCTGCCTTGCATTTCTTCAGCTCGGCGCGCAGCACGTCTTCCAGGCCAACAAGAATCAGCTCGGCTTCCGGTTCGCGCTTGAGAAAGGACACGGCGGCAGGAATCGTGGCCGACGGGCCATGGTCGCCACCCATGCAATCGATGGAAATTTTTATGGTCATTTGGTAGGTGCGGTCTGCGGCTTCAGCCAGCAGGGGGCAGCAGCAATCGCTCTGAATCCAGGCGAATGCCGGCCAGAGTCTGCGTCAATCGAAATGACGGTGTGCAAGGATTTGCAGCCGAAGACAAAGAAAAAGCGGCGCAACGCAGAAACACGTAGCACCGCTTTCATCTTACTCAAAGATAAGACGTCGATTACTCGTCGTTCTTGGTCTTGAGTACTTTACGGCCACGGTAGAAGCCGTTCGGGCTGATGTGGTGACGCAGGTGCGTTTCACCGGTGGTTGGCTCGATACCCAGTTGCGGCGCGACCAGGAAGTCGTGCGAGCGGTGCATACCGCGCTTGGATGGGGACTTCTTATTCTGCTGAACTGCCATGATGACTCCTAATACATAAGTTCTAAAATTCTAACACATTCGACCAGCAAATACATGCGAATCGAGTATCCCGGCGGCAAATAAATTTCTATGCCGACATGTTTAACGCTGTCCTACCTTTACTGCCAATGCCATACTCGACTACTACACGCGTTTGACACGTTTGTTGCGTACTACGTATTCTGTACTGCAGGCTTACTCAGCTGCCAGATCTTTCAAGGCCGCGAAGGGCGAAGGCTTGACGCTTTTCAGCGTATCGAGCAACTTGCTGTCCGGGCAGACTTCATGTTTCGGCACTTGCGGCAGGGCCAGCAGTGCTTCGTCTTCAATCAGGTCGCGCAGATCGCAAGTGCGGCTGCCAACGATGACGTCAATGCTTTCATCACCCAGCAACTCTTCGATCTCGTCGGCCTGGTCGTCATCCTTGCCGAGCATCAACACGGTACCGGCATCCATCTCGAAGGTGTACGGGGTCAGGCAACGCTGACACATCAGTTGCACGGTGCCAGACACCGACAGCGTCAATTGCGGATAACCCTGCATGCTGGTCGTGCCGTCCGCGCTCCAGGCGATCTCGCCCGAGTGGTCCGCACAATCCTTGTTTAACCGGCTCATTTCGGCGACAGGCATGACACCTTCGCGATGGCCGTTGCTTCGACAAAACTCAAAAGCGTCGATGACAAAAGCGCTCATTGCAGAAATTTTCCCCGGAAAACCTGCGATAATAACAGGCTTATCGCTGTGCAGTCAAAGACTTACGGTGTTTTTTCACGCTTAGGGCCGCAATGATACCAACTTCCACGACGCCGCGTCTGATTCTTGCATCAAGTTCTGTCTACCGGCGCGAGCTGCTCTCGCGCCTGCAACTGCCGTTCGAGGTCATGGTGCCCGACATCGACGAAACTGCCCTGGTGGGCGAATCGCCCGAAGCGACCGCCCTGCGCCTGGCGCGCGCCAAGGCCCAGGCGGTAGCAGCCAGAGCGCCAGGGAGCATCGTCATCGGTTCGGACCAGGTCGCCACCCTTGATGGTGAGCAAATCGGCAAACCTGGCAACCACGCCAACGCCCTGGCCCAGTTGCAGACCATGCGGGGCCGGCGCGTCGTCTTTCACACGGCGCTGTGCCTGTGGGACGACCGCGCCTGCGCCCTGACCGGCGGCGCCCAGTTGCAAAACGTGCAAACCTTCGTCACCTTTCGCGACCTGCCCGACGCCGAGTTGGACGCCTATCTGCGCATCGAACAGCCCTACGATTGCGCCGGCAGCGCCAAGAATGAAGGGCTCGGCATTGCAATTCTTGAAAGAATCGACAGTGACGACCCGACCGCTCTCACCGGCCTGCCCCTCATTGCCCTGACCGGCATGCTGCGCAAGGCTGGCTTTCAATTCTTCAAACAATAAACTATGCCCGGCACCCTTTACCTGATTCCCAATACCCTGGGCGCGACTGACGCCGCCCCTGGGGCGCTTGCCCACATCATCCCCCAGCAGGTGCAGGCGCTGACCGCGCGTCTCGATTATTTCGTTGCCGAGAATGCCAAAACAGCGCGCGCCTTTCTCAAGCTCATTGCCATCGACCATCCCTTGGCCAGGCCGCTGCAGGAAATCGAAATCGCCGAGTTGAACGTCAACACCCCGGCTGCTGCCCTGGATGCCCTGCTGGCGCCCTTGCTGGCCGGGCGCGACGCGGGTCTGGTGTCGGAAGCGGGCGTGCCCGCCGTGGCCGATCCTGGCGCCGACCTGGTGCGCCTGGCGCATCAACACGGGATCACGGTCAAGCCGCTGGTGGGGCCTTCGTCCCTGCTGCTGGCCGTGATGGCAAGCGGACTGAATGGTCAGAGCTTCGCCTTCAATGGTTACTTACCCACCGATGCCGCCTTGCGCGTCAAACGCATCAAGGAACTGGAAACGCGTTCGCGCAGCGAAAAGCAGACCCAGTTGCTGATTGAAACGCCCTACCGCAACGCGGCCATGCTCGAAGCCCTGGTGGGCGCCTGCCAGCCAGGTACCCTGATCTGCGTTGCAACGGATCTGAGTTTGCCGACCGAATCCATCCGCACCCTCAACGGCGGCAAATGGAAGGCGCTGTTGGCGAGCGGTAAGGCACCGGAATTCCACAAAAAACCCACGGTATTCCTGCTGCTGGCGCAATAGCCCGCTTGGGTGGCGTGCAATTGCCACCCCGCAGCGGCGATGCTATCCTGCACTCCCCTGTCTTCGCCCGAATGCCGACATGCTCCAGCCCTCGAAACCCGCCCCGGTCAAATTGCCGACGCTGACCTACCGCAAACCGCAATTGGGGCGCGACTACTGGGTCTGCGACGACTTCCTGCCGAACGCGGCGGATATCTCGTCGCGCTGCTATGCGCAAACGGAATGGGAAATGGGCGCGCCCTACCGGCCAGAACCGTGGCCCGGCATGCGCAGCGCCAACGCGCTGACGGCGGACGAAATTGCGTACGTGGAAGCCTGGGTGAAAAAGGTGACGGGCGCCAAGCGCCTATGGCAGGAAAGCACGCCCGAAGGCAGCACACTTAATCACAACTATGTACAACTGGTGGGCATGCCGGACTCGGGTGCGCGCCCGCATACCGACTCGAACAAGCTGTGCCGCTATGCCTGCGTGATCTATCTGACGCCAGACCCGGACCCGGCCTGCGGCACGTCCTTCTACCGCCTGCGCTACCCGAATGGCACACTGGGCGGCAACACCTGTAGCCTGCCGCATGCCAATTTACGCGAAGCGCTGGGGGTGAAGGGTTTGCCGCTGGAAGCCTGGCAGGAAGAAGTCCGGGTCGACAACAAATTCAACCGCATCCTGCTTTACCGCGGCAACCTGGTGCATTCGGCCAGTTCCTACTTCGGCTTCGATCACGCCGAGAAACGCATGACCATTGTGTTTTTCTGGATGGCCTAAGTCTCACCGGTGGAAATCATCGCGGACATTTTCCGTCGTAAAAAAAATCCTTCGAAATATTGCCTTTGGTATAGCCCTGCAAGCTGAGGGGATCGAAATAGTCGATATTGACAACTGCCGTGTAGCGCCCTCGCTTGCGCAATCGATAGTTTGAATTGAGGGGCAGCTCCCTCACACTTTCTCTCCCCGGCAACAGTTTCTCGTACTCATCGATCGAGTACGGCGGACGGTCGAAAATGATGCCGGAAAAGCGCAACTCCTTCTTGCGGGCATCCCGAAGAAGAATGGCGGGCGGATCAGGCTCAAAATACATGGCTGTATCGCCGGAATTCTTGAACTTTATGAAAAGCGATAAGCAGCCGTCAACAGGCAATACGTCTAGGACCACCTTGTAGTCCACTTCTCTGGAATACGCATTACACGTTAGTAAAACGAAGGCCAGTACAAGTTTCTTTAAAAAGTGCACATCAATCTTTCTGCGCTCTGTAAGCGCTAGTGAGGACCAGCATTCACTTCGGCGAGCACCTCCTGGTCCACTTTGTCAGCGCTGGTACTGGCCTAAGTAACCAGCTCGTTGACCCAGCTGAACGCTTCCATTTCAATGTCGCGCATTTCCTTCACGCTCATGCCCAGGGCCTTGACTTGCTTGCCCAACTGTCCGCCACGCTTGGGGTTTTCCAGCAGCTCGACCACCTTGAGCATGTCGCCCAAGATCCCTTCGCGCGCCAGCAAAGCCGTCCGCACCTCGGGCGCCACCACCACCGTTTCCAGCACGTCGGCCATGGACATGGAGAACAGCGCATCCATCAGCGACATGATGCCGACTGTAAAACTCGCTTCCGCGCTGCTGCCCTGGGCGGCGGGCAACCTGCGCGCCATTAGCTCCATCAGCTTGCCGCGCGTGGTGGCCATTTGCAGCAGCGGAGAATTGAGGTCCACGTTCGCGCCCGGCGTCGCATACAGCAAAATCTGCAGCCAGCGCTGCAACTGGGCACGTCCCAACAGAATCAATGCCTCGGCCAGCGAGTCAATATGGCGGCGTGCGCCAGCGGCAGGCGTGTTCACCAGGCGCAGCAGGTTCAGGCTGATCAAGGGATCGCGCTTGACGGCCATCTCGATGTCGTGGTTGTCCGCGTCTGAGTTAATCAACTGCAGCAGATTCAAGATCACCAGCTCGGACGGCGCGATTTTCTTACCGCTCAAGATGGCTGGACGGGCAAAATAATAGCCCTGGAAATAGTCGAAACCGAGCGCCATGCAGGTGTCGAATTCGGCCAGTGTTTCCACTTTCTCGGCCAGCAGCTTTTTGCCGGCGCCTTTGAAGGAGGCCACCAGGGCCGCCAGGTCTGCCGCTGCCACGCCCTGGATATCGATCTTGATGACATCCACCAGCGCCACTAGCCTTGCCACGTCTTCCGACTGGGCCACGACGTCATCAAGGGCAAACTTGAAGCCGAAACCGCGCAAGGCTTCCACCCGCGCCACCACCTCGGCCGAAGCGTGCACGGTTTCCAGGATTTCGAGTATCACTTGGTCAGGCGGCAGGAAGCGCACGAAGTCGCTCATGAGAACGATCTCGTCGACGTTCACAAACGCCAGGCGCTCGCCCACCACCCGCTGCATGCCCAGCTGGGAGGCGTGAGCGATGACCGCTGCCGTGGCGGCGGCCTGGTCGACGACATTGGCCTCGGCCGTGTCGGCGCTACGAAACAGCAGTTCGAACGCGACCAGATGCTGGTTGCGTCCCAGGATGGGCTGACGGGCAAGGAAAAAGTCGTCGGAAGGAAGCGCAATCGCGCTGGCTTCATGATTCAGCATGGAGGAGCCCGTTAGCGGTGAAGCGCCACCGGCGGCGCTTCGATGTGATTACTATACTACGGCTGAATTATCACGGTCGGCGAGGCCCGGTTTTTCCGCCCATCCCTGCCGGGCGCGCTGCAGAAGGTCGTCCGCTGCGCGGCGTGGCCGGGCCACGCGCACCAGCCGCGCCTGGCGTGCCCGCGGGCGCCTGGCCAGGCAGGCGCAGGCTGCCGGTGCCGGCAGTGGGGCTGGCACGGCGCGCGTTACCAACTGGCATACGTGGCGCGCCATTGGCGCTGCGTGCACCAACCGAGCCGGTCAGTTGCGTGCCTTTTTCAATCACAAACGTGGCGTCCGCGTCCTTGCCCAGCACCTGGACCAGGTAAGGCATCACCTGGCGCAGCATCGGTTCGAGCGTGTAAGGCGGGTTGAAAATGAACATGCCGCTCGTGTGCAGGCCAAAGCCGTCGGGACCTGGGCGTGACACGGTCAAGGTGACATTGAGCCATTCCTTCGCTGGCAGGCGCTTGAGCTTGTCGGCAAAGCCGCGCGACTCCATGCGCTGCAGCAGCGGATACCAGATCGCGTAGATCCCGCTTGGGAAGCGCCCCAGCGCGTCATCGACGGCGTCGCGTACCTTGCGGTAATCCTGCTTGTCTTCGTAGGGCGGATCGATCAGCACCAGGGCGCGGCGCGATGGCGGCGGCAACAGCGTTTTCAGTGCGTGAAAACCGTCGCCGCGCTCGACCAGTACCCGCTTGCCGCGCGTAGTCGGACGCACGCCGTTTTCCAGCGCGTGCTGTTCCACCTTGCGGAAATTGTCAGCCAGGATCTTGCTGTCGGCTGGGTGCAGCTCGAACAAGCGCAGGCGATCGACCTCGCGCATCATCTTGTCGGCGCAATATGGCGAGCCGGGGTAGTAGCGCATCTTGCCGCTGGGGTTCAAGCCCTTGACAAGATTCACATAGGTGTCCAGGCCTTTTGGCAAGTCCGTGCGTTCCCACAGCGGGCCGATGCCAGTATCGTATTCGGCATTTTTCGACGCGTAGCCGCCATCGAGCGCATACACGCCTGCGCCCGAATGGGTATCGATATACGAATAGGCCGTGTCTTTCTGATTCATGTACTCGTGCAGCTGAATTTGCACAAAATGCTTCAGGACGTCGGCGTGATTACCCGCGTGAAAGGCGTGGCGGTAGCTCAACATAGGGGAATTCCAGTGAAATAGGTGGTTGACTGCAGTAATAACAGCGCGATACCGACATTATCCACCAGAACGCTGCCAGGACGAAAAAAAGCCGCGCCCGGCTTGTGGCCGGCGCGGCTTTCAGTGTCGCGGTGAAACTTAGGCGACTTTCTTCTCGTCGAAGAATTGCTCGTCTTCGGTCGAACCATGCAGTGCTGTGGTCGAACTCTGATTTTGCTGGATGGTCTGGGTGACCGCATCGAAATAACCGGTACCGACTTCACGCTGGTGCTTGACGGCAGTGAAGCCCTTGTCGGCGGAAGCGAATTCGGCTTCCTGCAGTTCGACGAAGGCCGACATCTGGCGGCGAGCATAGCCGTGGGCCAGGTTGAACATACTGTGGTTGAGCGAGTGGAAGCCAGCCAGGGTGATGAACTGGAACTTGTAACCCATGGCGCCCAATTCTTTCTGGAACTTGGCAATGGTGGCATCGTCCAGGTTCTTTTTCCAGTTGAACGATGGCGAGCAGTTGTAAGCGAGCATTTTGCCTGGGAACTTGGCGTGCACGGCATCGGCGAACTGCTTGGCAAAAGCCAGGTCCGGCTTGCCGGTTTCGCACCAGACCAGGTCGGCGAATGGCGAATAGGCCAGTGCGCGCGAAATGGCTTGTTCGATGCCTGGTTTGACCTTGTAGAAGCCTTCCACGGTACGCTCGCCGGTGCAGAATTCTTTGTCGTTGTCATCCACGTCCGAGGTCAGGAGATCGGCAGCTTCAGCATCGGTGCGGGCGATTACCAGGGTCGAGGTGCCCATGACGTCGGCAGCCAGACGCGCGGCGGTCAGCTTTTCAACGGCTTCGCGGGTAGGCACCAGCACTTTGCCGCCCATGTGGCCGCATTTCTTGACCGAAGCGAGTTGGTCTTCGAAGTGCACGCCAGCTGCGCCCGCATCAATCATGGACTTCATCAGTTCGTACGCATTCAACACGCCGCCGAAACCGGCTTCTGCGTCAGCGACGATCGGTGCGAAGTAATCGATATCGTCCTTGCCTTCGGACCATTGGATCTGGTCAGCGCGCTGGAAGGTATTGTTGATACGGCGAACCACCAGTGGCACCGAGTTCGCTGGATACAGCGACTGGTCCGGGTACATTTCGCCAGCGATGTTGGCATCGCCTGCAACTTGCCAGCCCGACAGGTAGATGGCTTTCAAGCCGGCTTTGACCTGTTGCATGGCCTGGTTGCCGGTCAGGGCGCCCAGTGCGTTGACGAAAGGCTCGTTGTTCACCAGGTCCCACAGCTTGAGCGCGCCGCGCTTGGCCAGGGTGTGCTCGATGGTCAGCGAACCGCGCAGACGCACCACATCGGCGGCCGTGTAGTTGCGCACGACACCCTTCCAGCGTGGGTTGGTGTCCCAATCTTTTTGCAGTTCTGCTACTTGCTGTTCGCGCGTTGCCATGGTGTTCTCCTAATTGAAAAGCTGGTTGAGAAGTGAAATCCGTTAGACAAATAATAGGCCGATTTGCGCAGCGCAACAAGGGTCTTATATAAGACACATAACTAAATTAAACTACTTAATAATCAACAGCTTGCATTTCAATTTTCGCGATGCGAAAAGAAATTTCTCAGAATGGGAGGAAATGGCACAGCGTGGCCCTACCCTGATTTCATATCGTGGAACGCTCACTGCGCCTGATGAAAAACAGGGCCGGAATTGGAAGCTTGCTTCGGTTTTCCAGGCAGGCTTCCGAGCATATTCCTTATTTGCTCTTATGAAATTGCTCGGCATCAAGCAATTTTTGTTGCGCGATCAGCACACCATCGGCATCGGCGTACACCCAGTCGCCCGGGTTGACGGCTACACCGCTGATGACCACGCGGATGTTGCGCTCGCCTGCCCCGTGTTTCGCGCTTTTTTGCGGATGGGCGCCCAGCGCGCGCACGCCGATGGCACAGGCATTGATTTCCTCGGTGTCGCGGATGCAGCCGTCGACCACGATGCCTGCCCAGCCATTGTTCTGGGCCAGCAGTCCCAACTGGCCGCCTACCAATGCGCGCCGCATGCTGGCGCCACCGTCTATGACCAGCACATTGCCGTTGCCCGGCGCTTCCAGGGTGGAACGCACCAGGGCGTTGTCTTCAAAGACCTTCAAGGTCGTGGCGCGCCCGCAGAATTTCTGGTGCTGGCCAAAGTGCTTGAACACGGGCGGCAGCACGGCCAGGGTGCCGTCTTCCAGTTGTTGGGGGTGGTCGTCACAAAGGTCGGTGGTGGCAAAAGGCATGGGAACTCGCAGTGGTAGGAAGGTGGCTCAATCTTAGGCCCAAGCGAGGCAATGACGTATACGGCGATGCATATACGTCATCCCTACAAGCGGCCGCCCACAAGGCGGCGCTCATTCAGGCTTTGTCGAGCGCCACGCCCGTGGCAGCATCCTCGAACACCAGGTTCCCACCCCGGACACGCACCGGAATGCGGTCCTTGGGTCCGTATTTGCCGGACAGGATAAGGCGCGACAGCGGATTTTCGATCTGCTGCTGGATCGCGCGCTTGAGCGGCCTTGCCCCATACACCGGATCGTAGCCCGCCTCGGCGATCTTTTGCAGCGCCTCGTCCGACACCTCGAGCGTCATCTCCATGCTGGCTAAGCGTTGCTCCAGATGCTTGAGCTGGATCTTGGCAATGGCGCCGATATTCTTTTCGTCCAGACCATGGAAGACCACGATTTCATCGATGCGGTTGATGAATTCGGGCCGGAAGTGGGAACGCACTTCCGCCATCACCGCCAGCTTCACCACGCCCGGGTCGTCGCTATCCATGGCCTGGATCTTGTGCGAGCCCAGGTTCGACGTCATCACGATGACGGTATTCTTGAAGTCCACCGTGCGCCCCTGCCCATCCGTCATGCGGCCATCGTCGAGCACCTGCAGCAGCACGTTGAAGACATCGCTGTGGGCCTTTTCCACCTCATCGAGCAGGATCACGCTGTACGGCTTGCGGCGCACCGCTTCGGTCAGGTAGCCACCCTCGTCGTAACCCACATAGCCGGGCGGCGCGCCGATCAGGCGGGCCACCGAGTGCTTCTCCATGAATTCGCTCATGTCGATGCGGATCATGGACTCCTCGGTATCGAACAGGAAGTTGGCCAGCGCCTTGCACAATTCGGTCTTGCCCACGCCGGTCGGTCCCAGGAACATGAAGGAGCCATAGGGGCGGTTCGGGTCGGACAGGCCGGCTCTTGAGCGCCGGATCGCGTCCGCCACCGCCACGATGGCTTCATCCTGGCCCACCACGCGTTCGTGCAGCTTTTCTTCGATGTGCAGCAGCTTGTCGCGCTCACCTTGCATCATGCGCGAGACGGGAATGCCGGTCGCCCGCGAAACCACCTCCGCGATCTCCTCGGCGCCCACCTGGGTGCGCAGCAGCTTGGGCTTGGCGCCCTGCGCCTGTTTCGCGGTGTCGGCTTCTGCTTGCTTGAGCTTCGCTTCCAATTCGGGCAAGCGCCCGTACTGCAGCTCCGACACCTTCTGCCAATTGCTGTTGCGCGTCGCTTCATCCATCTGCTGGCGTATGCGCTCGATTTCTTCCTTGATGTGGGTGGTCCCCTGCACCACGGCTTTTTCGGCCTTGAGCACTTCGTCGAAATCGTTGTACTCGCGCTCCAGGCGCGCGATTTCCTCGTCGATCAAGTCCTGGCGCCGGCGCGACGCCTCGTCCTTTTCCTTCTTCACCGCTTCCTTCTCGATCTTGAGCTGGATGATGCGCCGTTCGAGCTTGTCCATCACTTCCGGCTTGGAGTCGATCTCGATCTTGATCTTGGACGCCGCTTCGTCGATCAGGTCAATCGCCTTGTCGGGCAGGAAGCGGTCGGTGATGTAGCGGTGCGACAGTTCGGCCGCCGCAATGATGGCCGCATCCGTGATTTCAACCTTGTGATGCAGCTCGTACTTGTCCTGCAGGCCGCGCAGGATGGCGATGGTCGCCTCCACGGATGGCTCGTCGACCAGGATTTTCTGGAAGCGCCGTTCCAGGGCCGCATCCTTTTCGATGTATTTGCGGTATTCGTCCAGCGTGGTCGCGCCCACGCAGTGCAGCTCACCGCGCGCCAGGGCCGGCTTGAGCATATTCCCCGCATCCATCGCGCCTTCAGCCTTGCCGGCGCCGACCATGGTGTGCATTTCATCGATGAAGACGATGGTCTGACCTTCATCCTGGGCCAGCTCCTTGAGCACGGCCTTCAGGCGCTCCTCGAATTCGCCGCGAAACTTGGCGCCGGCAACCAGGGCTGCCATGTCGAGCGAGAGCACGCGCTTGCCCTTGAGGCTATCGGGCACTTCGCCATTGATGATGCGCTGGGCCAGACCCTCGACGATGGCAGTCTTGCCCACGCCAGGTTCGCCGATCAACACCGGATTGTTCTTGGTGCGCCGCTGCAGCACCTGGATTGCGCGCCGAATTTCATCGTCGCGGCCAATGACCGGATCGAGCTTGCCCAGGCGGGCGCGCTCGGTCAGGTCCAGGGTGTATTTTTTGAGCGCTTCGCGCTGGCCTTCGGCGTCGGCCGAGGACACGCCCTCGCCACCGCGCACGGCCAGGATGGCCGCTTCGAGCGCCTTGCGCGACAGGCCCTGCTCGCGCGCCAGCTTGCCGGCGTCGGACTTGTCGTCGCATAGGGCCAGCAGCACCATCTCGCTGGAGACAAACTGGTCGTTGCGCTTTTGCGATTCCTTGTCCGCCAGGTTCAGAACATTGACGAATTCGCGGCTGACCTGGGTCTCGCCGCCGGTGCCCGAGACCTTGGGCAGGCGCTCGAGCGAGCGTTTCAGCGCACTGGCCAGGCCATTGACGTTGACCCCGGCACGCTGGAGCAGCGAACGGGCGCCACCGTCGTCCTGGTCCAGCAAGGCGTGCAGCAGGTGAACGGGCTCGATATACTGGTTGTCGTTGCCGACCGCCAAGCTCTGTGCATCGGAAATGGCTTCCTGCAGCTTGGTGGTGATCTTGTCTTGGCGCATGGTAAAGCTCCCCTAAGGCGTGTTTTCAGTTGAAAACAAGATTGGGCCCATTGGCGCGAATTCAAGCGCCCCATATTGCCCACCTTAACGAAAAATGGCGCCTTGCGGCGCCATCGAGGGGAGACGCGCAGTACTTATTCCTTGACCAGGCGGACCGCCAGTTCCGATTCCTCGGCCAGTGCCACGTCGCGCACATTCTTTTGCACCGCCACGGCCGCAAACAGGCTCAAAAGGAAGCCCATCGCGAAAAAGCCCTTTTCGCTGCCCGTCATGGTGGCGTTCATCAGGCCGATCCCCAGGAGGCCCACCGACAGCAGGAGCGAAATCCAGCACAGGCCGAAATAGATATTGGTGACCTTGATGCCTTCAAGCCGGTCGCGCACGGATTTTTGCAGCGAGACCGCGGAAAACAGACCATACATCAGCAGCGTGAAGTAATAGCCTTTTTCGTTCAACTGCATTTGGGCGTCCCACAGACCGATGATATAGGTGGCGCCACCGACCAACAGGGCCAGCCAGGACGCGCCGATGAAAGCGCCGGTAGGCCGAGGGGACATTTGCTTGGACATCGTGGACTCCTAGTTGATTAAATGAATTTACGACGATACAGCGCGCCAAGTTGCGAACCCGGCGATACAACAAACAATTGATCCGGCCAGGTGCAACAAGGAATGGGTCAGTGCCCAACCATAGTCACCCCGCTGCAGCAGCACCATCGCCTCCCCCGAAAAGGTGGAAAACGTGGTCAGCCCGCCCAGAAAACCGGTGATGGCAAAGAGGCGCCATTCGGGCGAGAGCTGGGGGTAGGCGGCAAAAAAGCCCAGCGCAATACCAATCAGGTAGCCGCCGCCCAGGTTGGCGGCCAAGGTCCCCAACTGCAGCTTCTCGTGCGCAGGTCCCAGCCATAAGCCCAGACCCCAGCGCAGCCACGCGCCCAGTGCAGCCCCCAGCCCGACGGCGAGGAAATTCAAGGCAGCGCCCATTTCTGGCGTGCCGTGTCGTCCGTGACGCGCGCGTCAACCCAGCGCGCTCCGTCGGGCGTTTGCTCCTTCTTCCACAGCGGCGCCTCGGTCTTGAGGTAGTCGATGATGAATTCGCAGGCTGCAAAGGCGTCGCCACGGTGCGCCGCCGTGCAGAGCACCAGCACGATCTGGTCCAGCGGCAGCAAGGGGCCAACACGGTGAATGACGCG
>JBJMVX010000084.1:0-39971 GCA_045810445.1 Massilia sp.
GCCCATTTTTTCCTGGTCAGCCTTGGTCTTAGGCTCAACAGCCTGTTGAATCACTGGCTCAGGGAAGACCATTTTTTCCAGGGTGATGATGGCCGATGGATCGCACAGGGTTTCGCCCGTGGTCGCATCTTTCAGACCCACCGCTGCGGCGATGTCGCCGGCGCGCACTTCTTTGATCTCTTCGCGCTGGTTCGCGTGCATCTGCAGAATACGGCCAAGACGTTCTTTCTTGTTCTTGATCGGATTGAAGACGGTGTCGCCCGAATTGATCGTGCCCGAGTAGACGCGGAAGAAGATCAGCTGGCCCACGAACGGGTCGGTCATGATCTTGAACGCCAGCGCGGCGAATTTCTCGTCGTCAGCTGCTTTACGGGTGGTTGGCTGGTCGTCTTCGTCCATGCCGCCGACTGGTGGAATGTCGATTGGCGATGGCAGGTATTCGATCACGCCGTCGAGCATGGCTTGCACGCCCTTGTTCTTGAACGCGGTGCCGCACATCATTGGAACGATTTCCGACGCGATGGTACGCTGACGCAGAGCAGCCTTGATCTCGGCTTCCGACAGGTCGCCTTCTTCCAGGTACTTGTTCATCAGTTCGTCGTTCGCTTCAGCAGCGGTCTCGACCATCTTCAGACGCCATTCAGCAGCTTGCTCTTGCAGTTCTGCAGGGATGTCGCGGTAGTCGAACTTCATGCCTTGCGACGCGTCGTCCCAGTAGATCGCTTTCATCTTGACCAGATCGACCACGCCTTTGAAGTTGTCTTCGGCGCCGATAGGAATCTGCAGAGGAATCGGGTTGGCCTTCAGGCGCGAACGCATTTGTTCGTAGACCTTGAAGAAGTTCGCACCGGTGCGGTCCATCTTGTTCACAAAAGCGAGACGTGGAACCTTGTACTTGTTCGCCTGACGCCATACGGTTTCCGACTGGGGCTGAACGCCGCCCACTGCGCAGTAAACCATGCAAGCGCCGTCGAGCACGCGCATCGAGCGTTCAACTTCAATGGTGAAGTCAACGTGGCCCGGGGTGTCGATGATGTTGATGTGGTGCTCAGGGAAGTTGTTCGCCATGCCCTTCCAGAAGCAGGTCGTCGCTGCCGAGGTAATGGTGATGCCGCGTTCCTGTTCCTGCTCCATCCAGTCCATGGTGGCCGCGCCATCATGCACTTCGCCGATCTTGTGGTTTACGCCCGTGTAGAACAGGACGCGCTCGGTCGTGGTGGTCTTGCCAGCATCGATGTGAGCGGAGATACCGATATTGCGGTAGCGCTCAATGGGGGTCTTGCGTGCCATAATTATTCCTAAATCTTTTAATGGACAAAACCGAGCGGCATTTTGAGAACAAAATGAGCCCGGCCTCGAACAACAGATACTTGGCCGCGCCCCTCGCAGGGTCTGGCCGGCTGATTAGAAGCGGAAGTGCGAGAACGCCTTGTTCGCTTCAGCCATGCGGTGAACTTCGTCACGCTTCTTCATTGCACCGCCGCGCATTTCTGCGGCTTCCATCAACTCACCACCCAGGCGTTGCGGCATGGATTTTTCGCTGCGCTTGTTTGCGGCTTCGCGCAACCAACGCATGGACAGCGCCATACGACGAACCGGACGAACTTCAACTGGCACCTGGTAGTTGGCACCACCGACGCGGCGGGATTTCACCTCGACCATCGGTTTGGCATTGTTGATCGCGGTTGCAAACACTTCAAGCGGGTCCTTGCCGGACTTTTGCTTGATGTGCTCGAATGCACCGTAGATGATGTTTTCTGCGACCGATTTTTTACCGGACAGCATCAGAACGTTGACGAACTTGGCGACATCCGTATTGCCGAATTTTGGATCAGGCAGGATCTCGCGTTTGGGGACTTCACGACGACGTGGCATTTCAATTCCTTTCAGTCTTCAGTTGAGCGTGCTAAGCACACTCGCGGTGGCCATCATGACCATCCACTTACTCGACCGTTTCTGGTCGGTTCAACTAGTTAATGGGCGAAGAGCAATCGCGAACGA
The DNA here is from genome assembly GCA_045810445.1 of Massilia sp. Taxonomy (GTDB): domain Bacteria; phylum Pseudomonadota; class Gammaproteobacteria; order Burkholderiales; family Burkholderiaceae_D; genus Telluria_A. Next base: position 2,002 of record JBJMVX010000084.1, read on the forward strand.
TTACTTCTTGCCAGCTTTAGCGCGCTTCGTACCGTACTTCGAACGAGCTTGCTTACGGTCTTTAACGCCCTGGGTATCCAGTGCACCGCGAACCATGTGGTAACGCACACCCGGCAAATCCTTCACACGGCCGCCGCGCAGCAGCACGACACTGTGTTCTTGCAGGTTGTGGCCTTCACCGCCGATGTACGAAATGACTTCGAAACCGTTGGTCAGGCGAACTTTGGCGACTTTACGCAGAGCCGAGTTTGGCTTCTTTGGGGTCGTCGTGTACACACGGGTGCAAACACCACGTTTTTGCGGGCTGTTTTCCAGCGCCGGCGATTTGCTTTTCACGGTCAGAGCGACGCGTGGATTGCGAATCAGTTGATTGATGGTTGGCATCGTTATAAATCCAACAAAGATACAACATGAATAACCCGGGCAAACGCCCGGGGACTAAAACTGAGCCTCGAAGTCCTGACAGCGGAGGCGCCGAAAGCCACTCGCGAGGGAGCGGCTGCGGTACGCACACAATGTGCAGAATAAATTCGAGAACTCGCGAGTATAAGCGGGTATACCGGCAAGGTCAACCAGTTTACCACCCGGCAAGTGTCCGGGGCGGGCCACGCAGGGCGGCGGCAGGGGACGGACTGGTCAGGAAGACAAGTAGTCTACGCCCACTTTCTACCCAAATGCAATTATTTGGCCCTTGTGAGGAAAAAGCGCCCGATAATACGGCCTCTTGCCAACCGCCCTGCCCGCCCCATGCTTTCTGCACTGCGCCGTCCCGCGAACCTGTATCTGCTGCTGTCCTACCTGGCGCTATCGGCCGTCCCCTTTGTTCCTATGCTGATGGGCAAGCCGGTGTCCCAACCCTGGCAAATCCTGGGCGTGGAATGCATTGCCTGGGTGGCAGCCTGGGCCATATTCAAGCGGCCGGCCTGGTTTCACTGGCTCCTGATCCCCGCCTTTCTCGCCCTGCCGACCGAGGTGTACTTGTATACCTATTATGGTCAGGGCATCTCCACCCACCATTTGGGCATCATTGCCGAGACCAGTCCCAAGGAAGCGATGGAGTTCCTGGGTAACACGGTCTGGCTGATGCTGGGCGTGATGGTGACGGTCGTCGCCTGGTGGATCACCACCTTCATGGCCGCGCGCCGCACGCGCGACCTGGACTGGGGCGACGCCTCGCGCTGGGTGGCCCTGCTGGCCTTGCTGGGCGGGGTCTGCGTGTGGGGCTGGGGCGCCGAATTTGGCATCGCCGCCAAACCCCAGGCCAGTGGGCCCAGCAAGCCCAAGACGGTGGCCAAGCCGGCCCCAGCGGTGGCCTCCGTGGTCCTGGCCTCGGCCACCTCGTCTGCTTCTGCTTCCACGGACGACGAGGAAGAAGAAGACGAGGAAGACGATGCCAGCATTCCCAAGGCGGACCGGGCCATCGCTGGCGCGGCCCTCACAGGCCTGGCCTGGCCAGCCCTGCCGCGCGCCCTGCAATTGCCCGTGCAATTTGATGTGTTTGCCAGCTCCTGGCCGTTTGGCCTGGTCTCGCGCAGTTATGATTTTTACAAGGAACGCAAGCATCTGGCCGAGCTTGGCGAGCGCAACAGCCACTTCAGCTTCCACGCGCGCCAGGAAAAGCCCGACCAGGTGCCGGAAGTGGTGGTCATGGTGATCGGTGAATCCTCGCGCTATGACCGCTGGAGCCTGAACGGCTACGAGCGCGAGACCAATCCCTTGCTGAGCAAACAAAGCAACCTGGTGATGCTGTCCGACGTGATTACCTCGGTCTCGGCCACGCGGCTATCGGTGCCCGTGATGATTTCACGAAAACCGGCCATGCAAAGCCTGAAAGACGGTTTCGCCGAAAAATCCTTCCTGACCGCGTACAAGGAAGCTGGTTTCAAGACCTTCTGGCTGTCGAACCAGGTGTCGTTTGGCGAATTTGACACGCCCGTGTCGGTGTTTGCCAAGGAAGCCGATGTGATCCAGTTCCTCAATCTGGGCGGTTTTACCAATAACTCGAATTTCGACCAGATCCTGTTCGGGCCCCTTCGCAATGCAATTGCCGACCCGGCCACCAAAAAGCTCATCGTGCTCCATTCGCTGGGCAGCCACTGGAATTACAGCCACCGCTACCCGGTCGCGTTTGACCGCTGGCAGCCCTCGCTGTTTGGGGTGGACAAACCGGTGTACACCGACACCAAGATCAAGCCTCAACTCAACAACAGCTACGACAGCAGCATCCTGTATACCGACTGGTTCCTGGACAGCGTCATCGACACCCTGAAAAAATCCGAGCAGCGCACCGCCCTGATGTATGTGGCCGACCATGGCCAGACCCTGTACGACAACAGCTGCAACCTGGCCTTCCATGGCCACAATACCCAGTACGAATTCCACGTACCGGCCTTTGTCTGGTATTCGGACCTGTACGCGACGCGCCATCCGGACAAGATCCGGCAACTGCAGCAGCATCGCAAGGCGCGCCTGGCCACCGAGAACGTATTCCATACCCTGCTGGACCTGGGTGACATTCGCTACGAGGGCGAGCGCCTGGAATGGAGCTTCATGAATGCCCAGTTCAAGCAGCACAAACGCTACGTCGACAGCTACGGCTGGACCAACTACGACAACGCCACGCTCAAGGGCGACTGCCACGAAGTGATCGACAAGGGCACGCCGCTCAAACAGGACAAGTAGCGCGCCTAGGGTGCTGGGATACTGCGGTTCTCCAGCGCCAGATACAGCATGGGACCGGTCGGGCCGTTGTAGCGCAGCGCGCGCAGCGCCGGGTCGTAGCGGATTGGCCCCTTCGCTACACGCAAGTCGCTGTGCGCGCGCAGGGCCGTGTCGGAAAACACGCTGAAGGTGTAGAAGCTGGTGTTCCTGTCCTTGTTTGTTTCATTGCTGTCGTAGGTGTAGGCATAGCCGACCCAATAGGGCGTATCGGCGATTCTGGTGATTCCCTGCAGGCGGCTACTGGAACTGTTGGAGGTTCCTGACTCGAGGAATGGCAGATCGCGCGTTTCCCCGTTCTCGTAGCGGATCTTGTAGCGCAGGCGCGTTTCAAGGCGCACGCCCTTGCGGTTTCCGTCGGGCGAAAAAATCAGGTCGTACTTGTAGTCCACGTCCTGGGCCACAATTGTTAGCCCGCGCTCGCCATCGGACGCGCCGTAGTAGACCACGACTTCCTTGTGCACTTCCTGGCCGGCAGGTGTGCCGATCAAGGGCGCGAAACCGGCGGGGCAGCCGCTTAGCAGGATGGGGCAAAGAAGGCAGAGCAAAATGCGCATAGAAGTTCCAAGCATGATTGACGGTAGCAGAGTGTAACCCGCGCCGCAGCGAGCGTCGGATGGATGGCACCATGCGGGCCAAGCTCAGTATGGATCCCCACCTTCGTGGGGACGACGGGCCAACTCGTGGGGACGACGGGCCAACTAGCGGGGACGACGGGACAACTTGTGGGGACGACGGGCCAACTCGTGAGGACGACGTATCAACTTCGGATCAAGATAGATAAGCTATCCCCACCAGCACCTAGCACGTCGTCCTCGCGCAAGCGGGGACCCATACTGAGCATGCTGAAATGGGGCCAACGCATGCGTTGGCGCACGACCGCTTGCGGTCGTCCCCGCGCGAGGACGACGGGGTTTGCCATCGGCATACATACCAAAAATTTTGCCCTTCGCCGTCTGCATATGCGACGATGTGGTCAAAATTACATTCCAAGGAAATCGTCATGCAAAAACCCGCCCGGGTGCCTGCCATCGACATGCTGCGCGGCTTCGTCATTGCGCTCATGGCACTGGACCACGTCCGCGACTATTTCGGCATCGCCCCCTTCAATCCCGAAGACCTGACCAGCACCACCCCGGCCTGGTTCTGGACGCGCTGGATCACCCACCTGTGCGCCACCGTTTTCGTCCTGCTGGCCGGCAGTTCAGCCTATCTGCGCGGCGCAGGCAGTGGTGTGCCGGCACTGTCACGCTACCTGGCCACGCGCGGCTTGATGCTGTTGGCCCTGGAAGTGACGTGGATCAGTTTCAGCTGGCAGTTCGGCTACCGGGTCGTCATCCTGCAGGTGATCTGGGCGCTGGGCGCCGGCATGCTGGCCCTCTCGGCCCTGGTCTGGTTGCCGCGTTACGCGATCGGCTTGATCGCGGCGCTGCTGATCCTGCCGCACAACGCGCTGGACTACATCGAATCGAAAAGCCTGATCTGGATGGCCTGGCATCAGGGCGGCTTTTTCCAGCTGTCGGGAACCTGGGGCGTGGAAGGGATCTTGTTCAAGTATCCGCTGATGCCTTGGATCGGCCTGATCGCTGCCGGATACGCGATGGGTCCCGTGTTCACCTGGGCACGCGCCCGCCGTGAAAGCTTTCTGCTGGCAGGCGCCGGTACGCTGCTGCTCACTTTTGTTGTACTGCGTGCCTTCAATGCCTACGGCGATCCGCTCCCATGGGCTGCGCAAGGTCGCGGCTTCATGTTCGATCTGATGTCCTTCATGCGTGTAGAAAAATACCCGCCTTCACTGCTCTACCTGTGCGTCACCTGCGGCATCGGCCTGCTGTTATTGGCGCTGTTCGAACGCATGCGCGAAAACAAAATCCTGCTGGTGTTCGGTCGTTCGCCCCTGTTTTTCTACGTGATCCACATCGCCGTGATTCACTTCCTGGGTAATCTGTACTACGACCTGCGCTTTGGCAGCGGCCCGCGTTTCGAAAATGGCCACGCCTTCTGGCCCGATGGCTATGTGGCCTCGCTGCCAGTCGTGTACGCGGCCTGGGCGGGCATCCTGGTGCTGATGTACGGCCTTACGCGCCTGTGGCAGAATCGGCGCCGCAGCAGTGCTTCGTCGGGAGTAGCAATTGCGCCCTAGTCTGTTGTTAGCGCTTGTGCTGGCCCTTTGCGCCCAGGCCCAAGGGGCAGAGAATCACTGGCCGGGGATGGCCCGCGCCGACCTCGATTTCGTTCACCGTACGCTGCAGGAAAACCATCCTGGCGCCATCGATAGCGCCGATCCCGCGTTTCGGCGCACGATGGAAGAAGGCTATCGCGTGGCCAGCGCCAGTGCGCGCAAGGCGCGCTCGCTGGCGGACGAAAAACGCCTGCTTGCGCGCTATGCGGCCGGCTTCGCCGACATTCACCTGCAGGTCGATTTCAATACCCAATCTCGGCATATGGCCTGGCCAGGCATTGTCATCAACCGCACGGGAGATCGGTATGTAGTGAGCGGGCGCGCTGCGCAGTGGCCAGTGCCCTTGCCTGCAATAGGCGCCGAACTACGCGCGTGCGACGGCCGCACACCGGACAGCATGATGAATGAAGACGTGCTGCCCGGGCTGTTTAACTTGCTCGATTCGCCTGCGGTCAAGGCCATGTATATGTATTACTTCTTCCTGGACGACGATCTGGCGCCGCGCCAATACCGCCGCTGCACGTTCGCCGAGGCAGATGCAGTGCGCGAGATGGCCTTGGAATGGAATCCCATTGCACGCCCCGCCTATTACAAGCAGTGGGAGGCCGCTAATCCGCCCATCTCGAAGCACTCGACAATCGACCAGTTGGCAGCGGACACCTGGTGGGTGCATCTGCCTGAATTTGCACCGGGCCCGGAACAGGAAGCCGAACTGAAAGCGCTCATTGCGCGCATGCCCACGCTGCGCGACGCGGCCCTGGTGGTATTTGATACGCGCGGCAATGGCGGCGGCGATTCGCAGTGGGGTGACGACGTGCTGGCTGCCCTGTACGGCAAGCCCTTCCTCGATGCGATCGAGGCGCGGCAAGGCGAACAAGGGTATTCGGAATGGCGAGTGAGCAAGGGGAATCTTGAACATCTTGCCGCGATCATCGCGCGCCATCGTCGCCAGTTCGGCAATGGCAGCGATGCGCCCACGACCTTCACCAATCTGTACGCGCGCATGGAAAAGTCACTTGCCAAGGGCGGGCGCTTCGAGCGCCAATCGCTGCCTACACCAGCGCCAGCGCCAGCGACCGTGCTGGCGGCAGCGGCCCTATCCCAGGCGCGCGCAGTGCTGGTGACCGATTCAAATTGCGTGAGCTCCTGCCTCGACTTTGCAGACGCTGTGCGTGCCCTTCCCGGCGCGGTGCACCTGGGTCAAACCACAGGAGCGGACACCCTGTACATGGATGTGCGCACGGTTGATCTGCCGAGCGCACTGGGCACGCTGACCTTTGCGCAGAAAGTCTATCGCGGTCGACAGCGCGGCAACAATCAGCCCTGGGTCCCGTCCCGCCAGTACCCTGGGCCGATCGCGGACACCGAGCAAGTCAAGGCATGGGTGCTGCAACAGCTGCGCTAGCGAGCACGCCGCTGCAGTCGCCGGGATGCGCAAGGTAGCCGCTGAGCCAGTCGAACACCTTGCCCGCGCGTGCCTCTACGGCGCTGCCAAAGCCGCGCTGCCCCAGCAAGGCGATGCCATTGGTATGCGCCAGCACGCCGGGCGTCAGTGACAGCTCGCCTAGCTCCGTGCGTGCCACGCACAGGGGTGTGAGCCGCTGCGCCAGCAGGGAGCCCAGTACCAGGTTGTGGGAGGAGACAATCACCAAACCTTGGGCCGCCAGCACGTCCAGCACGGCCGCGGCAGCTGACACCGACTCAAGATGGTTGGTGCCCCTGAAAATTTCATCGATGATGCAGATGCCAGGGTGCGGGCCGTTTGCCGCGGCCAGCAATTCCTGTGCGCGCCGCAGTTCGGCCATGTACAGGCTTTCACCGCCCAGCATCGAGTCTTCGCTCTGCATGCTGGTGTACACGGGCAGGTCCGGCACCAGCGCTTGGCGCGCATAACAAAATCCAAACGCGCGCGCTGCCACCAGATTGAGCCCCACGGTGCGCAGCAAGGTACTTTTGCCGATCCCGTTCTGGCCGGAGATGAAGGCGCCCTTGCCGGCCAGGTCCACGCTCAGTGCTTGGGCGTGCGGCAGCAATGGGTGGACCGTATCGGTCAGGGTCAGCTTGCCCGCTTCTCCCTTGGTAACCCAGCAAAACGCGGGAACCTCGTGCAGATGGCGGGCCAGCGCCACATCGGCTTCCAGATTGGCCACACGGGTAAAACAGTCGCGCAAGAAGTCCAGCCTGGCCTGCACCAGGCGCACACCCTTGAAATAATGGTTCAGGTTGGCCAGGGCAAACCAGTCCAGGTAGCCACGCAGGCCCGGCGTCAAGTTGACCAGGGGTGAACGTGTCAATTGTTGATTGAGTTTGCCCGCCGCGGCGGCGTCGGCCCCACCCAAGAGGCGCACCACGCGCAATAGCATGTGCAGGGAGCCCATTGCGCGCTGCCAGGCTTCGACCCGCTCGTGATAGCGCATCTGGGTGCTGATCAGGAGGTAGAGAATGAAACCGGTAGCCAGCCAGGCCATGGGCGACCAGACCACGGCGCCGATTGAAGCGATCAGCAAAAAGGGCAAGGGCCAGGTGCGTGCGGCCCACCAGGGGACCGGTGGCGCTGCATCTTCGAACAGCAGGGTGGCGATCTCGGTGTCGGCGTGGCGCAGCGACTTGCAGTCGCGTCGTAGTTGCTGCGCTCGCGCAGGGTCGGCCAGGAGCGCCGCCACATTGTCGCGATGGACCGCGCCGCCGCCGGCACGCAGGCGCTGGTACAGCGCGTGCTGGCCGAAGATGCTCACTTCCTGCGACAAGCTTTCGCGGTATTGGTCCAGCATCAGGTCCTTCCAGCTGGCGTCATCGATGGCCGCCGCGTCCGGGTCGCTGCACAGGCGGTGCATCTGGGCGACGTCGCTGGCAGCGAAGGGATAGTCGACTGGTTCCGGGTCGGGAATCAAGGCCAGACTGCGCAAGGTGTGCAGGGCACGCTGCCAGAGCGAGGACAAGGAAGCCACAGGCAGGTGGAAAGCGGTGGACATGCGTTCTTTCAGTAGTTAGCACAGCGGCTGCCGGCATCACCGCACGCATATGGTGTCATTGTGGCAAAGCACAAGCCTGTGTCCGCAGCCTGTCCGCGCGTCCTGTACGGACAGCATGGACAGTCACACCCGATATAAAAAGCCTTGGAAATCAAGCCGTTAGGCGATGGCACAGTTCCTGCATAAGTGCTTGCATCGTTGCCAACCATTGCCACCATGATCCGAGATACATCTTCCCAGGACGCCGTCATCAGCGCGGCACCCGCAGTCAAACACCGGCGCCGGGCGCTGATCGCAGCTGGCGTCGCCGCTGTCGTCGTCGTGGCCGCGCTGCTCGTTTCCGGCTATCGCAGCAGCGACAAGTCCATCAACGCTTCGCGCCTGCGGGTGGCCGAAGTCACGCGCGGCACCTTGATTCGCGACGCCGCCGTCAATGGCCGCGTGGTCGCTGCCGTCAGCCCGACCCTGTATTCGACAGCGCCATCAACCGTGACACTCAAAGTGGCAGCCGGCGACACCGTCAAGCGTGGCCAGATCCTGGCGCTGCTGGAGTCGCCCGACCTGTCCGACGCCCTCAAGCGCGAGCAATCGAGCTACCAGCAACTGGAAGCGGAAGTGGCGCGCCAGCAGATTTTGGCGCGCAAGCAAAAGCTGCTGGCCCAGCGCGACGCCGATACCGCCGAAATCGACCGCCTCTCGGCCCAGCGCACGCTGGAGCGCTACCAGGCCGTGGCCAACGACGGCGTGATTGCCAAGATCGATTTTCAAAAGGCCAAGGACGCCCTGAAGTCGGCGGAAATTCGCGCCAGCCACGCCGCCAAGGCTGCCGCGCTCGAAGGCGACGATGTGGGGTTGGCGCTGAAGACCAAGGTCAATGAACTCGATCGCCAGCGCCTGTCGATGGCCAATGCACAGCGCCGCGTCGATGAACTGAGCGTGCGTGCGCCGGTCGATGGTTTTATCGGCACCCTGTCCGTGCAGGACCGCAGTGTGGTAGCCGCCAATACAGCCCTCATGACGCTGGTGGATCTGTCACGCCTTGAGGTGGAACTGGAAGTCCCTGAGAGCTATGTGGCTGACATGGGCCTGGGGATGACGGCAGAAATCGAACTCGGTGGCGTCAAGGCGACCGGCAAGCTGTCGGCGCTCTCGCCCGAAGTGGTGAAAAACCAGGTGCTGGCACGCGTGCGCTTTGATGGCGAGCAGCCCAAGGGTCTGCGTCAAAGCCAGCGCGTGACTGCGCGCCTTTTGATCGATGAAAAGCCGAACGTGGTGCTGGTACCGCGTGGCCCGTTTGTCGAAAGCGAGGGCGGACGCTTCGCCTACGTGGTGCAGAACGGTGTTGCTGTGCGCACCCCGATCACGATGGGCGCGACCAGCGTGTCTTCCGTTGAAATCATTGCAGGACTCAAGCCCGGCGACAAGGTCGTCATTGCCGGCACCGATACATTCGCCAATGCTGCACGCGTCTCCATTAACAATTAAACCCACCCTGAAGGAATTTCCATGCTGCGCATGTCCAACTTGAACAAGGTATATCGCACCCACATGATCGAAACCCACGCGCTGCGCGGCTTCGAAATCCAGGTGAACAAGGGCGAATTCGTCACCGTGACCGGACCATCCGGTTCGGGCAAGACCAGTTTTCTCAACATCGCCGGTCTGCTGGAGGAATTTACCGACGGCGAATACATCCTTGATGGCGTCAACGTCAAGGGCATGGATGACAACGCCCGTTCGCGCCTGCGCAACGAAAAACTCGGCTTCATTTTCCAGGGCTTTAACCTGATCCCCGACCTGTCCCTGTTCGACAATGTGGACGTGCCCCTGCGCTACCGCGGCTTTAACGCGGCCGAGCGCAAGGAGCGTATCGAAGACGCACTGGCCAAGGTGGGCCTGGCCTCGCGCATGAAGCACTATCCGGCCGAGCTGTCCGGCGGACAGCAGCAACGCGTGGCCATCGCCCGCGCGCTGGCCGGCTCGCCCAAGCTGCTGCTGGCCGATGAACCGACCGGCAACCTGGACACCCAGATGGCGCGCGGCGTCATGGAACTGCTGGAAGAGATCAACGCCCAGGGCACCACCATCCTGATGGTCACCCACGATCCGGAGCTGGCCGTGCGCTCGCAGCGCAATGTGCACATCATCGACGGTCAGGTCTCGGACCTGGTGCGCAAGTCCCCTACCCTGTTTGACGCCAAGGCCGCCACCAGCGGCCACGCCGGTTAAGGAGCGCGCCGTGTTTCAATACTATTTCATGCTTGGCCTGCGCAGCCTGCGGCGCAATCCGGCGCTGACCGCGCTGATGGTGCTTACCCTGGCCATCGGCGTTGCAGCCAGTGTCAGCACCCTGACCATCTTGCACGTGATGTCGGGCGACCCGATTCCGCACAAGAGCGAACGCCTGTTCGTTCCAGTGTTCGATGTGGGACCGACGAAGGGATACACGCCGGGTGAAGAACCCAACGACAAGCAAATGAGCTACCCGGACGCGCGCAACCTGCTCGCTGCGCGCCATGCCGAACGCCGCACGGCCATTTTCGGCATCTCCGCGCCGATTGAACCTCAGCGCAAGGACATTGGCGTCTTCCCCGGTGAAGGGGTGGGCACCACCCATGATTTCTTTGCCATGTTCGAGGCGCCCTTCCTGCACGGCCAGGCCTGGAGCGAGGCAGACGACGCCGCCGGCGCCAACGTGGTGGTGCTGGGCCGTGCAATGGCGGAGAAGCTGTTCGGGAATGCCGATCCGGTGGGGCAGCGCCTGACCATCATGAGCCAGCCTTTCCAGATTGTGGGCGTGCTCGATGAATTCGCGCCACTGCCGCACTATTACCGGCTGATCGGCACCGGAAAATTTAGCGATGCCGAAGAACTGTTCATCCCCTTTTCCACCGCCATCCGTAACAAGTCCAGCCCTTCGGGCAGCATGAACTGCACCGGCAATCCCGGCCCCGGTTACGACGCCTTGATGGCCTCCGATTGCACCTTTATCCAGTTCTGGTTCGAGACCGCCTCGGTGGCGGGACGCGCCGAACTACAGGACTACATCGACGGCTATGCCAGCGAACAGCGCAAGCTCGGACGCATGCCACGTGGGGCCAAAAACAAGTTGTACAACACGATGGAGTGGATGAGTTATGTGAAGGTCGTGGCCAATGACAGCAAGCTGTCGGCCTGGTTGGCGTTTGGCTTCCTGCTGCTTTGCCTGGTCAATACCATCGGCCTGCTGCTGGCAAAATTTTCGGTGCGCGCCGCTGAAGTTGGCATACGGCGTGCGCTGGGCGCCTCCCGCACGGAGATCTTCCGCCAGTTCCTGGTCGAGACGGCAGTCGTCGGGCTGGTGGGCGGGATTCTCGGCCTGCTGCTGGCCGTCGCCGCCCTGGCCCTCATTGCGATGCAGTCCAAGCAGATGGGCACTATCGCCCACATGGATTGGATGATGTTGATATTTACCTTCGTGCTGTCGGTCCTCGCGGCCGTGCTGGCCGGCCTGCTGCCCACCTGGCGTGCTTGCCAGGTCACGCCGGCCATGCAGCTCAAATCCCAATAACGCGAAAGAACGGACTCCATCATGTCGATCAATCCCATCCTCTCCGCACTGTTGCGCAACAAGACAGGCGCTGTTCTGGTGGCGCTGCAAGTGGCCATCAGCCTGGCAATTCTTGCCAATGCCCTGCACATCGTGAACGTGCGCCAGGAAGTCGTGGCACGCCCTAGCGGCATCGCCGACGAAAGCGAAGTGTTTTACGTGTCGACCCGCTACCTGACCCGCGAGACGGCAGAATTTGACAAGTCGCTGCAGCAGCGCGAGCGCGCCCTGCTTCGCGCCATCGGTGGCGTGGTATCGGTGGCGGACGTCAATCAAATTCCCATGTCACGTTCGGGGAACACCACCAGCGTGGCGATCGACCGCAAGCAGGTCAACCAAAGCGCAGACTCCTCCGCCTATACCTCGGGCGAAGGCTTGCTCAAGACCTGGAAGATGAAACGGGTCGAAGGGCGCGACTTCAATAGCAGCGACTTGCTTGAAGTGGACCAGCAAGTAAGCGACGAGACACCCAAGGTTGCCATCATTTCCAAAGCGCTGGCCGAAAAACTGTGGCCTGGCCAGAGCGCCACAGGCCGTACCATGTATTTCGGAACCGGCGAAGAGGCGCGCGGCGTGCAGATCGTCGGGGTTGTCGAGCGCCTGCAAAGCCAGAATGCACAGGTCGGTGAAACCGGCGAAATGTCGTCCATTATTCCGCTGCGCGGCTATGGCGGTATTCCTGGTGCGACGTACACGGTGCGCACCGAGCCGGGGCAACTTGACCGCGTGATGAAGGAAGCCGAGGCTGGCCTGTCCAAGATGGCTGGCATTCCCGTTATCGTCAAGGCCAGGACGGTCACGGGCGACCGCCAGGCGCGCTATCGCGCGGACATGGCACTGTCCTGGATGCTGATCACGGTCAGCGCGCTGCTGCTGGTCATTACCGCCAGCGGCATCGTTGGCATGGCCAGTCTGTGGGTCACCCAGCGCCGCAAGCAAATTGGTGTGCGCCGTGCACTGGGCGCGCGCCGGGTCGACATCCTGCGCTACTTCATCGCCGAAAACGTCATGATCACCAGCGGCGGTGTGGTCGCCGGTGTGATGCTGGCAATCGCCCTGAATCAGCTCCTGGTGAGCAAACTGGAAATGACCAAGCTGCCACTCGATTACCTGTTTGTCGGCGCGGGCGTGTTCATTGCGCTGGGTATCCTGGCCGTGTATGGGCCAGCCTGGCGCGCGGCCACGATTTCGCCAGCGACGGCCACGCGCAGTGCCTGATGTGCGGTGGCCGGTGGTATGCTAGCGCCCATGCCTACTGTACTGATTATTGACGACAACGCAGCGGTCGCCATCGCCCTCGAGGTGCTGTTTTCCCTGCATGACATCGACGCCCTGCGCGCCAGTTCACCCGATGAGGGCCTGGCGCTGCTGGCGGCAAACAGCGTGGACCTGGTCATCCAGGACATGAACTTCACCGCCGACACCACCTCGGGTGAGGAAGGTACGGCGCTGTTCAAGGAAATCCGGCGTCGCCACCCCGACCTGCCCGTCATCCTGCTCACTGCCTGGACCCATCTCGATGCGGCCGTGGACCTGATCAAATCAGGCGCGGCCGACTACCTGTCCAAGCCCTGGAACGACAATCGCCTGCTGGCCACCGTCACCAATCTGATTGAGCTGGGCCAGGCCAACCGCAGCCTGCTGCAGCACGCCCAGCGCGAGCGCAAGCAGCGGCGCGACCTGGAACAGGGCTTCGACCTGCGCGGCGTGGTGTGGCAAGACCCGGCCACCGAGCGCGTGCTGCACCTGGCATGCCAGGTAGCACGCTCGGACGTGCCAGTGCTGATTAGCGGGCCAAATGGAACGGGCAAGGAACGCATCGCAGAAATCATCCAGGCCAATTCCTCGGTGCGCGACGGCCCCTTCGTTGTACTCAATTGCGGTGCCCTGCCGGCGGAACTGATCGAAGCCGAATTGTTCGGCGCCGATGCTGGCGCCTACACTGGTGCCTCCAAGGCGCGCGAAGGCAAATTTGAAGCTGCCGACGGCGGCACGTTGTTCCTCGACGAGATCGGCAATCTCCCGCTGGCCGGACAAATGAAGCTGTTGCGGGTGCTGGAAACCGGACGCTTCGAGCGCCTGGGATCAAACCGCGAGCGCCAGGTCAAGGTGCGCGTCATCAGCGCAACCAATGCCGACCTTAATGCGATGATACGGGCCGGGACCTTCCGCGAAGATTTGTTCTATCGCCTGAACGTGATCGAACTGCGCTTGCCGCCACTGGCTGCCCGTCCAGCCGATATCCTGCCACTGGCCGCCAGCTTCCTGTCCGGCGCCAAGACGCTCAACGCGGGTGCGCAGGCGGCCCTGGTGGCACATGGCTGGCCCGGCAATGTGCGCGAACTGAAAAACGTGATGGCGCGTGCCAGTCTGCTGGCGTCCGGTGATGTGATCAAGGCTGCTGACCTGGGACTGCCACTGGCCCACATCGCACTTAGTGAAGCGGAGCCGGACCGCGACGCCATTACCCAGGCACTGGCACGCGCCCACGGCGTGGTGGCGCAGGCAGCGTCGGAACTTGGGCTCTCGCGCCAGGCGCTGTACCGCCGGATGGAACGCCTGGGTATCGCAAGGCCGTGATGGCGCCGCATCCGCGCATGCGGCTATCGCTGGTCACACGCTGGTCAGCGCTGGTGCTGACCTTGCTGGCACTGGGAATCGTGATTGCACTGGGCCTGGACTATCTGCTGCCCAACCGCGCTGTGCTGGTAACGGCCATCAGCCTGGCCTGCGTGGCGCCGATTGCGATCATCACCATGCGCGCTCAAATCCGTCCCATCCTGTCCCTGTTTCGCGCCCTGGAAGGAACGGTCACCAGCTACAAGGACGGCGATTTTTCGTTCGGCTTGCATTGGCCCTTGAACGATGAAGTGGCCGATCTGGTCCGGGCCCACAACGCGCTTGGCAATGTGCTGCGCGAGCAGCGCCTGGCGCTGGTGCAGCGCGAACTGCTGCTCGATACCATGGTCCAAAATACGCCTGTGGCCATGCTGCTGGTAGGTGACGCGGCAACCGGGGGCGCCGTCGTGTATGCCAACCTGGCCGCGCGACAGTTGCTCAACGAGGGGCGCAAACTCGAAGGCCATCACTTGAGCGAGATCTTGAAGCAAGCCTCGCCTGCACTGGGCGATGCGCTGGCACGGGGCGGCGACGGACTGTTTACGGCCAACGGTGGCGACGAGGAAGAGGTTTACCATCTGGCGCGCCGCAGCTTTAGCCTCAATGGCCGCAAACACGAACTGCTGCTACTACGTCAATTGACCCAGGAATTGCGCAGACAGGAAGTGCAGACCTGGAAAAAAGTCATCCGCGTCATCAGCCATGAGTTGAACAACTCGCTGGCCCCACTGACCTCGCTGGCGCATTCCGGCTCGGAGCTGGTGCGGCGCGGTCAGACCGAACGCCTGCCGCAAATTCTTGAAACGATCGGCGAGCGCACCCGCCATCTGGAAACCTTCATTCGCGGCTACGCACGCTTCGCCAAGCTACCGACACCGAACGTGGAGACAGTCCATTGGGACAGTTTTGTTGACAGGCTGTCCTCGGAAGTGAGCTTCTCCGTGGTCGGCACGCTACCGTCGGAGCCGGCCAACTTCGACGCGGCGCAGATGGAGCAGGCGCTGCTAAATTTGCTGAAAAATGCCCACGAATCGGGCTCCGCGCCGGAACAGGTAGTCCTGCAGGTCAAGCTCGCCCTGGGCATGTTGCGCATTGAGGTGATGGACCGCGGCCAGGGTATGAACGACGCCGTGCTCACCAATGCCTTGGTGCCCTTCTACTCAACGAAACGCAGCGGAACCGGCCTGGGATTGGCGCTGGCGCGCGAAATCGCCGAAGCGCATGGGGGGCGCATCACGCTGGGCAATCGCGATGGCGGTGGGCTCACTGTCACGCTGATACTGCCCGCTTAAGCGCCTTCACACGCGCGCACAGCGTAAAATTGGGGTATGACTTCAGCTTCTTCCACCAGCCGTTTTGACGCGCCGGGCTATCCGCCCGCCACCACCACCGAATTCAAGGGCGTGCGCTCTCTGCACCTGGGCACCTCCTGGGTACAGGGCGCCATGCGCTTGGCCAAGCCGGACAATATCGAGCTTGAATACGTCCAGATGATGATGATGTGGATGCTGTTCCTGGACCAGCCTCGCCACATTGTGCAACTGGGCCTCGGTAGCGCCGCGCTCACCAAGTTCAGTTACGCGCGCTTTCCGGGAGCGAAAGTCACGGTCGCAGAACTCAATCCCAACGTCATCGCCATCTGTCACGCCCTGTTTGGGCTGCCGCCGAATGACAATCGGCTCGACGTGCGCGAAATGGATGCCATGGATTTCGTCTGCAATCCGGCCAATCATGGCACGGTCGATGTGCTGCAGGTGGACCTGTATGACGAAGAGGCGCGCGGGCCGGTGCTCGACTCGCCCGAGTTCTATCAGGCGTGTTTCGACTGCCTGAGTGACGACGGCATCATGACCACCAACGTCTTTGGCGACTTTTCAAACTACGACAAGAACCTGCAGAACATGGAACTGGTGTTCGATGCCGTCGTCTGGCTGCCCGAAGTGCATGACGCGAACATCGTTGTCATCGCCTTCAAGAAGTCGCCGCAAATCGATTTCAGCGTTTTGTACGAGCGCGCCAACGCCATCAAGAAGAGCATGAATCTGCCGGCCAAAGGCTGGGTGACCGGGCTTAAAGCATGGATGCAGGACCACCAGGACTAGGCCTGGCGCCGCTCTCGCCACCATAGCAACAGCATTGCCGCCGCAAACAGCAGGGCGAACGGCCAGCCAGGCAAGCGCGTACTGCTCACTGCCTGCGGGGCTGGCGTGCGCGCCGCGTAACGTGCAGTGGCCAAACGGCGCTGCGCCTTTTGCCACAGTGACCAGTCGTCGTTCGCGTACACATACAGCTGGCCCGACTGGCTACCGGACTGCATCGTCAGCCAGCCCGACGTCGCGGGCCACACAGCCACGCATTGCGCATCCACCTTGTCCGGTCGGCGCTGCCACGCCAAGGTCTGTGTAAGCCCTGGAAAGGTGACCTCGCCGCTCACACCGTGGGCGCACACTTCAAGGCGCTGTCCCGGCAAAGCCATTTCTTCAGGCTCCAACCATTGAACTTGTTCCGGGCGCACGATGCCAGCGCGGTCCAGCACATCCTGCCACCAGTTTCCCAGCGCCTGAGGTTCGCTGATCGCATACCGGTGCCAGTCGCTCACGCCCAACCAGACAACGCGCCCCTTGTGCCAGTTGCGCGACCAGATGCGGTCACCGACAGCGCTCCATGCGCCAGGCGCAGTGCCTGGATTGAACGGCGCACTGGTCAACGCCAGCGGCGTGCCCGCTGGTTTGGCCTCGGGCTGCTCCTTGAGCGGCAATTGCAGAAGGCGCGCCCACAGTGCGCTGTCATGGGCATTCCCGGCCAGGACCAGCAGTGGTGCACCTGCAGCCACCTGGGCAAGGAGGGCCGCGCGCGCGCTGTCCGACGACTGTTCCACGTGAGCGGCGTCGACCACCATCAGATCAGGCTTCGCGACGGGCGTGCGAGCAGTTTCGCTACGCGTGATGGATTTTCCGAGCGTGACTTGCCAGTCCAGCACTGCATCGGAATTGGCGAGTATTGCATTGAGGGCCGTGGCATCGAACGAGGGAGATCCAAACCGGCCCAGTACCTGCAGGGGCGCAGCCGCTTTCACCTTCAGCGGAATCGGGCCCTGGTCGATCAGCTTTCCAGCGCCATCGAGCAAGCGGGCCTTGAGGACCAGCGTTTCGGCCAATGGCGGCAGCCACTGCACCGTCAAGGCCTTGCCATCGCCCGTCGCTTCGGCCAGTAGTTGTCCATTTTCGGCCAACAATTGCAGGCGACGGTTGGCCGCCGATGGCATGGTGGCTGTCAGCCGAAACATGCGGCCAGGCGTCGCCACACGTGGAAAATCAAGCTGCAGCGTGTCGCCGGATGGCGCCTTCCAATCGATTTTTTGTGCGGGCAGATCATGCCATTGCGCGGCGCGCAGGCCATCGCCTTCCACGGGCATCGCGCGCGTGTTTGCCGCACCAGGGAGCGAAAAGTCGCCCACCAGGCCTGCCAATCCTGCCGCTGCCAACAACACCAGCAATGCATCCAGCCACTGGCGTCGCCAAAGATAAAGCCCTGCGCTGAGAACACCCGCCAGCGCAATCAGTGCGACCACAATCATGGTGCGTCTCCCTTGCGCCATGCACGCGTGAATGGTGTTTCCAGCTCCGGCGTGGCCTGAAGCAGTATGCTGGTCGGGCCCAAGGCGCCGCGCAACCAGGCACGCAATACGGGCCGACACTTGACGCAGCCGTCTGCCACATCCTGGACCGCGCGCTGCGCCTCCAGACGTTGTTCGTCATTGCCAATGCGGATGCGTATCCAGTCATGCGCTGTGCGACTCCAGAGCGCAGGCAGGGCACCGTCGCCATCAAGCGCATGCAGCAGTTCGCGCATGTCCGCCGGCAGTTCGTCGGCGGCGCCGCCCTGCTCGCGCCGATAGCTCTTGGTACCGGCAACATCGCCAGTCATGCGGATCTCCTCTTTCAAGGGAGGCGGTGCAAACGCTGTCTTGTGCAGGTAGATGCGGTCGGCTTGCTGCAGCTCCTTGATCGCCAGCAGCGCCTTGTTTTCCGGCGCCAGCGCGGTCGTTGGCGAAATGGCGCGCAGGGCTTTTTCGGCGTCCCACATGGCGCTCAAGGCCCGTCGCAGGATTTTTTTGGTGGGCTCGTCGAACAGGGTCGCGTTCTCGGCCTGGTCGTGCATGTGACCGAATTCGGCAATCAGATCATGCTTCTCGCCGGGTTTGTCGTGTTCCTCATGCTCGTCGGCGCCGAAGATACTCGACTCTTCGCCGAGAAATTGGCCATAGCGGCGACGCAGCATGGCTTGATCGCCCGCGATGGCTTCGCTACGGGCTCGTACTGTCGCCGCAGGCAGGCGTGGATTGTTCTTCACGTCGGCCAGCAGCTGTTCGGTATCGATGATGACCTGTCGCTGGCTGCGCAGGTTCTCGGGCTTCACCAGGGTCGGCAGCGCAACCGATTCATCGTCCGCTTCCACAGGTCCAGGCAAGCGCAAGGTGTAGGTTGGCGAGACAGTGCTGTGGGATGGCTCGGCGTTGTCGCTCGCACGGATGAAAAAATACAGCTCATCGCCCGCTTCCATCCCCAGTTCGGCCAGGGACCATTGCTTGGTCCAGCTTCGTACATGGGGATCGCTCGATTGTGGCAACGGCGCTTCGCGGTCGCTGAAGCGGATATTCTCACCGCTGCCGCGCGCCAGCGTCATGTGCATGGTGGCGCGAGTGACCGCATAGTCGTCGCGCACGGTGACGCTGATGGTGGCGCTGGTGGCGTTGGCCGGCAAAATTTGCAGCATGTCGCGCGGTGCGGCAATGTTGATTTGCGGCGGCTGGTCCGCCAGCACGCGCAGGTTATAGCGCTTGCCGTGCCAGCGCCAGAAAACAGACTCGGTCGCGTTCCAGCGGGCGCACGCGGCACCGACTTTCAAGGTTTGGCCATCACTGAGCTCGATGACCTCGTCCTCTGCCTGCGCAGGTGTCAGGCACCACTGAACCGCGCTATTTTGCGGCACCTGCAAGTCGCGCGGAGCGGATGCGAAAGCCGCCACGCCAGTGTATTTGGGCGGCGTGACTGTGATGGCGAGGGCGCTCACAGGGGCGCTCCTCGAAACGGCAAGCGGCAGCGGCGCGGCCCCCTTCGCTGGTGCATGCTGCCAGCCCCAGAGTAGCAGCGCCGCCAGTAGGCTAACCGCCAGCCAGTACCAGGCAAGCTTCACGCGCGCCTTGACGATACCGGCAATGGCGGCGGCATTGAGCGCATCGGATACGCGGGCCAGCAGCCGGCTACGCTGGAGCATTGCCAGTGGCGACTCGGCATGTGCCAGCAAGGCACTGCTGTCCTCGAGCGCCGGAACCGCGCCATCGAGCCAGCGCGACCAATCCGTGCGGACGCATTCGCGCAGACGCATGAAATCCCAGGCCGACCAGGTCAACGCCGCGAGGATGCCCGGGATAGACAGCAGCAGGCACCATGGCAGCAAGACGGCCAGCCACAATGGCAAGCGGCGCCAGACCACGGCGGCCAGCAGGCGGCGAATGATGTCAGCGTCGGCTTGCATGGGCAAGTATCCGTTCCAGTGCAAACAAGGCGAGCAAGGCGAATGCCAGGAACCCATGCAGCGCGCCGCTCTCGGCCAGCGTGCTTGCACCGGCAGTTGGCGCAATGGTCTGCGTCGGCACCGTATAAGGCAGGGGCGCAAAATGCAGGCGCTGCCAGCTTTCGAACTGGGCGCGTGCGACTTCTGCATTTTCGGCAGGCCACATACGCGAGCTCCACAAACGGCCACGTTGGCTGTCCGCGTAGCGCACATCATCGACTACTGGCGCGTCGCGCAGTTCGGGGAAGGCTGTGAGGTCGCCGACCCACCACAACGGGGCGTGTAGATTCGCCGGTGGCGCCTGCGGCACATCCCACACAATGAGTTCGTCGCCTGGCCCTGGTTCGGGGTCGATGATATAGCGCTGCGGGCCATCCAGCGCCGCAAACAGGGCCTTCCAGCGCGCAGCACGCTGGCTGACGACGGCAATGTGATGCTCGGTTTTCGGATAGCGCTGCACCTTGCTGCGCACCGTGATTGCATGTGCGCTATGTGGCATGAGCGCCGGCATGGTCGCACCACCCACGATCAGGATGCGTGCCTCGGGACGCCACTCGCGCTCATGGCTGGCGAACCAGCCAAAGGCGTCCGACGACGGCAGGGAAATCCGTTCAGCCTTGGCGAAACCAGTATCGGCGACCTGTTGTTCGATCCAGGCTGGGTCAGTTCCAGGGACGATTAGCACCGCGTCGCGATGCCAGGGAAATAGCACATCCGCCAGCCACGCAATGACAGTGGCAAGCAACAGCAATCGCACCAGCAGCAGGACACGGTCCATCCAACGCCAGATGCGCTGCTGCAGCGGCTTGGTCGCGGGCAGGAAGCGCGCGCTGGCCAGCGGCTGCGCATTGCTGCGCTGTCGTCGTTGACGGTGCCACCACACAGGCAGCAGCAGAATGGGCAGTGCGAACCACCACAGGCTGGTCATGCGCGCCCCGCCAGACGGAGCCACGCACGCAAAACGGCAGGCAGCGGCTGTTCGATGCAAGCGGCCAGCGCGGGAATGTCGTGCTTGCGAAATTGGCCCATCACGTCGGCAAAGTGCGCCTCGCGCTGCTGCCGGTAGTGCACGGCGCTGTCGGCACCAAAGCGAAACACGCCTTCTCCGTGCTCCGGGTCGCGGTGGGCCGCGTTTGGCGCGAAGCTGGCGTCGCGCTCGGCCTGCGTGTCCAGACACAGAGCGCGCACGTCGTGCTGCATGCGGCGAAGGCGCAGCAAGGCCTCGGACTGTGCCGATGGCCAGTCCAGGAAATCGCTGGCGGCAAAGATCAGGCTCGGTGAACGGGCAAAATGCAGGCTGGCGCGCAGCGCGTCGGTGGCCGGCATGCTGCCAACCGCTTCGGCCCGGGTCAACTGGGCCAGCACGCGGTGCATCTGGCGCGGTCCGCGCGCAGCTGGCGTAAAACGCACACGCTCGCCGCTGCACACAACCAGCCCGAAGGCGTCGCCCTGGCGCTGGGCGATTGCCGCGATACAGGCAAGCATGGTGCGCGCATACCACAGCTTGTTAAGGTCCTTGATACTGCGGCTGGGCTCCGCCATCGATGCTGTCGCATCGAGCCACAGCCAGATGGCCACGTGGCTGTCGCGTTCTGCCTCGCGCACATAGTAGCGGTCGGCGCGCGCCATCAGTTTCCAGTCGACGCGGCGCCACTCGTCGCCCGGCGCGTAGGCACGGTATTCGGAAAATTCGACGCCCGCACCACGCTCGCGGCCCGCGTGCAGGCCGTGCCCGAGACCGGCAAGCACGTGCCGGATGATCAGGTCAAGATCGGAGGTTTGCGCGATCAGCGCGGCAGTCGACAACATTGATCAGGGTTTCTCAGTCAACCTTGATCTCGCTGCGCAGCGCAAGCAGGATGTCCGCAATGGCCACGCCATCGGCTTCGGCTTCAAAATTGCGCAGCACGCGATGCGCCAGCACCGGTAGGAGCATGGCGCCGATATCGTCGCGCGTGACCGCCAGGCGGCCATGCATCAGCGCCCTGGCCTTGGCAGCGAGCACCAGCGCCTGGCCGGCGCGCGGTCCGGCGCCCCAGCCGACGTGCTTGACGACGCTGCCCACTTTGCTGTCCTGGGGTCGCGTGGCGCGCACCAGGCGGGTGGCGTAGCGCAGCAAATGTTCGCCAATTTCGATATCGCGCACCAGCAGCTGCAAGCGCAGCAGGCTGTCCACATCCATGGCCGGGGTGGCGTCGGCCAGACCCGCATGGGTGGTGCGCGAGACCATGGACATTTCTTCGTCTTCGGTCGGATAACCCACGTCGATGCGCAGCAGGAAGCGATCGAGCTGCGCTTCCGGCAGTGGGTAGGTGCCTGCCTGTTCGATGGGGTTTTGCGTGGCCAGCACAAAGAAGGGCTGTGGCAGGCGGTGGGTCTGACCGGCAAAGGTCACTGATCGCTCCTGCATGGCTTCGAGCAGTGCCGACTGCGTCTTCGGCGGCGCGCGATTGATTTCGTCGGCCAGCAGCACCTGGGTGAACACGGGCCCCTGCTGGAAGCGAAATACCCGCTGGCGGGTACTGGTGTCTTCTTCCAGAATCTCGGTGCCGACTATGTCCGATGGCATCAGGTCGGGCGTGAACTGCACGCGCCGAAATTGCATGTCGGTGGCCTGTGCCAGCGATTTGACCAGCAGTGTCTTGCCCAGCCCCGGTACACCTTCGACCAGCGCATGGCCACCGGCCAGCAAGCAAATGATGAGGGACTCGATCACGTCGTCCTGGCCGATGATGACCCGCGACATGCTGGCCTTCAGCGCGCCCACCTTGGCCGTCAGGTCGGCAATCTCTTGTTCATTCCATGCATGCGCATCACGTTCCGACACAATCAAGCTCCCAAAGCATACTGAATAATATTGACCGCAAAGCGGGTGTTGTCGATGACCAGCCAACGCTTGTTACGAAAGTCGTAGTCCCACTCGCAGCCATAGTCCTTGTTCGAATACAGTACCCGTACGCGACCGTTGATCTCAATGGCCTTCAGGTAGTCATGGACCAGGTCATCGCCCCATCCATTCAATTCGTTGCCCGTGTTGGGCGGTCCATCGAACTTGAAGAAGCTTGAATACACCGGGTGCGTATTGGGGATCTTCTTGAGCGCCTTCGGGCCAAACATGCGCGCCAGTTCCGCCTCGAAGGACTTGGCAAACAGGCCGTCGATATCGTGATTGCAGTCGTCCACGAACACGAAGCCGCCGCCTTTCACATAGCGCTCGAAGTTCTTGCGCTCGGCCGGGGTGAACTGCACCAGCTTGTGACCGGCCATGTAGCAGAATGGCGCCTCCAGCATTTTCGGATCCGACAGCGCGATGATGCGCTCGGCCGGATCCACCCGCAGCGTGGTGTATTCGACCAGCGAATTGAGCACGTTGCTGGGCATGCGGATATCGACATCCCAATCGCCCGAGTCGTACATCAGGCGCGTGAAATAGAAGTCGAAACTGCGAGAAGCCACTGCCGCCTACACCGCTTCCGACGCCGACGTGAAGTTGAAATCGCGGATTTTCATCGGCGGAATCACCATCTGGAAGTTCACTTCGTCGCCCCCAATGACCTGCGGCTTGCCCAGCTCATCGATATTATTGAGCATCGATACCGGGCTTTCATTGAAGCGGAAATTCTTGACCGGGTATTTGATTTTCCCGTTCTCGACGTAGAAAGTGCCGTCACGCGTCAGACCCGTCAACAGCAAGGACTGCGGGTCAACGTCCCGGATATACCAGGTGCGCGTGACAACGATGCCTTTCTTGGTCCCGGCGATCAGCTCTTCGAGCGACTTGCCGCCACCAGCCATGATCATATTGCCGTGGCGGGCAGTTGGACGGGCGTTCTGCTTCTGGGCCCAGAAGCGCGAGTACCCCAGCGACACCACGCGGCCATTCTTGATGATGTCGGTGCGCTCGCGCGGCAGCATGGTCTGGCTGTCCCACGGGCGCACTGGCACATCCTTGTCCCAGGGGTCAGCCCAGACATTGACCTGTTCGTCGAACAGTTTTTCACCTAGCCGATTGCCGCCACCTTTCTTGGACAGGAAGCTGCGGCCCTCGTCGGCGCGGCGGGCATCAAAGGCGCCGAACATGCGGCCCACCAGTTCCGAGGTCGCTGCAGGCTCCAGGATGACCGTATAGCGGCCAGGCTCCAGGGCTCTGGCGTCCACCGAGCGCAGGGCTTTTTCGATGGCCACTGCCGACGCTTCCTGCGCATCGAAACGACGCGCATCGATGGCCGAACGCGTGACCCAGCCCGAACCGCGACCGTCCTCGGTGCGCGCGGTGCAGGTGAAACTGAGGTCCGTGTATTCCTGGTGGCCGAACACGCCGTTGGAGTTGGCGATGGTTTCAAAGCCGGTGTTATCGATGAAAAATCCGGCTGTCACCAGCTTGTTCTTGCGGCCCGCGAGTATGCTGTGGGCAGCGACTTGCGCGCGGTAGTCCGGATCGATGAGGGAGGTTTCGCGCACAAAGGTGTTCGACGGCTTGAACTGCTGCTTGCCGATGGCTGGCATGAACTCCGGATTTTCCGGCGCCAGGCGGGCCACGTCTTCGGCCCGGCGCACGGCCTTTTCCAAGGATTTTTCATCGAACTCGTTGACTGACGCGGTGCCCTGGCGTTTGCCAAAGGCGACGCTCACGGTCAGGGTCGCGTTTTCCACCAGCCCTGCCGTGGAGACCGAATTTTGCGCGTAGCGGATATTCCCGGTGCGCTCGCCCGCGATGGTGATGCGGCATTCGTCGGCCTTGGAAAATCCGAGCACGCGGTCGCAGATGCGCTTTGCTTCGTCCTGATTCAACAGTTTCATGCTCTATTCCTTTAACCGATCTTGCGGGCAGTGTTGATAACGTTGACGCCATTGAAGCGCGTCGTGCTCGATCCGTGCGACACGGCGCTCACCTGGCTAGGCTGGCCCTTGCCGTCGAAGAAAGAGCCACCCATGCGCCAGTCGCGCTCATCGCAGATGGCGCTGCAGGCGTTCCAGAATTCCTGGGTATTGGACTGGTAGGCTACGTCTTCGAGCGGACCGGTGATCTTGCCATCCTTGATTTCGAAATACAGCTGGCCGCCGAACTGGAAGTTGTAGCGTTGCTGATCGATCGAATAGGAACCGCGTCCCAGAATATAGATGCCCTTCTTGACATCCTTGACCATCTCGTCGGGGCTCAGGCGCTCCTTGCCGGGCGCAAGAGATACGTTAGGCATGCGCTGGAACTGGACACTGCTCCAGCTGTCCGCATACGAGCAACCGTGGGACTCTTTTTCGCCGATGATGTGGGCCTGGTCCCGCGTAGCCTGGTAGTTGACGAGGATGCCGTCCTTGATGATGTCCCAGCGCTTCGATGGCACGCCTTCATCATCGTAGCCCACGGCGCCCAGCGAGCCTGGCGTGGTCTTGTCGGCGATGAAATTGACCCGCTCGGAGCCAAACTTGAATTTCTTGGTCTGCCATTTGTCGAGCGTAGCGAAACTGGTGCCCGCGTAATTGGCTTCGTAGCCCAGCACCCGATCGAGTTCGGTCGGGTGGCCCACCGATTCGTGGATCGTCAGGAACAGGTGTTCCGGGCTCAGGACCAGATCGTATTTGCCCGGCTCCACCGACTTGGCGGACAGTTTTTCGCGGGCCTGGCGACCCGACGCCCGCGCGTCCTCGATGATGTCGCAAGACTTGGTGTACAAGGTGGCCACGCCGCCAGCGGCCTTGACCTTGTGTTCGGGTAGCGCGTCAAAGTATTCGTAACCCATGCCCACTGGCGCGGCCAGACTGGCGCGTGTGCGGAAGCGGTTGGTGGTCTTGTCCACTGCAGTGGCAGTGGTTGGCGCCCACAGACGGTGAACGTCCTGGTCGATGTACGAGCCGTCAGTCGAAGCGAAGTACTTTTGCTGATTGACCTGAAACAGCGAGGAGGTCATGAAGCTCGCGCCGGCATCCATGCCCGCCTTGTTGGCGGCGATGAGCATGTCCGCCTTTTCCTTGATGGCGACGGTGCGCCAGTCCTTCTTCATGGGCGTGGCCCAGCTGACTTCACCGACACCCTTCACAGGTGCCAGACGCACGGGTTCGGTCTGCAATTTGGCGTTGGCGCGTGCAATGGCAACTGCCTGACGCGCGGCGTTAGCGATCCCGTCCAGCGACATGTCGTTGGTTGCCGCGAAGCCGTATGCCCCGCCGGCGATCACGCGCACACCCACGCCAGCCGATTCGGTATTGACGACGTTTTCAACGTTCAGGTCACGCGTGGTGATGAATTGATTGAGATAGCGGCCGATGCGCACATCGCAGTAACTGGCGCCGGCCTTGGTGGCCGCGTTGAGCGCGGCGTCGGCCAGGGATTTTTTGAAGGCCACGGCCATCGGATTGAGCAGTTCTTCGGCCGCGATCGCGTTGCCGAAAACCGGGACCAGCATGGCGCCAGCGGCGCCGCCGCCGATCTTGAGAAAAGTACGTCGTTCCACAATATCTCCAACTTGATTGAAACCCGCGCCCTTTGCAGGCGCGGGCGGTACAGCATTTAAACCGCGTCGGACAACGACGTGAAATTGAAGTCGCGGACCTTCATCGGTGGAATCAGCAGCGAGTACTGCGACTCGTCGCCGGAAATGACGACCGGTTTGCCAATCTCCTCAATATTATTGAGCATCGTGACGGGACTTTCGTTGAAACGGAAGTTCTTGATCGGATGCTTGATCTTGCCGTTCTCGATATAGAAAGTGCCGTCACGCGTGAGCCCTGTCAGCAGCACCGACTGCGGATCGACCATGCGGATATACCAGGTACGGGTGACCAGCACACCCTTCTTGGTATTGGCGATCAGTTCCTGGGTCGACTTGCTGGTGCCGCCCATGATCATATTGCCTGGCGCGCCGACCGGGCGCACGCCTTGCTTCTTGGCCCAGAACAGCGAGTAGTCCAGCGCCGCGACACGGCCATTCTTGATCACGTCCATGCGCTCGCGCGCCAGCATGGTGTTCTGATCCCACGGAAGGACAGCGATGTCCTTGTCCCAGGGGTCGGCCCAGATATTGACCTGCTCGTCGAACAGCTTCTCGCCCAGGCGCGTACCGCCGCCTTTCTTGGACAGGAAGCTGCGGCCTTCGTCGGCCTGGCGCGCATCGAAACCGGAGAGCATGAAGCCGATCAGGTCTGACGTCGCTGCGGGCTCCAGGATGACGGTATAGCGGCCCGGCTCGAGCGCTTTCGCGTCCACCGAACGCAGCGCCTTTTCGATGGCGACGTCTGATGCTTCGCGCGCATCGAAACGGCTCACGTCCGTGGCCGAGCGCTTGACCCATCCCGAACCGCGTCCGTCTTCGGTGCGCACGGTGCAGGTAAAGTCAATGCCTGTCGTTTCCTGGTAGCCGAACACGCCATTGGAGTTGGCCACGGCCTGGAAGCTTGTGTTGTCAGTGAAGAAGCCTGCCGACACCAGCTTGTTCTTGCGGCTCGCCTCAATGCTATAGGCCGCGGTCTGGGCGCGAAACTCCGGATCGATGGCGGCCGTCGCCTTGCTGTAGGTGTTACTGCCCTTGTAGGCCTGCTTGCTCACGGCCGGCATGAATTCCGGATTTTCCGGCGCCAGGCGGGCCAGGTCTTCGGCAGTGCGCACGGCTTTTTGCAGAGCCTTGTCGTCAAATTCATTGAGCGTGACGGTGCCCTGCTTCTTGCCGAAGGCGACCTGCACAGCCAACTGGGTGTCTTCCACCAGGCCGGCAGTGGAGACGTTATTGCGCGCGTAGCGGATATTGCCAGTGCGGCTGCCATTGACGGTGACGATGCATTCGTCGGCCTTGGTGAACGACATCAGACGGTCGCAAATACGCTTGGTTTCTTCTTGACTCAAAAGTTTCATATGCGGTCTCCTGGCTTAGCCGATTTTGCGAGCGGTGTTGATCACGTTGATGCCGTTGAAGCGCGTCGTGCTCGAACCGTGCGACACCGTACTGATTTGGCCAGGCTGGCCTTTGCCGTCAAAGAAGGACCCGCCCATGCGCCAGTCGCGTTCATCGCAAATGGCCGTGCAGGCATTCCAGAATTCCTGGGTGTTGGACTGGTAGGCCACGTCTTCCAGCGGCGCGCCAATCTTGCCGTTGTTGATTTCGTAGAACAGCTGTCCGCCAAACTGGAAGTTGTAGCGCTGCTGGTCGATCGAGAAGGAGCCGGCACCGACGATGTAGATCCCCTTCTTGACGTCGGCGACCATTTCGTCCGGCGTCAGTTTCTTGGTACCGGCCGATAGCGAGATGTTGGGCATGCGCTGGAATTGCACACTGCTCCAGCTGTCGCCATACGAGCAGCCATGCGACTCTTTTTCACCGATGATGTGGGCCTGGTCGCGCGTGGCCTGGTAGTTGACCAGAATGCCGTCCTTGATGATGTCCCAGCGCTTGCACTTGACGCCTTCGTCGTCGTAGCCCACTGCACCGAGCGAGCCTGGTACCACCTTGTCGGCCACGATATTGACCTTGTCCGAGCCATACTTGAAGGACTTGGACTGCCATTTGTCGAGGGTGGCAAAACTGGTGCCGGCGTAGTTGGCCTCGTAGCCCAGCACGCGATCGAGTTCGGTCGGGTGGCCGACTGACTCGTGGATGGTGAGATACAGATGTTCGGGCGAGAGCACCATGTCGTATTTGCCCGGCACGACCGATTTGGCCGTGAGCTTTTCCTTGGCCTGGCGGCCGCAGGCACGCGCGTCCTCGATCAGGTCATAGCTGTTCTTGTACAGCGTGCAGACGCCGCCGGCAGCCTTGACCTTGTCTTCGGCGCGCGCATCGAGGTATTCGTAGCCCATGCCCACTGGCGAAGAGAGACCTTGACGCGAACGGAATTTGTTGGTGGCCTTGTCGACAGCGGTGGCAAACACCGGCATCCACAGACGATGGATATCCTGGTCAATGTAGGAGCCATCGGTAGAGGCAAAATACTTTTGCTGGTTCACCTGGAACATCAGCGACTGCATGAAGCTCGCGCCGCCTTCCATACCGGCCTTGTTGGCAGCAATGAGCAGCTCCGCCTTTTCCTTGATCGGCACGGCGCGCCAATCCTTTTTGTATGGCGTGGCCCACGACACTTCGCCCACGCCCTTGACCGGCGCCAGTTGCACGGGCTCGGTCTGCAGGCGCGCGTTGGCCTTGGCAATGGCCACGGCCTGGCGCGCTACGGCGGCCACGGAGTCGGGCGACATATCGCTGGTGGCGGCAAACCCGTAGGCGCCATTGCAGATGACGCGCACGCCAACGCCAGCGGACTCGGTGTTGACGACGTTTTCCACATTCAGGTCGCGCGTGGTGATGAACTGGTTCAGGTAGCGCCCGATGCGCACGTCGCAATAGGTCGCGCCGGCGCCGGTGGCCGCCGTCAGTGCGGTATCGGCCAGGGTCTTCTTGAATTTTGCTGCGAGGGGATTGAGCAGGTCTTCCGCTGCGATGGCGTTGCCAAAAACGGGCACCAGCATCGAGCCCAGAGCCAGGCCACTGATATTGAGAAAAGCACGTCGTTCCATTGTATCTCCTAACCTTACGCCGAGGATAGCGATCACTGGCAGCAGTGGCCGCTCATATGTACATCTTTTCTGGATACGGCCATATAAATACAGGGCCTTTGCAAAATCTGCAGAAACATTAACAGCAAAAATGCGAATTGAATACGCAAAGTTTATGCCACTGTCTAAATTGTTGATTTTAAGAACTCGGAGTGTCCGGCCCGGGTGTCCGGGGTGTCCGATTGTGCTGTCCGCCTCGCATTCGCGGACAATTTATGCATATGCAATTGACCTTGACCGGATGGCCTGCTTGGCAGATCATCGTAGCCCTTGCTACCGCTTTCCCATTCACCTGACGAGGCATACTTACATGAAACGATTGTTACTGGCCGCCATGCTGGCCACCGGACTGGCAGGCGCTGCCCACGCTGACGATGCACTCAAGGCTGCCATTGCCAACAAGGACCGCACACCGGCCAACGTGACACGCGATGCCGCCCGCCATCCGTACGAGACGCTGAGCTTTTTCGGCATCAAGCCGACCATGACGGTGGTGGAACTGAGCCCTGGCGGCGGCTGGTACACCGAGATCCTCGGCCCCTATCTGCGCGAGAAGGGCAAGCTCATTGCCGCCGGCGAATCGACCACCTCGGAGAAAGAAGGCGCCAAGCGCGCCGCTGAGGGATTCACCAAACGCCTGGAAGCCAAGCCGGCCATGTTCGACAAGGTCGTACGCGGCGTGTTCGAGCCTCCGCGCACCTACAACTACGCGGCGCCTGGCAGCGTCGACATGGTCGTCACCTTCCGCAATATCCATAACTGGACCGGCATGGGCGACGAGAAGCTCAAGGAAATTTTCAAGAGCGTGCACACGGCCCTGAAACCGGGCGGCGTGTTTGGCGTGGTGGACCATCGCATGCCGGCCGCAAAACCGGTGGTGGCCGACAGCGGCTACCTGCACCAAGCAGACGTGATCAAGATGATCGAGAACGCCGGCTTCAAGCTGGTGGCGACCTCCGAGATCAACGCCAATCCGAAGGACACGGCCGACTATCCAAATGGCGTGTGGACTTTGCCGCCGGTCCTGGCGAACAAGGACGTGGATCGCGACAAATACATCGCCATTGGCGAGAGCGACCGCATGACGCTCAAGTTCGTGAAGAAGTAAGCAGCATCGCCGGCTCCTCCCAGGAGCCGGTTTTTCATTGTGCGTGTATATTGCTATCCAATGCCGTCCTGCGGCGCCTCCCTGAAGAAGAACATGACTAGAATGCGCCTTGTCGTCGCACTGGCATTTGCCGCGTGCTGCCTGTCCACCCATGCCGAAGAAAAGGACACCATGCCCGCGGCCACCGGCGCCATTCCCGTGGCGCTGGAGAACTCGGTGGTGAAGGTGTTTTCCACGCTGCGCCGACCCGACCCGTACAAACCATGGGGCAAAGCCGCACCGGCTGAAGTGACAGGTTCCGGCGTGGTCATTGAAGGCAAACGCATTCTGACCAATGCCCATGTGGTGGGCTATGCCAGCCAGGTCGAGATCCAGGCCAGCCAGGCGGGCGACAAGGTATCGGCGACAGTGGTGGCGGTGGCGCGCGACATGGACCTGGCATTACTCAAGCTTGATGACGAGACCTTCTTCGATACCCATGCGCCTGTGGCGCGCGCCAGCGTGCTGCCAAGTGTGCGCGAGCAGGTGTTCGCGTATGGTTACCCGACCGGCGGCAACTCGCTGTCCATCACCAAGGGCATCGTCTCGCGCATCGAATTTGTGGGCTACAGCCTGGATACGGCCGGATTGCGGATCCAGATCGACGCGGCCATCAACCCCGGCAACAGCGGCGGGCCTGCCATTGCCGGCGACAAGATGGTGGGGCTGGCTTTTGGCGGCGCCACCAATGCGCAAAATATCGGTTACATCATTCCGAACGAAGAGATCGAGCTGTTCCTGCGCGATATGGCCGATGGCAAGTACGACGGCAAACCGGCGCTGCTCGACGAAACCCAGACGCTGGAAAACCCCGTGCTGCGCACCTATCTGAAGCTGGACAAAACCGTCGAAGGCGCGATCGTGCAAACGCCGGGCCTGCGTGACGCTGGCTATCCCCTCAAGGAGTGGGATGTGATCACCAAGATCGGCGAGTCCGCGCTGGACAACCAGGGCATGGTGAAGCTGGGATCGAATCTGCGGGTACGCTTTCAGTATCGTGTGCAGCAACTGGCCAAAAATGGCAAGGTGCCGATGACGATTGTGCGGGCCGGGAAAACCATGGAGGTGCAGGTGCCGGTGTCGACGGGGCGCAAGCTGTTGATACCTGACCTGAATGGCGGCTACCCCTCCTACTTTATCTTCGGCCCCATCGTGTTCTCACGCGCGACTGTGGAATTCAATTCCTTCTTGTCGGGGAATGCAAATGCGCTCAATGGTTACAGCTTCATTGCCAGCCCCTTGGTGACCATGCGCGGCGATGCGCCGTCGGCAGAGCGGGAAGAGCTGGTGGTGGTCAGTTCACCGTTTTTCCCGCACAAGCTGGTGAGCGGCTACAGCAACCGTTTTGGTGCGGTGATCGCATCGATCAACAAGGTGCCGGTACGGAGTCTCGCGCACATGGTGACGCTGCTGCGCGATATGAAGGACGAGATGATCGTGATTCACTTCGATCAGCGTGGTGGCGAGAACATGGTTTTGCGGCGCAAGGACATGATTGATGCGACCGAGGGTGTGTTGACCGATAACGGGATACGCGCGCAAGGGTCGAATGACATGATGGCGATTTGGGAGAAGAAGTAGAGGGTAGCGCTAACATTCTCTGTGCTTCCAAAGGTGACGCCCCGCGCCTCTCGGGGTACCTTTATTTGCCAATTACCGCACTACTGTCCTTGCGAAAGCGAGGACCCATACACGACCAACGCAGAGAAGTCTTCATTCTATGCATTGCAACGGTATGGGTCCTCGCCTTCGCAAGGACAGTGATGCGGGGTGCTCAGCATGGATCCCCACCTTCGTGGGGACGACGTGACTTTGCCTATTTTTCCGACATCGCCTTGGCCACGCTCTTCTGCGTCGCCGGGTGATAACGTTCACGCGCCTGCTTGAACACCGCTTCGCCCCACGCCTTGTCCTCCGCATTCGCGCGCAGTCCCGTGTACAGCGGCACGACAAAACGCTGGCGTCCCACGCTCATCAAAAATGCACGCAGCGGCTCACGAATCCCGCGATAGCCGGCATGGATCGACGCGCGATAGAAGCGGAAAGCCACTTCATTGTTGCCGGTCTTGCCGACCTTGAACTGCTCATCCAACTCCTTCAACTGCGCCGCCGTGGCCTTGTTGTCGATGTCATTCATGAACTTGATCCACTCGATCGCCTTCCAGGCCTTGGTATCGAGTTTGGCAGTCGGCAGCGAGCCGTCCAGCCACGCCGCACGCACCGTGTCCAGCGCTGCCAGGCGGGCCGATTTGACGCGCGGTGCGCTCGCTGGAATGCCAGGCGCATGCAGCCACTCATCAAGTTCGGCCTCACTCATGACCGCCGGATGCTGGGCCAGCAGATTCTTGCGCAGGTAGTCGACAAATTCATCAGTGGTCACGCTTTGCATGGCATGCTGGTCGAACCAGCCACGCAGGAAGGGATCGAATACCGCGCGGCCCGCACGCTGCTCCAGGGTGCGGAGCAGCCAGGCGCCCTTCGGGTAGACCAGACCTTCGTCGGCGTAGGAAGTCGATGAGGTGTCCGCGTCGCGAGACACCAGGGCCTGTTTCGCCGGCTCGATCTTGGCCAGCGAGGCAATGGCTTCTTCCTGCTCCACTTGCAGATTCATGTCCGCTTCCTCGGGGCCATACAGCGACTCGATGATGCGGGTGGTGACGTATGTCGTGAAGCCTTCGTTGAGCCAGAAGTGCTTCCACGAGGCGTTGGTCACCAGGTTGCCCGACCAGCTGTGTGCCAGCTCGTGGGCGATCAGGTCGACCAGGCTGCGGTCACCGGCAATCATGGTGGGCGTCAGGAAGGTCATGCGCGGGTTTTCCATGCCCCCAAACGGGAAGGACGGCGGCAAGACCAGCATGTCGTAACGCCCCCAGCGATAGGGGCCGTACAGCGATTCGGCGGCGCTCACCATCTTTTCCGTGTCGGCAAATTCGTAGGCCGCAGCCGCGATGCGCTTTGGCTCTGCATAGACGCCGGTGCGCGGGCCGAGCGAGCGCATTTCCAGTTCGCCGATGCCGATGGCCAGCAGGTAGGAAGGAATCGCCTGCGGCATCTTGAAGTTCCAGCCGCCTTTGCCGGTGGCCTTCGGATCATTTTCAGCGCTCATCACCACACGCAGGCCTTGTGGCGCGGCGATGTGGGCGCTGTAGGTGAAGCGCACTGCTGGCGTGTCCTGCAGTGGTACCCACGAGCGCGCGTCGATCGATTCGGACTGGCTGAACATGAAGGGGCGCTTGCCCGACATGGTTTGCACGGGAGCCAGCCATTGCAGTGCGCTGGCCGTAGGTGCCGTGCGGTAGTAAATACGTACTTTTTGCGGCTGGCTGGCCAAGGTAATGTGCAGGGCCTGGCCTTTTTCTTCATCGAGCTTGTCGAGCGTGAAGCTCAGTTTGCGCCAGGCGCCGTTGTCGGTTTGGCCTTCGATTTTGCTGATCGTCAGTTCGCGCGTGTCCAGGTCCAGCGTGCGGGCCGATTTGTCGATCCAGTCAAGTGACAGTTCCGCGTAGCCGGACAGGGTCTTTTTCGCGAAATCGGCCTTCAGGTCGATATGTACGTCACGCGTCTTGACCTGGTCGTAGCGGGCGTAGCTGAGGGGATCGAGTGCGAGCGCTTGGGCGCTGATGGCACCGAAGGCGAGGCTGATGGCGGCGCGCAAAATGCTGGTCTTGTTCATGGGGTCTCCGTGGTGGGCGCTGGCAGGATAGCATTTTCACGGGAGCGGGGAAAGCATGGTGAAGGGGTGCTTATCGTTGGCCACGTTCGGCATTGAGCTCAGTATGGGTCCTCGCTTTCGCAAGGACAGTGTGGAGGGACGCAAGGACAGTGTGGAGGGACGCGAGTACCGTGGGGCGGTGCGCGAGCACGGTGGGCGGTGTTTTTTTGGGGGGGGGAATGGTACAGACGTAAAAAAGCCCACCCGAAGGTGGGCTGTCAAAACATCCCAATTGGATTATTGTGAAGTCAACGTTACGTCGTCGATGATGAACGAGGTGGCAACGGTCGAACCTTCGACGCCCTCAAAGTACACGCGCACGGTCTGGCCCTTGTATGCACTCATGTCCAGCGTCTTCTCGACGTAGGCTGTACCTTTGTTCAGGTTCGAGTAGGTCGCCAACGTGGCCAGGACGGCGCCGGTGCTGCTGCGAACTTGGACCTTCAGCGTGTCATAGGCGCTGGTGGTCGTCGTTTCGTCCGATACCACTTTCAGCCAGAACTTCAGCGTGGCGCTGGTAGCTGCCGTTGGAATGGCCACTTGCTGGTAGACCGAGTCGGTATGGGCCGAGCCGTAACCGTTCAGCCATGCTTTCCAGCTGCCGGCATGCGAAGCCTGGCTGGCGTCGCTGGTGATCACGCCGCTCGTTGCGGTCCACGATGCGGCGCCCGATTCGAAGCCGGTGTTGAGCAGCAGTTGCGTCACCACTGGGTTGTTGACGGTGAAGTTGACAGCACTCGACAAGGTGCTGTTACCAGCGGCGTCGTAGGCTTTGGCCGTCAATGCATGCGAGGCGTTGGTCAGCGTTTTCGAGTCAAAGGTGATCGAGAATGGCGAGGTGGTGTCGCTGCCTTTCAAGACGCCGTCAACATAGAAATCAACCTTGGTCACGGCGACATTGTCGGTCGCAGCCGCCGAGAAGGTGACGGTGCCGCTGGTGCCGCTTTCGCTGGCCGTCACGGTTGGTGGCGTGGTGTCGGTGCTGACGTTGTTGACGGTGAATGCCGCTGCGCTCGAGGTGCCGACGTTGCCAGCCGCATCGTAGGCCTTGGCGACCAGGCTATGGCTGCCGTTGGACAGCGTGGTCGAATTGATCGTGGCGCTGTACGGCGCTACGTTGCTGGTCGCTTTCAGGGCGCCGTCAACATAGAACTCCACCAGAGTCACGCCCACATTGTCGGTGGCGTTGGCCGACACCGTGATGGTGCCCGAGGTGCCCGATTCGCTGGCCGACACGGTTGGTGCGACGCCATCGCTGGAGGTGCCCTGGGTGACCCAGATCGGCGCCGACCACAAGATGTTGCCGTCGGATTGAGTCAGCTTGGCGTAGTAATAGTGCTCGCCGTTCGCTGGCGTGACGGTGACGCTGGCGGTGTTGGCCAGTTCGGTCGCGGTGCCGTTGCGGCCAGGGACGCCTTCTACGATCGACACGGTCGACACGGTCTTGCCCGAGGTGTTGGCGTAGTTGGCGACCAGGTTCAGGGCGCCACTGTTGGTGAAGCGCTCACCCATGATGTGGCCATTGGCGGTCAGGACCACTTGCGAGGTCTTGTCCATGGTGGCGAACACGCGGCGTGCCTTGAGCGCTGCGATGAAGCTGGCGTTCGTGAGCGGCGTACCGTTTGGAATCAACACGCCAGTGCGGTTGGTGTACGAGGCACCCCAGTTGGCGCAGTGGTTATCCTGGTCGGTGGTGAAGGCGACGTGGAAGCCAGCTTCCAGCGCTTTCTTGCACGCGCCTTCGTAGCTGCTGCGGCCCGTTTCGGTTTCCGTGGTGTTGGTCGAGAAGGCCGAGGTGTTGAGCACTTCGCACATGGCCATGGCCTGGTCGCCGTCGGCGCTGTAGCCGAGGGCGACGCCATTGACCAGGAACTGGCCGCTGGACGCAGGGTGGTTGAACTGGCCAATCAGGCCGCGTTGGCGCATCAGGGTGTACAGGCCGGCGTAGTCAGGCTTGTCG
This sequence comes from Massilia sp., assembly GCA_045810445.1. Taxonomy (GTDB): domain Bacteria; phylum Pseudomonadota; class Gammaproteobacteria; order Burkholderiales; family Burkholderiaceae_D; genus Telluria_A. The sequence goes on from JBJMVX010000084.1 coordinate 38,013, forward strand.
GTGAAGGTATCGGCAATGAGCTGGCCGCTGCTGTTGTACTCCCATCCGAACAATTCGTTCGAATTGAAGATGTTCATGTGGCCGCCGTTGTTGATCACGCCCCACTCCATGCCGTAGATGCCCAGGAAGCTCGGGTTGGCGGCGTTGTAGTTGATCGCAGCGGTCAGGCCGGACTGGTACAGGGCCTTGGCGACGGCCGGATCGGCCGAGGCGTTGGTGCTGTCCGAACCGTCAAACATGTGGTTGTGCTCGGACGTCATCAGGAAGTCCAAGCCCTTGCCCTTGGCGTAAGCGTAAGCGTCGCTCGGACCGAAGGCGGTCGACTGTGGTGCGGCGGCGCCGGTGCAGGCCGTTACTGGCGAGCCACCATCGCTGTGGTTGGTCTGGCTGTGCAGGTTACCGAAATATACGGTGTACGGCAGGGAAGCAGGTGCAGGCGCGGCCATCGTCGCGACCTGGCCACCGACTGCCATGGTGGACATGGTCGACATCATGGATGGGGTCGCTGCAGCTGGCTTGCCAGTTGGCAGAGGCTGGAACGCTGGCATGACCGGCACAGCCGTCTTGCCCAGGGTCAGGTCCCAGGATTGCTCAACCAGCTCGTCGCCGCCGGCAGCCAAGGCTTGCTCAATGGCCAGCATGCTGGTGTCGCTGGCGCCAGCTGGGGCTTCGTTTGCCACAGCCAACAGACGCACCTTGTACAGGCCATCCGGCGTGGTGATGCTATCGATGCGACCGTCCCAACGGACTTTCAGTTCGATCTTTTTCTTGAACAGGCGCTGCACGCCTTCCCAATGCTGGACCACCTGGCCGCTAGGGCTGACCAGTTCCACGCGCCAGGTAACGTCCTGGGCCTTGGCCACGTGCGGGTATTCAAAACCGACCGTGAAATCACGCGCTTCCGACTTCGCTGCAATGGCTGCTGCCGTCGCCTTGTAAGGAACGTGCAGGGTGGCATCAAACTCACGATGGTCGATTTCGGCGGCCGAAGCCATGTTGCCGGCGACCAGCGCCATGAAAATTGCGAAGTGCGGGAGCAGCTTTTTAGTATTGTTCTGACGCATGATTTCCTCGAGACGTTGATAGTAACTACACCTGAATTGTCCCAACTATGCATGACGCCTATATGACGAACAAATTCGAATTACCTTTCGTATTGATATTAAATTGATATAAGTTAAGTGAAATTTGGCTAGAATTTCTGTCAAGAAATTCGCTTGCTGGGAGAGCGTACTGCTTGCGAAACGGAAAGACCGAATAAACAGGTGTTTGGACACCTCAACTTATTTCGACGTCCTGTGGCGGAAATGATGAAAATGTCCAGATTTGGACATTCTCCTAGGTAATACGCGTGAAATGGACAGGGAAAGCTGTTTCCTCCCGGCCAGAAAATGCGCACGGGAGGAGAGAATTCGTGGTTCTTTAGCGCTTCACCTGCAAGTCCACCTGGTGCACCTGACGGTCGTCCTGCACGGCGATCACATTGCTCTGCTGGCGCACACCATCGACCGTCAGGCCGCCCTCGCCTATCGACACGGCAATCGAATACACGGTATTGAGGTAGCGGTAATCGAGCCGGAAACCGGTCCAGTCAGCCGGCAGACGCGGCGTAAGCGTCAGGTGGGTGCCGGCCAGGCTCACGCCCAGCAGCGACTCGATAATCAAGCGATACATCCAGCCCGAAGAACCTGTGTACCAGGTCCAGCCGCCGCGCCCCACATGCGGCGAGACCGCATACACGTCCGCTGCCATCACATACGGCTCCACCTTATACAGCGCCGCCTGGGCCGGCGTGGCCGCATGGTGCACCGGGTTGATCATGCGGAGCAGCTCCCAGGCGCGTTCAGTGTCACCCATCTTGGCAAAGGCCATGGCGGTCCAGATGGCGGCGTGGGTGTACTGGCCACCGTTTTCGCGCACGCCGGGCACATAGCCGCGGATGTAACCGGGATTGAGCAC
>JBJMVX010000085.1:0-3497 GCA_045810445.1 Massilia sp.
ATGCGTCAGCTCCTCCCCGAGGATCAGCCATGCAGTGCATAGGCCGACAACTGGAACCAGCAGGGTATAGGGCGCAACGCGGCCCGGCGGATGTCGGGTCAGCAGGGCGGTAAACAAGCCCGAACCCAGGATCGTCCCGCCGAAGGCCAGGTAGGCCACCGCTCCCAGCGAAGCAAGTGAAAACTGCCGCAGGCTGTCTGCTACCTGCTGCGTCCCGTCCAGCCACAGCGACAGGATGGCGAATGGTATCGGCGGTATCAGGCTGGTCCAGACGATGAACCCCAGGAGGTCGAATGGCTCGCCGCCGCGGCTGTCTGCGGCCATGCGCACCACCACGTTCGACAGTCCCCAGAATGCGGCGGCGCCGAGCGTCAGCATGAATGCCCACCAGTCCGCGCCCTGAGAGCTATGCCTACCGCCGCTTGCCAGCAAATACAGGCCGCAGCCGGCAATCGTGAGCGCTGCCACCTGGGGCCATTGCCAGCGCTCACGCAGCAATAAGGCGGATAACGCCATGGTGAAGAAGGCCTGCGACTGCAAGGTCACCGAGGCCAGGCCGGCCGGCATTCCGTGCCGGATCGCCAGGAACAGCAAGGCGAACTGGCCGACACCCACGCTCAGGCCATAAGCTAGCCACCAGCGCAGCGCAACCTTCGGCCGCGGCACGATCAGCAGGGCCGGAAAAGCCGAGAGCATGAAACGTAGCGCCCCCATCAGCATCGGCGGCATGTCACCTAGACCAAGCTTGATCACGGTGAAGCTGGCGCCCCACACGGTGACCACGCATAGCACCATCATCAGGTCACGCAAGGGCATCATCGGTCGCTACTCCTCATGCTCGAGCGCCTTTGCCCTGAGCTGGCTTGCCGATGCCGCCGTCGCGCTGCCTGATTGCCTGCATGACAGCGCCGACCCCGGCAGCGTCGCGCACATCCATGCGCCAGCCCATCGGGCGTTCCAGGCTTGCCGCATGGGCATGCGCGCCTTCAGTATCGCGGTCGGTGACATGCACGATGTATCCCGCCCCGGCCAGCTGCTGCGCGATGCTGGTGCCTATGCCCGATGCCGCGCTGGTCACCAGCGCTACCTTTCCTTTCAATGTGGGTATCACGGGTTACTCACAGCATGTGGATGCCATGGCTTGCGCCCAAAGACTGGCCGTTCATTAACTTGCTTGGGAATGCAGCCAGAACCACGGCCAACTCGGCGAGTTCCTCGACCGTGGTGTATTCGCCGTCGACGGTAAGGCGCAGGAAATCCTGCACCACCTGCTGCTCACTGACGCCGCGCTCGCTCGCCAGCTTCGGCAGCTGCGCTTCGATCAGCGCAGTGCGCACGAATCCCGGGCAGATGGTATTGGCGCAAATGCCATGGCGGCCGTTTTCTTTCGCGATTGCCCGGCATAGGGCGACGATGCCGTGCTTGGCGACCGCATACGGCCCCTTGTCCTCCGACACCATGTAGGAGTGGATGGAACCGAGGAAGATCAGATTGCCTCGCCCGGCGGGCTTCATGTGGCGCAGCGCGGCGCGGGCGCACAGGAAGCTGCCGTCCAGGTGCACTGCCAGTATCTGCTTCCAATCTGCGAAGGAGACATCTGCTACGGCATCGAGATGCTGGACACCAGCATTCGCGATCAGCACGTCAAGCGTTCCGTGCTCAGCGGCGAAACGGTCAATGCCGGCATCAACCTGGGCCTCGTCGCGCACATCCATCTCTATTGCCTGTGCTTGCCCGCCACTTTCACGAATGCGGCGCGCTAGCCCGGATATTTCATCAGTGAGTTGGTGACTGGCGATATCCGTGCAGGGATCGATTTGGCGTTCAGATATGCGGTCCCCGAGGAGGTTTTAGGCGGTGAACGAGAGCACAAGGCGCAATTACCCCTACCCCCATTGTTGACGACGTGCCGGGGACAGCACTCGCCGGGATCTACGGAGCCAGCGCCTGGGCGGCGCTGATGAAGACGTGCTTGAGGGGATGTTGCGAGGCCAGCAGCACGCGCACGCGACGGGTGTTGCGCACGATGGCCGCGCCAACCTTGAGCAGCTTGATACGGATCGTCGCGGTGCAGGCACGCGCCAGTTCGGTATTGGCCAAGGCCAGACGACGCAGGTTGATCATCAGGGTGTAAGCGAACGCTGCCAACAACAGGCGCAGTTGGTTGGCCTGGAACTTGTGGCAGCTGGCGCGCCGCCCGAACAAATCCAGCTGCGCTTCCTTGATGCGGTTCTCCGCCTCGCCGCGCGCGCAATACACGCGTTCGTACAGGGCTTTGGCGCCGCCTTTGAGGTTGGTGACGATAAAGCGCGGATTGGCGCCATGAGCATCATGTTCGAGCCGCGCAATCACGCGACGCTCCCGGTCCCAGCTGCGCGCGGCGTAATCGAATTCGCCGATCATGCGCTGCTTGGTGCCGGCGCGCTGGTACATGTCGGCCAGCGCCAGTTCGGCCAATGCCACCCGCTGCAGCAACGCAGCGTTCTTCTGCAAGCCGACAATGTAATGCAGCCCCCATTTTTCGAAACGCCGCAGGGCCTGTGGGCGGCAGAAGCCGGAATCGCCGCGCACCACGATGCGGATGCGTGGCCAGGCCTGGCGCAAGCGGCGCGTGATGAGTTTGATCAACGCACTCAGGATGCTGGCCGGATCCCGGCTGCTTGGACGCAGCACGCAGGCCAGGATGTCCTGGCCGCAGAAGACGTACAACGGTAGATAGCAATAATTGTCGTAGTAACGATGGAAGTGCGCCTTCTCCTGCGAGCCATGCAGCGGCATATGAGTCGCGTCGATGTCGAGCACCAGTTCCTTCGGGCGACCGGCCTTGCTGGCGATGAACTGGTCGAGCAGAACGCCATGCAAGGCTGCCGCATGAGCGCGCGTCGACGACGTTTCCAGCCGGCTCAAGGTCGGCGCAGAGGCCAGGGCGTCGACCCGGCCCACCGCCGTTTGCAGCGCCAGATCACGACGCAGCACGTTGTGGTCGCACACGTCCTCCCACCCACAGCACAGGCCATAGATCCGCTGTGCAAGCATGTCGCGCAGGCTGTGCGCCACACTGGCGCGACGTCGGCGATCGTCAAATACGCGCGCTATTGCCCTGGTTAATCCGATGCGCCGGTCGACCTGCCGAAGCAGTAACACCCCGCCGTCACTGACGATATCGCCACCATCGAACGCAGCTTCAATCACGCGGCGCCCGACCTTCCCCAAATCCAATGGTGCAACGGTACAATTTGGCATCGGCGGTCCTCGGTTGTTGTTCGGCGTGAGAACCAATAACAACGCGCTTCCGGGCGTGGCCGCCGACCTCTACTGATGAAATATCCGGGCTAGGTCAAAAATACTGCGTTACTGCGTGCTAATTTGCATTCTGAGGATTAATTAATTAACACTCATCTATAACAGGAGCTAAACCATGTTACGCAAAATAGCACTTACTTCCGCTCTGCTCGTCCCGCTGCTGGCATACGCAGAAGGCAATGGCAATGGCAATG
>JBJMVX010000086.1:0-6474 GCA_045810445.1 Massilia sp.
CTCAAGCACACTGTCCGGTGTCAGACGCTGGCCAGCTCCGTCAATCACTTCGCAGCGCGCCATGCGGTCGCGCCATACTGCCTCGCCCACATCGGGAAAGCGTGCCACAAGATAGTCCAGGGCCGCGCCAGGGACCAGGTCATCGATCCACATGTAGCTGGGCGCGACACCATCCCGCACCGGCAAAGGCACTAAGGCATTGGCCTCGGCCTGCTTGCCCATCTAGTTGCGGTAAGGCGGTAACTGCGCCACCGTGGTGGCCCTGGCGCGCGCATAGAGCGGCAACAGCACGTTCATATGGTCGTTGATCTGTTTGATGCGCTCAGTGCCGCCAGGGTGGGTCGAGAGCCAGGCTGGCGGTGCGCCCTTGTTCAAGGCGCCCATCTTCTGCCACAGGGCCACGCCCGCACGCGGATCGAAGCCGGCGCGCGCTGCTATATCAAGGCCGATCAGGTCCGCCTCGCGCTCGTCGTCACGCGAAAACCGCAGTGCCGCGAACTGTGCGCCGTAGCGGGCCACTGTGCCAGTGATATTGGGGTCAATGCCGAAGATGGACGATATGAGCGCGCCGCCAACGCGGGCGCCCACATTGGTAGCCATGTTCTTGCCCATCTGCTCGCGGCCATGTTCACGCAGCGCGTGCGCAATCTCGTGGCCCATAACGGCTGCCACTTCATCGTCAGTCAGTTTGAGGGTGTCGAGAATGCCGGTGTAAAAGGCCACACGCCCGCCTGGCATGCAGAAGGCATTGACTTCCTTGGACGCGAGCAGATTGACTTGCCATTGCCATTTCGCGGCTGCCGGGTTCCAGCGCGTCGTTTGCGGGATGATGCGCTTGGCAATGGCCCGCAGGCGCAACACACGCGCATCAGTAGCTGGAACCAGCGCGCCTTGTTGCTGGGCTTGCTGCATCAATTGCAGGTACTGCTGCTGCGACTGCTGCTCCACCACCTGTTCGGGCGCGAGCACGCGCATGCGCGACAAAGGCCGCACCGTGATCCCGTCCTGCACCACGGCCTGGACGGGCGCTGCAACAGGCTGTTGCGCCTGTGCCAGCGCGGCGCAGCTCAGCAGCGCCAGCGTCAGCACGTTTTTTTTGAGCGATGTCATCATGGCTTGCACCTCCTCGTCATTGCATCAGGCCGGGCGGAGCACCTTCTTGCGCAACCTGAAGACACCCAGGCTGCCGCGCAGATTCGGCAGGAAGGAGACCGGTTGGCCGTCCGCCAGCGCCACCCGTTCCAGCACTTCCAGCCCGCATTCATCGGCCAGTTCTTCGAAGTCGTAGATAGTAGCGCAGCGCACGTTAGGCGTGTCGTACCATTGGTATGGCAGCGATTTCGACACCGGCATGCGCCCGCGCAGCAGTGCGACACGGTGCGGCCAATGTGCGAAATTGGGGAAGGAGACAATGGCTTCGGTCCCGACCCGCACGATATCGCGCAGCAGCGGCTCGACCTGCTGCATCATCTGCAGGGAATTGAGACACAACACGGTGTCGAAGGAATTGTCGCCGAAAATCGACAGGCCGTTTTCCATATTGTGCTGAATGACGTCGACGCCGCGCCGGGTACTGGCCAGCAGCTCATCGTCGGCGATTTCTATGCCGTAGCCGGTACAGCGTTTGCCGCTTTGCAGATAGCGCAGCATGGCGCCGTCGCCGCAGCCTACGTCCAGCACGTGCGATTGTTCGCGCACCCAATGGGCGATGAAGGCCAGGTCGGGACGCAGGCTGGCCAGGTCTTCAAATTTCATGCTTGGCCTTTCATGGTGTCCCAGATTCGTTCGTAGTACGCACGCACCATATTGATGTAGCGCGGGTCTTCCAGCAGGAAGGCGTCGTGACCGTGCGGTGCATCGATTTCGGCGTAGGTAACGCGGCGCCGATTGCATACCAGCGCTTCGACGATTTCACGCGAGCGCTCGGGCGAAAAACGCCAGTCGGTCGTAAATGAAGCGACGAAAAAATCTGCCTTGGTGTCGGCCAGGGCGCGTGTCAAGTCGCCGCCAAAGGCGCGCGCCGGATCGAAGTAGTCCAGCGCCTTGGTGATAAGCAGATAGGTATTGGCGTCGAAGTATTCAGAGAACTTGTCACCCTGGTAGCGCAGATAGGATTCGATTTCAAAGTCGATGCCAAAGTCGAATTTGTAGTCATTGCTTTCGGCCGCGTTGCGCAACTTGCGTCCGAATTTTTCAGCCATGTCGTCGTTCGACAGGTAGGTGATGTGGCCCACCATGCGCGCCACGCGCAGGCCGTTCTTCGGCACCACACCATGGGCATAGAAGTCGCCCGCGCGGTAATCAGGGTCGGACAGGATGGCCTGGCGCGCCACGTCGTTAAACGCGATATTTTGCGCCGACAGCTTGGGCGTGGAGGCGATCACCACGCAGTGGCGCAGGCGATCGGGATACATCATGCTCCAGGCCAGCGCCTGCATGCCGCCCAGCGAGCCACCCATGACAGCGGCAAACTGCACGATGCCCAGCTGGTCGGCCAGACGCGCCTGGGCTGCCACCCAGTCTTCCACCGTCACGACCGGAAAGGCAGCGCCATAAGGCTTGCCGGTAGCCGGATTGGCGTGCATTGGGCCCGTCGAGCCAAAACAGGAACCGAGGTTGTTCACGCCGATGACAAAGAAGCGATTGGTGTCGACCGGCTTGCCGGGGCCGACCATATTGTCCCACCAGCCGGTGCTCTTGGGGTCGCCCTCGTAGGTGCCTGCCACATGGTGCGAGGCGTTCAAGGCGTGGCACACCAGCACCGCGTTGGACTTGTCGGCATTGAGGGTGCCGTAGGTCTCGTACATCAATGTGTAATCGGCCAGTGTGGCACCGCCCTGCAGCTGCAAGGGCTCTGCAAAGCGCATGGTCTGCGGGGTGACTATTCCTATGGATGGCATCGAGATCTACAAAAGGGAAGGTTCAAATCGCCTGCAGCTGCGCGACCGCGTCGGCAATCGCGTGCGGCTCCACGCTGCGCAGGATCTTGCGGGTCTGGATGGTCAGGGGAGCGACATCGCAATTGAGGATTTCCTGCTTGACCGCCAGCAGCTGCGCCGGATGCATGGAAAATTCGCGCAGGCCCATGCCCAGTAGCAGCCGAGTGAGCTTGATGTCGCCTGCCATCTCGCCGCATACGGCGACATCAATGCCCGCCTTTTTGCCAGCCATGATGGTCATCGCGATCAGTTGCAGCACGGCCGGATGCAGAGGGTTGTACAGGTGCGCCACTTCGTAGTCCACGCGGTCAATCGCCAGCGTGTACTGGATCAGGTCATTGGTGCCGATTGACAGAAAATCCATGCGCTTGACGAACATCGGCAGGGCCAGGGCGGCCGCCGGGATTTCAATCATGGCGCCCACTTCAAGCGTGGTGTCGTACTTGTGGCCCGCCTCGCGCAACTGGGCCTTGGCCTGCTCGATCATCAGCAGCGACTGGTCGATCTCGAAGGCATGCGCCAGCATCGGGATCAGCAGGCGCACCTTGCCGTAGGCCGAAGCGCGCAGGATGGCGCGCAGCTGCGTGAGAAACAACTGTGGCTCGGCCAGGCAATAGCGGATGGCGCGCAGGCCGAGCGCCGGATTCAAGGCCGTGTGCTCGGTCTGGTCCAGCGGCTTGTCGGCGCCGATGTCCAGGGTACGAATGGTCACGGGGCGGCCCTTCATGGCCACCACGGCCTTGCGATACTGTTCGAACTGTTCGTCTTCGGTCGGAATGCGGTGCGCCTGGCCGCCGCGCGCCATGAACAGGAATTCGGAACGGAACAGGCCCACGCCTTCCGCGCCCGATTCAAGCGCACCAGGACAATCGTCGGGCAGCTCGATATTGGCCAGGAGCGTGATGGCGGTACCGTCGCGCGTGATGGCTGGCGTTTTTTTCAGCTTGAGCAGCTTCTTGCGCGCCTTCTGCATCTGCGCCTGGCGCGCACGGTACTGCTCCAGCACCAGCGCGCTGGGGTTCGCAATGACCACGCCGGCGTCGCCATCGATGATGACCCAGTCGTCCTGTTCGATCAGGGCCGAGGCTTGCGACATGCCGACGGCGGCGGGAATATCGAGGCTGCGCGCGACGATGGCGGTGTGCGAGTTCTGGCCACCGACATCGGTGACAAAGCCGATGAAGGAGCGGTCGCGGAACTGCAGCATGTCGGCCGGCGAAATATCGTGGGCCACGACGATCATCTGCGGCTGGAATTCCTCGCCATGCTGGGTCACGGGCGCGAGCTGCGCGGTGCCCATCAGGACCTTGAGCACGCGCTCGGCGACCTGCTGAATGTCGGCCTTGCGCTCGCGCAGGTACTCGTCTTCGATTTCGTCGAACTGGGCCGACAATTCATCGATCTGGGTGACCAGCGCCCATTCGGCGTTGTAGTGGCGCGTGCGGATGATGTCGAGCGGCGCTTCCGAGATCATCGGGTCCGACAGGATCAGCGCATGGACGTCGATGAAGGCGCCCAGTTCCGTGGGGGCGTCCTTGGGCAGGTCGGTCCACAGGGCCTGCAGCCCGCGGTGCACTTCGGCCAGCGCATCCTGCAGCCTTCTTACCTCGTTCTCGAGCTGTTCTTCGGCCACCAGGTAGTGCTTGACGTCGAGCGCCGCAGGCGTGAGCAGGTGGGCGCGGCCAATCGAGATGCCGCGCGAGACGGGAATGCCGTGGAGCGTAAACGATGCCATCGGTGGTCCTGTGTGAAAACGGCCGGGGGTGCGGTCCAGCGGCATTACTCGCCTTCGCCGAATTTGTCGTTGATCAGCGCGGTGAGCGCCTCGACACATTCCTTTTCATCGGGGCCGTCCGCTTCCAGCGACACTTTCGCGCCCTTGCCGGCAGCGAGCATCATCACGCCCATGATGGACTTGGCATTGATGCGGCGTGCGTTGCGGGTGAGCCAGACGTCGCTCTGGTACTTGGCGGCGAGCTGGGTGAACTTGGCCGACGCGCGTGCATGCAGGCCCAGCTTGTTGATTATCTCTAGATCTCGTTGAATCATATTGTAGTTTTCTCTGTCACGACATTACACGCAAACCGCCTGCACGATGGCGGCACCGCGGCCCTTCCCGACCCTGTTGTAGCCTATCCTACCCGAATCCGGTTGTCGACCCGCACCGCGCCACCCTGGCCTCCGGCAAGCGCCATTTCCACCACCACGTCGAGGCTGTCGCGCCGGTAGGTAATGGCCCGCAGCAGCATGGGCAGGCTGATGCCGGCGATGACTTCGACCTGGCCGGCAGAGGCGAGCGAGTTGCAGCAATTGGCTGGCGTGCCACCCTTGATATCGGTGATCACCAGCACGCCGCTGCCGTCGTCCAGTCGGGTGATGGCGTCGCGCGCCAGGCAGTTGACCTCGGCCAGGTCCTGGTCGGCGGTCACGTCGATCGCTTCAAAGCGTTCGGTCGGCGCGCGGAACACGTGCGCCACAGCGGCCATGAAGGCCTGGCCCAGCGGCGCGTGGGTCATGAGCAGGATGCCGACCATTATGCGCGCCCTGCCAGCGTTTCGAGTCCGTCGATGAACATCGCGGCCACGTCAAATCCGGTCTGGTCGGTGATCTCCTGGAAGCAGGTCGGGCTGGTGACATTGACTTCGGTGAGGCATTCGCCAATCACGTCCAGGCCTACCAGCAGCAGGCCGCGCTCGGCCAGCACCGGCCCAAGTGTGTTGGCGATGTGCAGATCGTGGGGCGTCAAGGGCTGGGCCACGCCAACGCCGCCGGCGGCCAGGTTGCCGCGGATTTCATCGCCCTGGGGGATGCGCGCCAGCGCAAACGGCACCGGCTTGCCATTAATGACCAGCACCCGCTTGTCGCCCTTGACGATGTCGGGGATGTAGCGCTGGGCCATGATGGTACGCGCGCCGTTGACGGTCAGGGTCTCGATGACGGAACCGAGATTCATGCCATCGCTCTTGATGCGGAAAATGCCGGCGCCACCCATGCCGTCAAGCGGCTTGAAGATCACGTCGCCATGCTTGGCGTGAAAGGCGCGCAGGCGCGCGGCGTCGGACGAGACCAGGGTGGGCGAGGTAAATTCGTTGAACTGGGCGATCGACAGTTTTTCGTTGTGGTTGCGAATGGCCGCCGGCTTGTTAAAGACGCGCGCGCCCTGCTGCTCCGCCAGTTCCAGCAAATAAGTGGCGTAGACATACTCCATGTCGAAGGGCGGGTCCTTGCGCTGCAGGACGGCGTCAAATTCGGACAGGCGGGTTTCGCTTTTTGGCGTGGCGCGGAACCAATCGTCGGCCTCGCCCGTGAGCGTGACCTGGGCCACATTGGCGCTGACGATGCCGCCATCGAGGGCCATGTCGCTTTGCTCGAAGGCGTAAATCGTGTGGCCACGGCGGGCCGCTTCGCGCATCATCGCGAACGTCGAATCCTTGTACGTCTTGAATCCGGACAGCGGATCGGCGAGAAAAGCGATTTTCATGGAGGTCAGCAATAGGGGCAATGCTTGATTTTAGCCGGAAACGGCAATATTCAC
>JBJMVX010000087.1:0-19801 GCA_045810445.1 Massilia sp.
AAGCGGGGACCCATGCAACCTCGAGCTCTGTATGGGTCCCCGCTTGCGCGAGGACGACGGTTTTTGTATGCGCGAGAACGACGGTTTTTGCGTGCATCAGAGCGTGGGCGCTTCCTCCGCATTGCTCATCTGGTTCGGCTTGCCGGTCCACAAGATAGAACGATCCAGTGTATTTGCAAATAGGCGGCTTGGCAATTTTTCCAGTCCGTCCCGAGGCCGGTGAACCGCCCCACGTTTGTCACGCAATAGGGAGGCGTGTCCCCGCTCGTGGGCTCTGCATGGGTCCCTATTTTCGTGGGGACGATGGCTTTTTCATGGCACCAACTTGAACGGTTTGCTGGCCGTCTCCATGAAATAGAAACGCCAACGTGGCTTGTCCGTGACATTGTTCCCGTAGAAACGCATCTTCTTGCCCAGTACCTGGGCGCTAGCCTTGCTGCGGAAAATCTTCAAGTCTTCGGTATCGCAGGGGGAAATGGCCAGGGTGAGCGTAGCGACCTTCGGGAAGGCGTCATTGGCTTGTAGGACGCGCAGGCCTTCGACAACCACCGTGGGCTGGTCTGCCCCATCCATCATCAATACATCGACAACTGTTGCCTCGATGACCCAGTCCGCCGCTTTCGAGGTCGCAGACGCACCCATATCGCGGGCTGGGCAGCTAGCCGCATTTGCAGCAACGTGAATCAGACAGGCACCGAACAGCACCAGGGCGAGCGCGGCGGCATTTTTCATGACAAATCACCTTCTTCAATCAGCAGAACAATCGAGTGTAGGTGCAAATTAGCGTAATGGCAATTTATGCATGCCGGCGCCGGCATGCATCATGCCTTACTTTTGTCGTGCAATTGGCGGCCCGCTCCCCGCTCGTGGTAAGCTTCGACCCCGCAGCATGCAGGCTACGCAGCCACGACTTTTCCCTAACCAACAAAAAACTTCATGGACATCATTCTTGCGATTAAAGCGGTCATCATGGGCCTGGTCGAAGGCTTTACCGAATTCCTCCCCATTTCCTCGACCGGCCACCTGATTCTCGCTGGCAGCCTGCTCGATCTGAAAGGCGACAAGATCAAGGTTTTCGAGATCGTGATCCAGTCTGGCGCGATTTTCGCCGTGTGCCTGGAATACCGCCACAAGATTGCCGCTGTCCTGGCTGGTTTGGGCAGCAATGCCAAAGCGCGCCAGTTCGTGATCAATGTCCTCATCGCTTTCCTGCCTGCCGCCATCCTGGGACTGCTGTTTGCCAAGAAAATCAATGATGTCCTGTTTTCCGCCGTTCCCGTCGCCACGGCATTCATCGTCGGCGGCATCATCATCTTGCTGGTCGAGCGGCGCGCCCGCAACAATCCCGGCGTCGTGCGCATTCACCATATTGACGACGTCGGCCCGCTGGACGCCTTGAAGATTGGCTGCGCCCAGGTGTGCGCCCTCGTTCCCGGCACCAGCCGCTCTGGCGCCACCATCATGGGCGCCATGATGTTTGGCGTCTCGCGCGAAGTCGCTACCCAGTTCTCCTTTTTCCTGGCCATCCCGACCCTGTTGGGCGCGACCGTCTACAAGTTGTTCAAGGAACGCGCACTGCTTTCGGCGGCCGATCTGCCGCTGTTTGGCATCGGCACCCTGTTCGCCTTCATTTCCGCCTATCTGTGCGTGCGCTGGCTGCTGCGCTATATCTCGACCCACGACTTCACGCTGTTCGCGTGGTACCGCATCGCCTTCGGCATCGTCGTCCTGGCCAGCGCCTACTATGGCGGAGTCGTTTGGGCCGATTGATATCATGAGTAACAACCTGGGCGCACGCGCGCTCGACCAGCTGCAAACCGTGTTTGGCTACCCAGCCTTTCGCGGTCAGCAGGGTGACATCGTCGAACATGTGGCCAGCGGCGGTGACGCCCTGGTCTTGATGCCCACTGGCGGCGGCAAGTCGCTGTGCTACCAGATCCCGGCCCTTCTACGCGATGGCGTGGGCGTGGTGGTCTCGCCCCTGATCGCGCTGATGCAGGACCAGGTCGATGCGCTGGCCGAAGTGGGCGTACGCGCTGCCTTCCTCAATTCGACCCAGTCGTTTGAAGAGTCGATGCGCATCGAGCGCCAGGTGCGCACCGGTGAACTGGACCTGGTGTACGTGGCGCCCGAGCGCTTGATGACGCCGCGCTGCCTGGACCTGTTCGAGGCTTCGCGCATTGCCCTCTTTGCCATCGACGAGGCGCACTGCGTCTCGCAATGGGGCCACGATTTCCGCCCTGAGTACATCAAGCTGTCCATCCTGCACGAGCGCTTTCCCAGCGTGCCGCGCATTGCACTTACGGCCACCGCCGACCAGCAAACGCGCGCCGAAATCGCCTTGCGCCTGCAACTGGGCGACGCGCGCCAGTTCGTGTCCTCGTTTGACCGCCCCAACATCCGCTACCAGATTGTCGAGAAGGCCAATGGCCGCAAGCAGCTGCTTGACTTCATCACCAGCGAACATGGCAACGATGCGGGCATCGTGTACTGCCTGTCGCGCAAGAAGGTGGAAGAGACGGCCGAATTCCTGAACGAAAACGGTATCCGCGCCCTGCCCTACCACGCGGGCATGGACTATCCGAAGCGCAGCGCCAATCAGGCCAAGTTCCTGCGCGAAGACGCCATCGTCATGGTGGCCACCATCGCTTTTGGCATGGGCATCGACAAGCCGGACGTGCGCTTTGTCTGCCACCTCGATCTGCCCAAGAGTATCGAGGGCTATTATCAGGAGACCGGACGGGCTGGCCGCGATGGGCTGCCCGCCAGTGCCTGGATGGCCTACGGCCTGCAGGACGTGGTGCTGCAGCGGCGCATGATCGACGAGTCGGAGGCCGACGAAACCTTCAAGCGCGTGCTGGGCATGAAGCTCGACGCCATGCTGGGGCTGTGCGAAACCTTGAGCTGCCGCCGCACCCGCCTGCTCGAATACTTCGGCGAGCAGTCTACCCCTTGCGGTAATTGCGACACCTGCTTGATACCACCCGTCTCCTTTGACGGCACAGTGCCCGTGCAAAAACTGCTGTCGGCGATCTATCGGGTGGACCAGCGCTTTGCCGCCGGCCACGTCATCGATGTGCTGCGTGGGGTTGAATCGGACCGCATCAAGCAATGGCACCATGATTCCCTGTCCGTGTTTGGCATCGGCAGCGAACGCGCGGAAGCCGAGTGGCGCGCCATCCTGCGCCAGGCCATTGCCCTGGGCCTGGTGACGGTGGACCATGAAGTCTATAGCTCGCTCAAGCTGACCGACGCGGCGCGGCCGGTCCTGAAGGGCGGGCAGAAGGTGCAACTGCGTCAGTACCAGAAGCCAGTCAAGCAGAAGCGGCCAGCCAGTGCCTCCGCCAAAGCCCATATCGAGATGGACCTGTCGAAGTCCGAGCAGGAGATTTTCGAGAAGCTGCGCTGGTGGCGGGTGGAGACGGCGCGTTCACACAATGTGCCTGCCTACGTCATCTTTGTCGACGCGACCTTGCGCGAAATTGCCAAGGCCAAGCCCACCACGCTGGGCGAGCTGCGCACAGTGACGGGCGTGGGCGAGAAGAAGCTGGTGTCTTATGGCGACGAGATCGTCGCCATGATCCTCGAGATGACCTAGACCTTGGTGAACACCAGGTCCCACACACCGTGGCCCAGTTTCAGGCCGCGGTTTTCAAACTTGGTCAGCGGACGGTAAGCCGGTTGCGGCGCATAGCCATCGGCCGTATTGGCCAGCAGGGGTTCCGTGCCCAGCACGTCGAGCATCTGGATGGCGTAGTCTTCCCAGTCGGTGGCGCAGTGCAGGTAGCCACCGGGCGCCAGTTTTTCTGCCAGCAGCTTCACAAACGGCGTTTGCAACAGGCGGCGCTTGTTGTGGCGCGCCTTGTGCCATGGGTCCGGGAAGAACACGTGCACGCCGGCGAGCGAGCCGTCCGGGATCATCTGGTTCAACACTTCCACGGCGTCGTGCTGGATCAGGCGCAAATTGGTCAAGCCCTGTTCACCGATCTGCTTGAGCAGGCTGCCCACGCCGGGGGTGTGCACTTCCACACCGATGAAATCCTTCTCCGGCATGCCACGCGCGATGTGCGAGGTAGTGTCGCCCATCCCAAAACCGATTTCCAGCACCACGGGGGCCTTGCGGCCAAAGGCCTGCTCGAAGTCGAGCGGCGCCTTAACGTAGGGGATCAGGAATTGCGGCCCCAATTCTTCCAGCGCGCGTGCCTGCGCGATCGACAGGCGACCCGCACGCGTGACAAAGCTGCGGATCCGGTGTTCGGTCGGGTCATATAACATCGGACGGTCAGGGGTATCAGCGGACATGGCGTAGGCAGAAAAAAAGGCAGGACGACATTATATCGTACCCCTGCATGACGCTCCGATACGGAAGATTTGCTCACAGTCGGCCAGAATCGCTCGCGTGACAGGTTTGAGCGCTTTCACTACACTGCCCCCATGAGAGCACTATTCGCCCTGTTGTTTGCCACCGCCCTGGCCCTCCCTGCTGCTGCCGCGAGCGCCGATGAGGCCCTTGACTACGCCCGAGTGGATTGGCCAACGCCAGTCACGCCCCGTTTCGTGACCCTGGGGGACGATCGCTTTGTACTGTCCACGCGCAGCGGCATGCAGGTGTGGGATGCAAAGGCCAACAGCTTTTCGCCGGCACCGACCTGGCCCCAGCACACCAGCCTGCAGCGGGACTGGGTCCGCGTCGCCGGCGGCACCATCGTCAGCGGCGGCAGGCATGACGAGCAAGACCAGGAAATCAGCGTGCTTACCTGGTGGAACCCGCGCAGCGCCAGCTTCAGTGCGCCGCTTGTCGTAGCGCAGGCGGCCGAGGTAATCGCGCTCGTACCCGTGAGCGCAGACCATGCGCTGGCCTGCCTGCGCGCCAGCGCACCGGATCTCCCCTACGACAAGCGCCCCACCAGCACCGTGCTGCTGGAAGTGGCCGGCGGCATGCCGCGCATCGTGGCCACAGGGGCCGCCGCCAACGCCCGATTGGTCAACGTCCCCGATTCACCGTTTCAGTTCAATCCAGTCCGCTGCGCATGGGAAGTGCGAAACCGCCCTGCGCTACTCGATGGCGCTACCGACATCTTCATCAATTTCCACCGCCTGCGGGACGGCCGCTTCCTGCTCACCAACGCCAGCTGGAAGAATCCTCAGAAAGCCTCGCGCAGTGAGTTAATGGCGCCCTTGCTCTGGGATGCCGTCAAACGTTCCTGGACTGCGATAGCCCCTGCCGCACAATCGGGCGCCCATTCGGGCACCTACTACAATTATGGCGTCGACGATGGTGTGGTGTCGGTAGCGAGCTCCAACTCCGAGTTTGTCGAATTTCTCGACGTCGTTTCCTGGCGCTGGATACGCTCGCAGCAAAAGCTCCCAGCGACGTATTCACTATCGCTTGCGCCGCTGTCGAACGGCGATGCCCTGGTATTTCTTCACGAGGGCGGCCGTATTCTCAGGCTCAGCCCAGCGCGCGGACCGGAACCGTTGCGGCGCGACGCAAAGGGTGCCGAGAGCGTTCCGTCGCCAGCCAAATAAGACAACAACATGATGCGTCTCTTTCTCTCCACCTTGGCGGCTTTTCTGCTGACCTGCTTGTCGCACAATGCCAGCGCCGCGCTGCCCGCTGCCGGTGCCAACCAGGTCTCGCTCACGCCCTCCGAGCTGGCCGCGGTGGTGCGCGAAGCCCAACGCCGCGCGCGCGAGGAAGACCCGCTCGACGTGCCCTGGCAGTCGCTCGACAAGTCCATGCTTGCGCGTCTGCTGCGCATGAGCGAATTTGCAGGGCTCAAGGATGATCCAAAAACGGTGCTGATCAATCAGGCTGCTGCCTGGGAGCTGATGCCCTTCGAGCGGCCATCGCAGGCGCAGGCGCTGTGGGCGTCCTGGTATCCGGAGCGCGGCATCGACAAGGCAGTCGACCCGGCCGACAAGAACCGTCCTTCACTGCGCGCGCCGCAGGTGCTTGACCCCGATGCGCACTGGGGCAAGGTGGCCGGCGCCCAGGTCGCGCTGCTGCACTGCCTGCCGATCCCGGCCTGGTATGTGCACCACATGAACCCGATGCTGTGGACCATTGACAACGGCGCCGTCTGGAACGCGGGCGCCACCAGCGACTTTGGCAAGTGTGTGCGCAAGCAAAGCGACACGGATCACCAGCCCTGGGACAGCAGTCCCGATACCGTGCGTGGCAAGGCCTCCGCCGACGTGCTTGAGGCAGTGCTGTCGAATTATCTGCTGGCGCACGGCTGCGAAGGCAAGGGACCCGATAGCTGCCTGGTTTTGACCCACGCCCTGCTCGCGCTCAGTCCCGACAGTGAACGCCTGATCGCTGTCCTCAAGCGCCTCGAGCCCGAGATTGCGGCCATGAATGCGCAGCAGCGCCTCATTTTCGTCACTGCCAAACTGCCGGTGCTAATCGCCCATCCGCAGGCATGGCCAAGCGCCGAAATGACCCGCGCCTTGGCCGAAGCAACCCGGCTGACGATCACGCTCCACGATATCCTGGGCCGCCACAAACATTATATGGACAGACGCGCCTATGCCAATCCCTGGCCCTTCATCGAAGCTGCGCCAGCAAGTGAACCTGTGCTGATGGCGCTGGGACGTGACTATGCGGCAGCGCCAGGATGCGAGCTGCCCAAACACGCCCCCGATACTCTGCCGCAGGCGTTCTGGATAGGCTATGGCCTGGCCAAGGTCGCGACAGAGAAAAGCGCTTGCGACGTTTTTTCTGCACACGTGAAGCTCACGGACCTTTATGGCCGCGCCTTGGCCGGCGACGCTGCGCCGCTCGCAGTGTTGCTGCCCGTGGTGAAGGATGCAGGCCCCTTACGCGACCAACTGCTCGACATCGCGGCCCGCGCCTGCCCGACGCCCTTCGTCCGCACCGCACCGGACCCTTGGGGCGCCTGCAATTTGCAGGCTGTAAAGCTGGCACAGGTCGACGCTGAAAACAAGCGAAAGGCCGAGGAAGCGGCTGCCGCAGCGGCAGCTAAAGCGGCAGAGGTGGCAGCAAGCCAGCTCACGCCCGAGCAACTGCAAACCTGCAGCGCCGAGACCATCGCCGCCGTTGGCGCCCACTTCAAGGTGGCCAACTTCAGCATGAGGAATGAGGGCGATGGCGTGCTGATGGCGGCAGCCTGCAAACGCTGGCCTGCATTTCCCGACCTGGAAATTGCTGCCCTGGCCTACGACGCCGGCGTGAATGAGGAAAAGCAGCAGCTCACCGTACTGCTGGATCGGCGCACCGGCAAGATTGTCAGCGCCTTGCGCCAGACCGTGCAGGAAGACGCGACGATGAGTCTGCGCGCACTGTCCATCGACACCGCCCGCTATCAGTTGGCGCCGGGCGTACTTGCCTTTGCGGTTGATTTGATCATCGACACGCCAGCCCACTACTGCGCGACGCACTGGTATGGCGACCAACGCAGTTTGTATGTGCGCGAGCAGGGCAGCCTACGCGCTGTGCTGTCCGGCCTGACGCTCTCGGACTCCTACATCGATGAAAGCACCCACACCTTTGAATGCGGTGATGGCGCAGAAAATCAGCCCACTCCGGTGGTCATCAACACCAACAACGCCCTAGCCATTGCCCCATCGCGCAGCAAGGGCTACGCGGACCTGGTGCTGATTTCGAAAATCGGACCGGAGGGCGGCAAGCCGACCATCCAGAAGCGCTTGATGCACTACGATGGCGCGCGGTACCAGCTCCCCCAGTGAGCCGCCCTAGCGATAGCGCGCCATGATCTTGTCCACGCCATGTTCAGCAATGATGCTGTCAGTGGCGCGCTTGATCTCGGCGTAGGGAATAGTTGAATTTTGCGCGAATGCGCAGCGTGCCATATTGTGTTCGTAGATGACGTCCAGGCGCAGGCTGTGGCTCGTGTCATTCTTGACCTGCCAGGCGGCCGTCGACTGCTCGAGCAAGGCGTAGCGGGTGCGTCCTGCCAGCAGCTTGCGCAGGTTATGCTCGGCCGACGGCGCATCGTCGCGCACAAAATCCTTGCCCAGCAAGGGCTCCAGATAACGATAGCGGTAGCCAGCCACAGTGCCGACGCGCTTGCCGCGCAAGTCGTCCAGGCGCAGGACAGGCGGCGCATCGGCCCGCGCCAACACGACGCCGCCGGTGGGGATCAACTCGGCGCTCCAGTGGTATTCGCCATCGATCCAGTGCGGCTGCACAAAACACACCCCGTCTGCCTTGCCGGTGGCCAGCATCATCGACACGCGCCGGCTCGGCACGGCGATGAAGCGCGCACTGCGCCCCAGCTTGGCCGCGAGCAGCTCGCCCAAGTCCTTGAGGATCCCGCCTGCGAGCTCGTTGTCGGAAAAACGCGCAATGGGCATGGTGTGATTGAGCGGCGCGAGCATGACCAGCTCGGGTGGCCCTGCCTGGGCGGCTGCGCAGCAAAGCAGCAGGGCGATGGCCGCCGGCCAAGTCAATCGTTTGCTCACCACGGATCCCGTATCTTCACCAATTGCAATTTTTACATGATTGAACACCGCTCCCGGTGTCATGCACGCATTCTAACCGTCATTCGGCCTGCATAAGCGAACAGGCCGCGACACGGCATCGTCCTCGCGAAAGCGGGAACGATGCGTGGTAAAGCAGGAGGGTGAAGTAAAGCTTGAAGCTTGGCCGCTTGCCTTACTTGGCTGGCGCCAGAACGATCGCGCCCTTCTTCCAGGTCGCCATCACAGGCACACCTGCCTTGATCGCTTCATGGTCATCCTTGGTGTACGGTTTTTTGTACGTTGTGACCGCACCGACCACCGGCGTGGCCAGATTTTCCAGCGCTTCCTTGACCTTGGTGCCGTCGGTGCTGTTGGCCTGCTTGATGGCCGCGGCGATCAGGTAGATGGCATCGTGACCGCCCGCCGCTGCCGTCGGATTGACGATGCGCGCGCGCTTGTATTCGTGGTGGTAAGCCGACTCGAACTCCTGGCCGCCAGCGGTGGTGGTGCCTTCGACGAAGGTCTGTGGCGACACGGCGCCTTCGGCCGAGGCGCCAGCAATCGACAGGAAGGAATCCATGGCATTGGGCCAGGAGCCTATCAGCGGCAGGTTCATGCCCAGTTTGGTGTTGCCAGTGGCGATCTGCCCCTGCTCGGGACCGATGCCGTACACCAGCAGCACCTGCGCGCCGGCTTCTTTGGCCTTGAGCAGTTGCGCCGTCATGTCGGTGTCCTTCAGGTTGAAGGTCGCGTCCGACACTGCCGTCATTTTGTGCGCAGCGAGCTGGCTGACCATGTCGCCATGGCCGCCTACGCCGTAGGGTGTGGAATCGGACAGCAGCGCGATTTTCTTGTAGCCCTTCTTCACGGCGTAGTCGACCATCATCTGCGCTTGCAGCGTGTCATTGGCTTGCACGCGGAAGGTGTAATTGCCTTCCGGCGCAGTAGCGAAGGTCTTGGTCAGCTTGGTGCCGGCCGAGGCAGGAATCACGTTGGGGATCTTGGCCGCCTGCATGTCCTTCTGGTAGGACGCCACCACGCCAGTATTGACGCCGCAGGAACAGGCGACGATGCCTTTCGAGAGCAGGCTTTGCATGTTCTGTGCTGCTTTTTCCGGCTTGGCTTCGTCGTCCAGCTCCACCAGTTCGAGCTGGCGGCCCAGGACGCCGCCCTTGGCATTGATGGCCTTCACCGCCAGGCGCTGGCCGTCGCGGGCCGACACGCCCATATTGGCCGAGCCGCCCGTCAGCGGCAGCAGGGAACCGATCTTGATGGTGTCGGCAGCTTGGGCGCTGGCGGCCAGGCACAGGGCGGCAGCGAGGGCGATCTGGGTAGCTTTCATGCGGATTCCTTAAAGGTGAAGTGCGAGATTCGATAGAACAAGTCGGTAGGGCAAGAAATAGTCTAGCGCATTTCCAGCATGCGGCAACGCAGCAAACTGCGTACCGCGTCAGGACAGATACGAGGCCACCAGGCCAGCGTCGGCGGACAGGTCGGCCGAGGTGCCGGACATGACCACGGCGCCGCGTGCCAGTACGTAACCGAAGTCGGCCACGGCCAGTGCGCGCCGTGCAAATTGCTCAACCAGTACGATGGTCAAACCGTCCGCGCGCAGTTTTTCAATCGTGGCAAAAACGTCATTGACGATATTGGGGGCCAGTCCCATGGACGGCTCGTCGAGCAGCAGCACGCGCGGGCGCAGCATGAGCGCGCGGGCAATGGCCAGCATCTGCTGCTCGCCGCCCGACAGGGTGCCACCGAGTTGCGCGGCCCGTTCGCGCAGGCGCGGAAACAGGGTGAACATGCGCTCCACATCGGCCTCGATCTGCTCGGTGTCGCTGCGCGTGAATGCCCCCAGCAGGATGTTTTCGCGCACCGTCATCGGCCCGAAGATCTGGCGCCCTTCCGGACAATGGGCCAGGCCGGCAGCGGCGATCTGGTAGGCCGGCTTGCCGACCAGCTGCTGGCTGTCGAGCACGATGGAGCCGCTGGTGTTGCGGATCTGCCCGCAAATGGCGCGCAGGGTGGACGACTTGCCGGCGCCGTTGGCGCCCAGGATGGCAACGATGCTCCCTTGCGGCACCGTCATGCTGACGTTGTGCAGCACGTGGTTGTCATCGTAGCTGGCGTTGACCTGGGAAAGTACGAGGGCGTTTGTCATGGGCTTTTCTGGTGCGGATGGGGCTCAGGCGCCCAGGTAGGCTTCTTGCACGGCCAGGTTCGATTCAATCTCGGGCCCGGTGCCGCGTGCCAGTACCTGGCCAAAGTTAAGCACGGTGATCGTGTCGGACAGTTCCATCACCACATCCATATGGTGCTCAATCAGGACAATCGCGATGCCGTGGGCCTTGATGGTGCTGATCAAGCCCTTGAGCGCCGACAGGTCGGCCCCGCGCAGGCCGGCGGCCGGTTCATCGAGCAGCAGCAGCTTGGGATTGGTGGCCAGGGCACGTGCAATTTCCAGGAAACGCTGCTGGCCGTAGGACAGATTCTTGGCCAGCGCGTGGGCGCGGTCGGCCAGGCCCACCAGCGTGAGCAGCGCCATGGCGCGTCCGGGCGACTGCTTGTCCAAGGTGTGGTGCATGCCGGCCAGGACGTTGTCGAGCACGGACAGGTCGCCAAACACCTGCAGGTTCTGGAAGGTGCGCGACAGGCCCAGCGTGGCAATGCGGGTGGTCGCCACATGAGCCAGCGGCTGACCATCGAAGCGCACACTGCCCGTCGTCGGTTTGTAGAGCGCGGTCAGCACATTCATCATGGTTGACTTGCCAGCACCGTTAGGGCCGATCAGGCCCATCACGCTGCCTGGCGCCACGCTAAAGGACACATTGGCCAGCGCCTTGAAGCCGCCAAACGCCATCGTCACATCCTGCACTTCCAGCAGGGGATTGGTGGCCTGGGTCACGCGCACGATGCCACTGCCTTCGCTGGCCTTCACCGATTTATGCGAGGGCACATAGGTCGGCAGCAGCCCCATGATGCCATTGCCCAGGTAGGACACCACCATGAGCACGATGGCGCCGTAAATGGCCAACCGGTGGGCGTTCAAGTCTTCCACCGTATAGGCCAGCGCTACGAGGCCGAGCGCAAACGCCAGCGGTACCAGCATGGCCTTCATGGCGCTGCGTCCGCCCTGCTTGATGCGCAATGCGCCCACACCCAGGATGATGATGAGGGTGGCAATCGCGAAGGCCTGGAAGTAGGCATGGTTGCCCAGCACGTCAGGGAACACGACCACGAAGGCCGATCCCAGCAAGGGACCGGCCATGGATTTTTTGCCGCCGAACAGGGCCGCCATCAGGAACATCAGGCTCATCTCGAAACCGAAGGAGTCGGGGAACACAATGCCCTTGGAATACACGTACAGGAAACCGGCCAGACCGCCAAAGGCGCCGGAGAGCACAAAAGCCCCCTGCTTGTGACGTGCGGTACCTATGCCCATGCAGTCGGTGGCGATCGGCGAATCGCGCAGCGCTTCAAAGGCGCGCCCTGTCTTGGAGTGGACGATCCAGTGCGCCACTGCGGTCGAGAGCACCAGGCAGGCCCAGATCAGATAATAAAAATTCCACGAGGTGAGCATGTGGCCAAACACTGGCTGCTGATCAATCTGCATGCCGCTCTGCCCGCCCGTGATGTCGGTGGTCTGGGACAGGAAGACGTACACAATGCGGCCAAAGGCAAAGGTGGTCAGCACCAGGAAGGGGCCATTGACGCGCAGCAGCGGAAACGAAATGAGCCAGGCCGACAAGGCGCCCACGCCGATCGACAGCGGGAATGCCAGCGCCAGCGGCACGTGCAGATTGAGCGCGCTCCAGCCGGCCGCGTAGGCGCCCAGGCCAAACAGGGCCGCGTGGCCAACGCTGATTTCGCCGGTGTAGCCAGTGACGAAGTCCAGGCCCTTGAGCGCAATGGCGTACATGCCGATTAACGACAGGACCGTGAGCAGATAGCCGGACGGCTGCAGAACAGGAACGGCCAGTGCGGCAAGGGCCAGCACCGCCACGGTGATGCTGATATCGAAGGGAAAATTTTTCGGCGTCATGGTGGTCAGACTTTCTTGATGACGGCAGCGCCGAACAGGCCGGTCGGACGGAAGCACAGCATCAGCAGCAGCAACACCAGGCCAGGAATTTCCTTGTAGCGCGAGGAGACTGCGTAGGCCGTGACGGCGTCCAGCACGCCGATGAACAGGCCGCCAATCAAGACGCCGCGCACAGAGGTCAAGCCGCCCAGCACGGCGACCTGGAAGGCTTTCAGGCCCAGCACCACGCCCATGCTGGCGCTGGTGGTGGTCAAGGGTGCGATCAAAAGGCCCGCCAGCGTGGCCAGTGCGCCGGACAGGGCGTACGAGCCGGACACGACCAGCGAGGAACGAATGCCCATCAGTTCGGCAGCATCGCGGTTGATTGCCACTGCCGTGACGGCCTTGCCGTAGCGGGTGCGCGTCATGAACAGGGCCAGTCCGATGACTGCCACGCCCACGCAGGCCATGGTCAGCAACTCCATTGGCAGGATGCGAATGTCGAAGAGCACAAACGGCGTGCTGGAGAACGGCGCTGCAACGGCCAGATCGTCATTGCCCCAGATGGCTTCAAACACGTTTTTGAGCACCAGCGGGCCAAGGGCGATGGTGCCCAGGATCCAGCCCGATTCGGAGCCGCGTTTAAGTGCTGGGGCAACGGCCGCATGGTAGGTGATCAGTCCCAGGGCGGCACCAGCGACAGCGACAATGGGAATGGCGCCCCAATAACTGACATAAGGCGCCAGCGTGTACGTCAGCAGGCCGCCGAAAGCGACCGCCTCACCCTGGCCGAAATTGAGGGTTTTGGAGGTGCTGTAGGTGGCTTGATAGCCGAGCGCGATTACGCTGTAGATAAGCCCGAGCACCATCCCGGAAAACACGACCTGCAGAAAATTGCTCATTGACGCCCCGTGGAAAGTGGCTTCACGCTACCATTGCGGTTTGTACGTTGTCAATAAACATTGCCCCCAGTGCAGAATGACAGCCTGCCCTTGTTCTCAATACCAAGTAACATATGGGCAACTGTGCAACAAGGATCCCGACATGGAAATCCGTTCCAGGTTTGTGTGCCCGATCTGTGATCGCGGCATCCTGAACCGAAAAATCAACAAGTGCCTGTATTGCGGTGCGGCGCTCCCGTCCGAACTGCTGTTCTCAAGCGAGAAGATTGCAGCGATGGATGCGCAGATGCGCGCCGATGAAGAAGAGCGGGCGCGCAACCGCAAGGTCGGCCCAGGCACTTCAGATTTGGGCACTGGCGGCGGACTCGATGTCGTCGATGTCGTCAATGGCATCGACCTGCTGAGCGATATCGCCGGCCTGTTCGATTAGCCGTGTAGCGTGGTTGGCCAAATGGGAATGATCAAGCGGGAAAATCGATAAATTCTGGCGGCACGGCGGCAGTGAGCCATACCCCGTTTTCCGACACATAAAATGCGTGGCCTTGGGCCGCCATGGCGCCGGCGCGCACGGACAGCATGACCAGCTTCCCATGCCGCAGTCCGACTTTGCTGGCCGTCTCCAGTTCCAGCGACAGGTGCACATGATTGCGCGAGCCTGGCGTCAGCCCCGTGGCGCGGATGGATGCGATGAAGCGGCTGGCCGTGCCGTGAAACAAGGTCTCGGGCGGCGTGGTGGGTGTCAGCGCCAGGTCAACCGCAGCCAGGGAGTGCCCCTGGTTGGCGCGGATGCGTTGCTTGTCGTCGCTCAGGGCAAAGCGCTGCTTGTCGCAATTGGCCACGACTGCCTCCAACTGTTGGCGTGACATGAGCTTGCCATGTGCGGCCGCCTTCTGCAGCAGCAGATCGATATCTGCCCATCCGCTGGAATCGAGTTCCAGTCCGATTTTTTCGGGCTGGTGGCGCAGAATCAGAGAGAGGAATTTGCTACGTCGTTCATGTTGATTGTTTTCCATGGTGTTCCTTTTTATTGTTTTTATTGATGTTCATAAGGGATAAAGCTAAGGCATTTTGGCCCGATACAGCTGCGCGGGCCGGTTGCTGGCATGGCGCATCTTGCCGGGGATTTCCTCGAGATATTCGCCTTCCTTGATGCGCTTTCGAAACGCGCTCTTGTCGACCTGACGACCGACCACAATCTCGTAGACCTTCTGCAAATCGGACAGCGTAAATTCCTCCGGCAGCAGATGCACAGGCAAGGCGCTGTGTTCGACCCGCGCGCGCAGCCGGTTGACGCCGGTTTCGAGAATGGTGGCGTGATCGAATGCCAGTGCGTGATCCACGCCGACTCCGTCCACCTTGTGCCAGCTGGCTGCATCGGTGCCGCCGCCGTGGAGCAATTCCAGGCCCTCCGAGGCGATCAATGCGAAGTAGGCGAACGTGGCGGACCAGCCGCGCGGGTCGCGCGTGGCGCTGCCAAAGCCCTGCAACTGCTCAAGGTAGGGCGTGGCCACGCCGGTTTTCTCGCGCAGCTTGCGCAAGGCTGTCGCGTCCAGATCATGGTCGCGCCGGATGTCGATGAAACCACCAGGCAGTGCCCATTGCCCGCGATAGGGATGCTCACTGCGCCGCACGAGCAAGACGTGCAACTGCTGCTCGCGCACCGTGAAGATCACCAGATCGACGCTGGTCAAGGGCACGTCGAAGTCGTGGATGTTGTAGCTGCTTAAAAATTCCTGCTCGGTGCGCTGGTCGATAGTCATGATGGTCCCGGTTGCCAAGGCCGGATTGTAGCGCAGTTTTCATACTTAGTGCAAATTTCAATATAAGTTAGTTGCGGTCAACAACTAAGTATTTTATGATGCGCGTGTTCCGTCCATACACAGCCGTGTTGGTAAATGAAGGAACGCTACAAACCATAAGAAAAAGAAAGCAACCAAACCATGAACAATCGAGAATTCCGATCCGGGATCGCCAAAGACACGCTAGCCATCCTGGCCGCAGGCAGCTATCGCAATGCTGCAGGCGTGGACATCAGCATTGCGCGCGAGCTGGACTACGCCAAGGGCGCATCGGTCCACTACACTGGCGCCGCACTGGCGCATTTGACGCGCAGCGGCGCAAGCAGCACGCGGCATGTAACGCAATTTGAAGTCCACAATGAATCGACCTTCTCGGCGGCGCGCCGTCTTGTCGGCGCGGGGCACCGAGACCCGCTGTGCCTCAATTTTGCATCGGCCAAGAATCCCGGCGGTGGCTTTCTGGGCGGTGCGGAGGCACAAGAAGAAAACCTTGCCAAGTCGTCCGGGCTATATCCCTGCATTGTGCAGATGTCGCCCATGTATGAGGCCAACCGTGCGCTGGGCTCGTGCATGTACCTGGACGACATGATCTACTCGCCGCAAGTGCCGGTCTTTCGCGACGATGGCTACGCACTGCTCGACACGCCATATATTGCATCGATCGTGACCGCGCCGGCCGTCAACCGCGGCGCCCTGGCGCGCAACGAGCCCGAGCGTGTTTGCGAGGTGGACGCTGTCATGGCCGGTCGCATCGACAAGCTGCTCGCACTGGCAGTGCACCACGGCCACACTACGCTGGTCCTGGGCGCCTGGGGTTGTGGGGTATTTGGAAACCGGCCAGTCGATATGGCACGCTGGTTCGGCGACCATCTGCTGCGCAATCCGCGCTACCGTGACGCGTTCGCGCTGGTGAGCTTCGCGGTTTTGGATCGGAAAAACGACGGCACGTTTGCTGCGTTTGAGGCCGAGTTTGGTGAGGGGCGGTAGCGCTGCTCAATTTATTGCACTGATTTGCTCTAAGGTGGCATATCGTTTACGCCCGTCTGACGTGATCACAACTTCGGCCAACACTTCATTTCCGTTGTTTGCGGGGATTACGCACTCGACCAAGGCGATAAGATTTGATGAATTCAGTTCGAAGAATTTCACTTCGTAGTCACATTTTGCATGCGACGCAAAGTCGTCAGCCCCGATCTGCCCAAGGCATTCTGCTAGGTCTTCGCGTATGGCGGCTTCGAGCTCCCGACCGAACGCAAGGGCGTAACCAAATCTGCCTGCCAGCGCCTTGATTTGGCCCGCGCGCAACAGCTGAACGACATCCCAGCCAATTGCCTTAAGCGCTGCGACATCGAGTTTTTCGTCTACAATCTGCATTCTCATTTGCCTTTGTATGACCGACAGCTTTTGGCCGATTTTGCGCGGTCACTCCCGAAATTGCGCGATGCGCGCAAGGTTGGCATCGCACCCAAGATCTACCTATACGCGAAGAGACCCCGTACATTAAAAATTAAAGCTGAGGTGATAGGGCCCCGGCCCTTCCCGAAAAAACGCCGGCCTGCCATGCTGCGCAACGGCCAGTCACGCTAACCTTTGTACTATGTCCTGCTACCGATTCGAGCTCGACAGAACATACAAAAGGCTCGCCCATGTTGGTCGCCGAATGCTCGATCGCTACGCCAGCATTGAACTGCACGGTGAGCGTGGCCCGTTTTAGCGTTTGCCAGTCAAAATTCTGCTTTAACAGCGCGGCACGCAAAAATGACGCCTGGTCGGTAGCCACACTGGCCGCAACTGTATTGTTAGGACTGGCTTTTCCGGAAATGAGATCGAACTCGACACGCCAAGGTTCAACGCGCACATAGCTGTAGAGTAAGCCCGGCGCCCAGAAACCTTGGTAGTCATTGTTGCGGCTAATGAATCTAGCGAGCAAGCCGGCAGCGCCATGCTTGAGACGGGAACGAATTTTCATGAGTGGTCCTCAAGGAGCGAGCGCCCTTGTGCCCATCCGCGTCGCGGAGCAAATAATCATATCACCTGCGCTCCCGCTGGGTCCATCAGGGAATACGGCCAAACAGCGATATTGTCACGTCGGCAGGTGTGGCTGGTGCACGTTAGCCCCGCGATATGATCGCTTACGCGAAAAGTAACCTCACGAAGTAGATTTGTCGATTGTGCTTTATGCGATATCGAAAGAAGTCGCTGTGGTCGAAAAAAGAAAAAAGAGGGGTATGATCAAGCAGTCGTATCGATAACGCCGCTCTTCGACGAAGGCCACCCATGCGAGCACCACTTCAATCAAAAAATTCCGCTAATGCAGTCCAAGCGAAAACCGCCAGAACTCCAACCCAGGAGCGGAGGCTGGTGGATAAGCGGTCGGTGGCACAACGCGACCTGGTAGAGATGATGAATAACAGCCCGCGTGTGTTGCAGCAACGGGCACGGAGCGACGCCATTCACAATAGTCCGCGAATGGTGATGCAGCGTCATGAAATGGATGCACTCTTTGGCGCAGCAAATCGACCGCAAGGGGACGGTACAGTGTCACCAGAGTTATCGCCCGCGCAGCGCAAAGAAAAACCCAACAATACCGGCCTGCCCAATCAATTGAAGTCAGGGATAGAGTCGCTCTCGGGCATGAGCATGGATCATGTGAAGGTGCACTATAACTCGGATAAGCCGGCGCAATTGCAGGCCCATGCCTACGCCCAAGGCCGCGAAATTCACCTCGCGCCGGGCCGGGAAAAACATTTACCGCACGAGGCCTGGCACGTCGTCCAGCAGGCACAGGGAAGGGTCCGGCCGACCATGCAGATGGCGCGCACGGTTCCGGTCAATGACGATCGGAGTCTGGAGCGTGAGGCAGACGTGATGGGGGGACGCGCCGCCGGCTTGGGAACAGAGCATGCTTACGCCAAACTCGAACCGCTGGCAAACAGCCCCCAGGTGGTGCACCAACAAGCGCTGTCTGAGCGGGCGAAGAATCGCTCCCGTGTACTGCCACAAAAGGCGCTCAACGGCGCGGAGCAGCATGGCCCGCGAATGGTGGCGCAAATGCTCAGGGTAAATGCTGTAGGGCGCAGCGCTGCGGAAGGAATGTACGACACGGAACGGCCTTCCGAATTCGCCAACTGGGTGGGGGCACTGAACAAGACTGGGCCCATCCTCACTAATCTGATCAATAGTCTCCACCAAATCGCGGAACCTAACCGCAATGAGACAGTCGCCTACAGCGTGGTCAAGCACAGGAGGGATGCATCAACGCCCCAGCAAAAAGACAATCCCTACATGTCGAGAATGCCGGCAGATCAATGGTGGAAACTCTTCATTGACAAGGGCGCCCAACGGCTTGGGACGGAATCGAATGCCACGAACGCGTTGAAATTCGATAAGCAAAGCTCGCCGGGCTACTACTCAGCGATGAGTTCTTCGTTCAATGACCATGTCGCGACGGCGGTCGCTGGCACTCGTGTTGCCATAGACGCGGATGAGTACACAGCAATGCACACTCAGGTCGCGGATCGGACATTGAAAAGCGGTGAGGATGGTGGGTATGACAAGATGCCGCTAGGTTACAGTGGTCCTGAAACAAGGTTCGGCGTATTCTCCACGCCGTCTGCTGATAGTGAAGCCGATTTGCAGCTGCCATCTTTAACGGGACTGCGGGAAATGGCGGCGGAGGGAACGCTGGGATTTAACTTAGCGAATCCTAACGGGCAACATCCCGGAAACGGTAGTCTGAGTCAGGTGCACTACAAGGGCAGGCAAGCCCTGGCGAACGCTGAGAATCCCAATGCCGTTCTCCACCCAGTTGGCGACAGCTTTTCCGCAAATGTGGCTGGCGGGGCCGATACCGCCCGTGAGCGTATCCAGGCAGTTTTGGGTCGGTACTACGCCGAAATCCATGACGTCGGCGGAGCCACCCAGGCGATTATCAATAAACGCAAACTTGGCGTTATCGTGAAGGCGATTCGCGCCTTGCACGTCGGTCACTTTTTTCAGGATGCAAACGGCAGGTTAAATACCATGACGCTGCTGAATAAGTTCTTGATTGAGGAAGGTTTTACGCCGGTGATTATGGACAACACTGGGGCGTTCGGCGGCGGCTTCAGTATTGATCAACTGATCGCACAGGTGGTCAGGGGCATGCGTGCATTTGGCGCCGCCGTCGAGTTTGAAACGGTGATTCCTGAAGTGGATACGAGCAGAAGGTATGGTGCTGCGCATGCACCACGTTTTTCTGTTTCTGAACATGAGGATGAGACGCTGTTCTATACAGTCAACTACGAGAACCTGGTGGGCGAGTCCCGGAATATTTTGACGCATTATCGCCAACTCCCAGGCGCGCAACGACTCGTTGGGAACAATATAACGGGAGCACTGTCCTTCAGCGATCCGAGCATCGCCGAACGACTCGAACGTCAGCTCGAGGCCCACGTTCTCTGACCCTGAACTCGCAATTTGAATTTTCAAACGTCTGAAAAAGGGGCGCGAAAGCTGCCGATCACTTCGCGGGTGACCAGAAAGGTTTAGAACCATTCAGCTAACGCCGATTTCACTGAATCCAATCGCCGCATGTCTTCTGCGTAAAATCCAAGCGTTTCTTTTCCTGGCCGTCTGCGCTGCACCTTTTC
>JBJMVX010000088.1:0-5680 GCA_045810445.1 Massilia sp.
AAGCCAGGAACAAGAACACGGTAAAGCACAGCAGTGGCGCCGACGCCACCAGCGCCTTGGCGTTATGCGAGGTTGTCAGCAACCAGCTTCCTGCCATCAACTGAAACGCAATCATGCCCGCGCCCAGATAGCGCAGACGGGGCGAGCGCCCACTTCGATGGCCGAACAGCGAGAAATAGAAATACACGCCGGCAAACAGCAGCAAGGTCAGCACTGCCAGAATGACAGTGGCACCAGGACCGCTCTGTTGATGGGCGGAGAGCAGCAGAAATGGCGAGCCGAACAAAACAAAACTTCCAGCAAGGAAGGAAAACATGCGCAGGAAAATCATGACTGGCAAAGTCCGCGTGCGGCAGCGGAGATAAAAACAAGGCGCAGACGATAGCATATTTGGCAGCATTGCGTCGCCAGCCAGTATACTTGCAGCTCAATCAAGGAGCCGGCAAACGATGATGCAAATTTGGGTAGATGCGGACGCCTGTCCCGTGGCCATCAAGGAGATCCTGTACCGCGTTGCCGAGAGGCTGCAACTGCAGGTGACCCTGGTGGCCAACCAACTGATGCGGGTGCCTCCTTCGCGCTTCGTGCGCGCGGTGCAAGTGCCCTCTGGCGCGGACGTGGCCGACGCCGAAATCGTGCGCCTGCTCGCACCAGGCGACCTGGTGGTGACCGGGGACATCCCACTTGCTGCCGACGTGCTGGCCAAGGGCGGTTACGCGCTCAATCCACGCGGCGAGTTTTATACCGAGGACAATATCGCACAAATGCTGACCATGCGCGCATTCATGGATGAGCTGCGCGGTAGTGGCGTCGATACTGGCGGGCCGGCCCCATTTGGCCAGGCCGACCGCCAGAATTTTGCCAATCAGTTAGACCGACACCTGGCGCGCCACGCCAAGCGCAGCTAGTGCACGCCTTCCCGCTTAGCCAAAAATTCACCACAGTGTCTCCGATGATCGGGTCCTATCAAAAGCCGCTCAAGGTCATCGGCCTCCGGTACAAGGAATAACATGAACACACGATTTGCAGTGACCATCGCTACACTCATGCTCGTCGCCGGCGTTGCCAACGCCCGAGGCGCCGCCCTTCAATGCGCGCGCACCGACGCCGGTTTGACGGACGCCAACATCGCCGCCATCACCAAGGCGATCGAAACGCAGATGGGCCTGGCACTGGGACCAACTTGGGCGTCCTTCGGCCCTGCTGCTGGCAAAAAGGTGGTCGATCCCGGCGTGATGGCCGACCTGGCCAAGGCCGCTGGCTGCGCCGCCGTGATCGATGCCGGATCGTCGTGCGCCATGTTTTACGATCCGGAGTTCAGCACCACCCTGGGCGTTATCACCGCCCTGCCTAAACGCGCGCCGTTGCGCATGCAGTTTGAAGGCGCGCTCAAGGGCCTCGCCGATGCCAAGCAGAAGGCGGCAGCACAGACCTGCATGTCGCTTGTCGCAGCCAAACAATGAGAGGCAGCATGTGCATAGTTTGATCAAACCAACTGCCTGTCTTACGCTCTGCATCCTTGTCGCGGCCAGTCTGCAAGCCTGTTCCGACAAGCCGGCGCCAGGCGCGATTGCGCAGGTGCCGGTAGTGGCGCCGGCATCTGTCTCTGCCTCAGCATCCGCCGTCGCTGCAGCGCAGGCAAGCCTCATCCCGAAAGTTGCCACTGTCGCGTGCGATGAGCGCGAGGTGGTGGTCGAGGCCAGCTGTATGGACCTGTACGGCCCGCGCGCGCTCGCTTGCACGCGCCAGAGCCTGGCCGTGCGCGATGCGGCCACCGGCAAACAGTTCGGCGTCCATGAGTTTGTTCCCAAGAAGGGCGAAGGGGACGAGCCGGCGATCGTGGAAGAGAAAATCGGCAGCCTCACTTGCGTCAGGACCGCCTCTGAGAAGCGCTATATCGTCGCCCACATGTCCAATGGTGGCAATTGCGAGCAATGCGAGTGGCGCGAAGTCTACAGCTGGGATGGCGCCTTGCTGGGGTCGACCCGCAGCAAGAAGCCTGGCGTGAAGGCGGTGGACGAAGCCTTGCAGGCGATCGATGAAAAAGATGTGGATCGCGTCTTTGGCGAACAGGAGCTCAGCGGTTTCTACTCGGCAGAAAAGCAGCGATGACGCGAGCAAGTGGGCGCGTCAAGTCGTGACGATGTCTCGTTCCACTTCGAGGTCAGACCCCGACGTTGGGGACACTATTCCTGGCGCAGCCAGATTTGCGAGCGCCCGAACAGCGGCACGCCAATGTAGCCGCGCACATTGAGTTTCTTGCCACCGTCAACCAGGGTCAGTTTGCTGCGATAGACCTTGCCGTCGTCCGGGTCCAGGATTTCGCCGCCCGTGTACTCATTGCCGTTCTTGCGCAGGCCTGACATGAAGACCATGCCAATGACCGGCTGGTCCTTGTTGGCACCCTGGCACAGCTCACACTTGGGATTGGGATCGGCGCCCGGTGCCAAAAACAGCTTCTCAATCTGACCTCGCAGCTCACCCTTGTTGTCCGTGATGCGAATGAGCGCCTTGGGCTTGCCGGTGATGTCGTCGATATTCTTCCACAGGCCCACGGGCGAGGCTTCCTGCGCCATCGCCAGCGAAGCCAGGCTGGTGCACAGGAGCAGGGCGCCACAACGCAGAAACGATTTCATGAGACCGCCTTTCGTCAGAATTGCCATCACAGTTTGCCCAATTGCTCGCGCAGTTTCGCCAGCGTGGCTGAGAAGTTGACCAGCCGTTCCTGTTCCTGCGCGACCACTGCCGCCGGCGCGCGCGCAACAAAGCTCTCGTTGCCCAGCTTGCCGTTGACCTTGGCGATCTCGCCGTCGATACGCGTGATTTCCTTGGTCAGGCGCTCGCGTTCGGCAGCCACGTCAATTTCCACTTTCAGCATCAGCTTGGTGGTGCCCACCACCGACACCGCCGCTGGCGACTCTGGCAGGGCCGTGACGATATTAACTTCCGAGAGCTTGCCCAGCGACTGGATGTAGGGCGCAAAGCCTTGCAGGCGCTCCTGGTCGGCCGCGTCCTGCGCCTCCACGATCAGCGGCACGCGCAAACTCTGCGAGAGCTGCATTTCGCCACGCAGATTGCGCGTGGCGTCCACCAGCGTTTTCAGTTGTCCCATCCAGGCTTCAGCCGCTTCGTCGATCAGGGCTGGATTGGCAATAGGATACGGCTGGAGCATGATCGAGTCCCCAGCTGTATCAAGTTGTTTGCCCGCCAGCGGCGCGATGGCTTGCCACAGCGCTTCGGTCACGAAAGGAATGATAGGGTGGGCCAGGCGCAGCACCACTTCCATCACGCGCAAGAGCGTGTTGCGGGTCGCTTGCTGTTGCGCCGGCGTGCCTTGCTGGACCTGGACCTTGGACACTTCCAGGTACCAGTCGCAGTATTCAACCCACACGAATTTGTAGATGGAAGCGGCCAGGTTGTCGAAGCGGTAGTCTTCAAAGCCCTTGGCCATGTCCAGCTCCACCCGCTGCATCATGGAGATGATCCAGCGGTCAGCCTGCGACAGGCCCGCCTCGTTGGGCGAGCAGTCGTGGCCTTCGGTGTTCATCATGACGAACTTGGTCGCATTCCACATCTTGTTGCAAAAGTTGCGGTAGCCTTCAGCGCGGCCCAGGTCGAAGTTGATGTTGCGGCCCAGCGAAGCGTAGCTGGCCATGGTGAAGCGCACGGCGTCGGTGCCGTAGGCGGCTATCCCTTCCGGGAACTCCTTGCGCGTCGCCTTGGCGATTTTGTCCGCCATACGCGGGTCCATCAGGCCCGTGGTGCGCTTGGCAACCAGTTCTTCGACGCCGATGCCGTCGATCAGATCGATGGGGTCTAGCGTATTGCCCTTCGACTTGGACATTTTCTGGCCGCTGGAATCACGCACCAGGCCATGCACGTACACCGTTTCAAACGGCACCTTGCCGGTGAAGTGGGTGGTCATCATGACCATGCGCGCGACCCAGAAGAAGATGATGTCAAAACCGGTCACCAGCACGGAAGACGGCATGAACATCTTCATGTCTGGCGTCTCTTCCGGCCAGCCCATGGTGGAGAAGGGCACCAGCGCCGAGGAGAACCAGGTATCGAGCACGTCGTCGTCACGGCGCAGGGCGCCCGTCACGCCGGCGGCACCGGCCTTCGCCTGGGCTTCGGCTTCAGTCTTGGCCACAAACACCTGGCCATCGTCGCTGTACCAGGCCGGGATCTGGTGGCCCCACCACAGTTGGCGCGAGATGCACCAGTCCTGGATGTTATTGAGCCACTGGTTGTAGGTAGTGCTCCAGTTTTCGGGGACGAATTTGATCTCGCCGTCGGCCACTTTTTCCAGCGCCACTTCGGCAATCGATTTGCCGGGGAAGTAAGTGCCTTCCGGGGCAGGTTTACTCATGGCGACGAACCACTGGTCGGTCAGCATCGGTTCGATGACAACGCCGGTACGGTCGCCCCGTGGCACCATCAGCTTGTGCGGTTTGACTTCGACCAGGAAGCCCTGTGCATCGAGGTCGGCCACGATCTGCTTGCGTGCGGCGAAGCGGTCCATGCCGCGGTAGGCGGCTGGCGCGGCGTCGCTGATTTTCGCGTCCAGGGTCAGTACTTCGATCATCGGCAGCTTGTTGCGCAGGCCTACCTGGTAATCGTTGAAGTCGTGGGCGGGCGTGATCTTCACGCAGCCGGTGCCAAAGGCCTTGTCGGCGTATTCGTCGGCGATCAGCGGGATTTCGCGGTCCGACAACGGCAGCTTGAGCATCTTGCCCAGCGAAGCCTGATAGCGCTCGTCGGTCGGGTCCACGGCCACGGCGACGTCGCCGAGCATGGTTTCCGGACGCGTGGTGGCCACCACGATGGAGCCGCTGCCATCGGCGAACGGGTAGCGGATATGCCACATCGAGCCGTCTTCTTCTTCCGACACCACTTCCAGGTCCGACACGGCGGTGCCCAGTTTCGGGTCCCAGTTGACCAGGCGCTTGCCGCGGTAGATCAGACCCTGTTCGAACAGGCGCACGAAGACTTCGGTGACCACTTTCGAGCGCGGCTCGTCCATCGTGAAGTATTCGCGGGCCCAGTCAGGCGAGGTGCCCAGGCGGCGCATCTGGCCGGTGATGATGTTGCCGGACTTTTCCTTCCACTCCCAGACCTTCTCGACGAATTTTTCGCGGCCCAGGTCGTGGCGCGAGATTTTTTGCGCGTCCAGCTGGCGCTCGACGACGATCTGGGTGGCGATGCCGGCGTGGTCGGTGCCGGGGATCCAGGCCGTGTTATGGCCCAGCATGCGGTAGTAGCGGGTCAGCCCGTCCATGATGGTCTGGTTGAACGCATGGCCCATGTGCAGCGTGCCGGTCACGTTAGGCGGCGGCAGCTGGATGGAAAACGAGGGCTTGCTGGCATCGGTGGTGGCGGCGAAGTACCCGCGCTGTTCCCATTCCGTGCGCCAGAATTGTTCAATGTCGGCGGGCTCGAAAGACTTGGCTAATTCCATGGTTTGTCGTGGTTTTTTTGCGAAAAGAACCATTATAGTAGGACTGCCGCTGCGGAACGCTGCAGTGCAAAAAAAAGCTTGGGATGGGCCGGTGAATCCACCCCGTCGTCCTCTATACGTGTTCGGCGACCGTTCGTCGTTGACCGCGTTATGATTTCCAGGGACGCTTGGAAAACGGAGTGCACGCAGGCAGTGTCGTCCTCGAGGCTGAGAGCCTGA